>NZ_CP091482.1:0-294412 GCF_021869685.1 Enterobacter cloacae complex sp. ECL414
ATGATTAAAAACAACGAGTTAATCCATCCTTTTGACGTAACCAGTAATGAATCAGGTAAGACTTATCAACTGACGCCTAACTCGTCCAAGTCGGTTCAGCCCGTGGCCCTGCTGAGATTGAGTGTATTTACCCCTGTCGGCACAAAAGAAAACCGCGACCGAAACTTTGAAGTTGATGCCTCTGATGAGCTTTCGTGTATGGAAATTGCAAGATCGGAGGGTTATGACGACATCAAGATAACTGGTGTCAAACTATCTATGTCTACCGACTTTAAGTGCTGGCTCGGGATCATCATGGCTTTCAGTAAATATGGTTTTACTTCCGAGAAGATTAGCCTGACTTTTAACGAGTTTGCGAAGATGTGTGGTATCAGTTCAACAAACATCAACAAACGAACTCGTGCGCGCTTTAAAGAGTCATTAATGAACCTTGCATCGGTAGTGCTTGCCTTCTCAGACTCTCGTAGTGGTCGGTTCACAGTAACGCATCTGGTGCAGAAGGCTATGATTGATCCAAAAAGCGATACTGTTGAGCTGGTTGGGGATCCTTCTATGTGGGAACTGTATCGTTACGACCATAAGACATTGTTAAGCCTTCAGGTTCTATACATTTTGGCTAAAAAAGAAGCTGCGCAATCTCTCTATATTTATTTTGAAGCAATGCCAGCTGGTACGTTGTTCGTTAATATGAAACGGTTGAGGGAAAGGTTGCTTCTTACAACCCCTATTCGTACGCAAAACCAGATAATTCGTAAAGCAATGCGGGAACTTGAATCTATCGGATATCTCGATTATCAAGAAGTTAAGAAAGGTCGCGACATACAATTTCAGATCTTCAAAAGAAGCCCTAAGCTGGCCCTTGCCAAACAAGGTTGAAAGCTATCTGGTATGCACTGGTTATAACCTGCTGAAAAATAAGTTATTTATCAGTGCTATGCTTAGTGCTTCTTTTACTACTGGTCTTACATCTCGGCTTAATGTGCAAAAAAGTAACTTTTCAAACGAACTCCTGACTATTCATCTGTATGCCTTTCTGACTCAAGCGTACATGCTAGCCCATTCATTAAATGCCGTTGAGCAAGATGGTTTCGTGCGCACTCTATTCACGTGAATGCCTTTTGTGGATTACGCCTCTTACATTCATACAAATGCTTTTGATGTCGGTATCCCAAAAATTCATTCATTGAAATGCTTTTGTTTGCCACTGTATCCCGAGCATAGCTATGCAGTGGTATAAAAAGGCATTTTGGTGAATGGCATTAGGTCGAATGACACACAGTTCAGCTTTGTTAAGAGCGAGAATGGTCCAAGACATCTATGACATTGGGCATCAGAAGGACTATGTGCTTGATATGAGATCAAAAAAATATCAGAAGCATCACAACTCCAATGGCATTCAAAGAAATGCCTTTGTTTTGTTAGTACACCAAACAACCCAAAATTCATGCAGTTATATCAAAGACTCATTCGCAAAAGGACTCAGCCAGAAAGCATTTGCTTAAATAGCATTGGCCAAAAGCATTCGAATGAATGATGTTCGTATGGACAAGACAAAGTCCCACTCACGCCCAGAGGTGTAAAAGGCATTTAGATGAATGACGCACCGGCCCGAGGATTGTATGTAGTTTCTCCAACTGATAGTTGCCGAACCAGGGAGCACAGTGATATGCGGCCTTCTCAGAATCAAGAGATAGATAATAAGGGAACAAAAAAGATTAGATATGAAGCTTAGTTACCTGCCCGATATCTAGTTAGAGCTTTTCAAACCATCAAAAGTGACTTTTATGCTTGAGGAGTCTCATCAGCTTCAGGATTGAGCTTAACGTAATCTTACCCCCTCCCCTCTTTCAAACTTTTACTAAGCGTTCACTGGTACCTTTCAAAGATTATGCTTTAGGCCCTTTGCTTAAAAATTCACCAATCGCTAAACGTTAAAAAAAGGGGGTTTATGCGAACGGAAGGATCGGAATAAAAAAGTATTATTCATTCGCGTTTACGTGAACTCAAATCTACACGGAGTAATTATGGAACTTTCTTTAAATATTGGCCTTAGTGAAAAGAAATCTAACACGGCTGCACTTTTTAAAACAAAAAGCGCAAAAGTGATTTTGTTTGTTCTGCTGACCGTGCTTTTTTGCGGTCTGGCATATGCGGGTTCAGATGATGGGGCACTGGGAGATATTTGGTCATACATGAGTGAAAGTATGACTGGAGCTCCGGGCAAAATTCTGGCAGCCGCGATGTTGATCTCAAGCGTATATTTCTCTGTCCTTAAGCCTAACCCGGGCCTGGCACTGGTTTCATTATTCATGATGCTGGTAATGGCCAACGGCGAGAAAATTATCAGCACCTTTATGGATGCTGGCGTACCGCTGTAATTTATTGTTAATCATGCATGAGGGGGTTCATCCCCCTCTCTGGATTTTTAATGAGTAAGCAGAACGACGTTCCTCAGCATACCTATAGATTCCCTTTCAGGATCAACATGCCTCTACTGATTTTGTTTTGGGATGCCAAAAAATTAGGGCTTGCATTCATTCTGGTTGCATTTGGGAATATCTTCGAATGCTTCGGGTTTTCTGTTGTAGCAGCGGTTGTGTATTGGATTGCGTATAACAAAGCAGCTGAGTCAGGAATAAGAGGATTGCTAAAACACAAACTCTGGTGGCTCGGTTTTTTGCCAGGTAAAGCAGTTTTTAGTAGCCGTTATTTCAACGATCCATTTATCAGAGATTTGTATTCTTGATGGAGCTATGAATGAAAATGCTAAGTGGCATTAACATCCCTTTTTTCAAAAAATCTAAAAAGGATGAAAACGGTGATCTTGAACAGTCATACGTAAAGAAAGATGAAAGTGCTAAGGGACGTTTTTTGGACATTAAAAAACGATTTAGCCCACAAGCTGAAGCGTCAGGTGCTGGAATTACATACAGCGCCCTGATTAATCGTGATACAAAACTTATCCGCATTAATACTGTTTCAATAGCCGTCATTGGGTTATTGGTTGCAAAGATTCTTTTTTTCACTGACCCAGTGACGATTGTTACCCCTCCAAACATGAATGAAGAGATCACGGTTGTTGGTAACAAAGCATCGGAATCTTATAAAACACAATGGGCTCTCTTTTTTAGTACCCTTTTAGGGAATATTAATCCAACTAATATTTCCTTTGTGACGGCCTATGTCCTCGATGCCCTTTCACCTGAACTACAGGCTAAAACGAGTGAGTCTTTACAGGAGCAGATAAATATCATGCAGGCTCGTGGTGTTGAGCAGACCTTTAAGCCTAATGATATTTACTTTGATCCAAAAAATGACATGGTCTATGTCTGGGGTACCAAAACGACTCGACTTGTAAATGTTCCGGACAAAACTGAATCATCGAAATGGACTTATGAATGGGTTCTCGGGATGAAAAATGGTCGCCCAAGAATTGCATATGTAAATCAATATTCCGGAACACCGAATATTAAAAAAATTACGATAAACGGCAAAGAGCAACTGGCAACGCTGGATAATCCGCCACCGTCTACAGGTAACAAGTGATGATTAAAAAAAAGGGCTTAGGCTTCAACGCAATTACAGCATTGATCATGCTCACGACTTCGAACTGCGTAATCGCTGAAGAATACCAATTGCCAGCAACAATTAATAACCCGGTTGTAATGCCAGTTGGTGCTGACGGATTTCAGAATGGAGCTGCAAAAGCCATTATTCCGGGTCAAGCTGGTTCTGAACAGTCAGGTGCACAAACAAACCTTAGTGAAGCCGGTAATGCGCAGGGACAAAAACCTACAACTGATCTCCCTACCGTGCAACTTTCCCCAGCCAGCAATGCTTCGCCTGCGGTAAGCGCTATTACTGGAGCATTATCAAATAATCCTAGTCTCCCCGGATTTGACGCACAGACCCGATCTGGTGCAATTGATAGCTATGGGAGACCAACAGGTACCTCTTCCCAGCAGAATGCAACCAATGCGACCGCCACGTCAAAAGCCGATGAACTTTATGTCGAAGCTCGTAACCGATATAAAGAAGTTCAGCGTGTAAATGTGCCGCCTGGTGGGAATGTGGTACTGCCAGTTTCACGAGGACTTCAAAACAGAATATCGACCAGCTTCAAGAATGCTTCTGTCAGTACTTCTACCCCTGCTGAAGAGGCAAGCATATTTGTTAATGGTGGCGATGTCTTTATTTCAACTAATACCGATAAACCAATCGGGATTATGTTGTCTGAAGATCAGGTACCTGAATCGACCTATAACCTGACCCTGGTACCGCTTGATGTTCCCGGTGCGATGATTTCAGTTACTACATCTTTAAGCCCATCTATGCAAGCCAAACGTGAAACCTCATTGGATAAGCAAAACTATGAGGAAATGTTGGCCCGCTCCCAGTCAGAAGAACTGGCTCCAACGGATCCAAAACAAGACGATCATAAACAAAGAATCATTGATTTATTGACTCCTGTGGCTCTTGGTGAGGTCCCTTCAGGATTCAGTTTACAACAGGACCGACTTTCTCGTATTCCTGCGCCAGAGCAGTCACCATGTAACTTTAATATGTATGCAAAGCTCGGTCAGAGACTGGTTGGCTCACGTGAACTTATTGATGTAATTCTTGTGAAAAACGATAAACCATACGGTCAAATCGTTGCTGATCAGCAGTGTATGGCAGAAGGCGTTATTGCAAGTGCTTTATTTGATAAAGCATACCTGCAACCGGGAGAAGAAACAGAGCTTTACATAGTCCGGGATAAATTGTTCAAGGAACGCGAGGCCCGGGTTACAACCAGACCAAGTCTAATCAGAAAATAATATGGGAAAAGTTACTTTGCCTGCTCTGCTTGGGGCCACCGTGATTGGTTTTGTCGTATTTGCTTTAACCAGCTTTTACTACAGGTCAGAATATATACCAAAAAGGAGTGTATTAATCGTTCCGGACGCACCCATTAGTATCGAAGATGGCAGTAACGCTTTTCCCGTTCAGACAGTAATAATGAACGATCCAACTCTTATTGATAAATTTGTAGGAGAGGGCAATATTAATGAGGAGAATGCTTTTGACTATCACAAAAGTAACGTTTTGGAACCTAATTACAAACATGAAATATCTAGAACGAGCCAGATAGATAAAGCTGAAATGAATCATCCATCTGTTCGTGAAAACTGGGCCAGAGCAGGTGAACCCTATATCGTTCCTCAGATGTCTGACAGCGAACGAAATCTAAAAATTAAACGATTCCAGAAACCTACAAGTGGAGCTAATCATGGACATTAAAAAGGCCTGGGAAAATAAGACCGTCAGACTTTCTGTTATTGGCGCTCTGCTGGTAGTGATTGTTTATATTATTAGCCAGTCTATTTTTTCCACACCAGTTAAGAAAGAAAAGAAAACACAGAAAAAAGACATGCAGACCAATTTGTTGTTAGATGATTCGCAAATGAACAAATTGAGTAATGAAGAAAGCCAGAAAGTATATAAAGAAATGGTTAAGCAAAACCGACTTGACCAAAATGCGGCGAAAGAGGACCGCGAAAAAGCAGAAAAAGCCCAACAGGAAACTAAAGCCCAAGTTGCAAGTTTAACTTCTCAACTTCAGCAGCTGTCTCAGCAAATTAATGATATGCAGACAAATCGAAACGGCAATCGTAACTTGGATGCTGGTAGTTCGCGTAAAACGATTAATGAGCAGGCACCGGCAGCTCCTTATCAGCTTAATGCTAATGCGCCGATTAATGGCGTAAACCCTAATTACGCTTCTATCACACCTACGCGTAATAGCCCAATGAGAACAATCACACAAAGTTCCATTAAGACTAATGGTACCGATGGTGTCATTCAGGTTATGCCCGTGTCTGAAAACAGAATCAAGGAAGGCAGAGAGGTCATTGCAGGAGATAAAGCGCCAACTCGGACTGTACGAGGTGATGGTACTGCGCCAGTTGATAGCAAAGCGCGGCATGCTGCCCGAAAAGATGAAATGTTTCTTCCGGCAACATCTATTATCACTGGTGTTCTGATTACCGGGCTTGAAGCGCCTACAAGCCTTTCTTCCAAATCAGAACCAATGCCAGTAACGATGCGTATTAAAAAAGATGTCATCATGCCCAATAATTTCACCATGGATTTGCGTGACTGTAACCTTCTGGGTTCAGCTGTTGGTGATCTGGCGTCACAGCGTGCTTACATACGTGCCACTTCTATCTCTTGTGTTAATTCAAAAGGGAAAGCTTTTGACGTAAAACTGGAAGCATATGCTGTAAGTGAAAATGACGGAAAAAATGGGATCCGAGGCACGCTTATCAGCCGAAATGGTAACGCAATTGCAGGAGCTGCATTTGCCGGTGGACTTTCTTCACTTGCCGGTAGCTTAAGTCCCAGTAAGGTATCTTCACTTAACATCGACCCTAATTCACAGGCTCAGTATCAGTCCCCTAATTTTGGTGCACTTGGGGCATTAGCCGGGGCTGGTGCAGCTCAAGGTGGTCTTAATCGACTCGTCGATTACTACACCGCAATTGCAGAACAACAGTGGCCAATCGTAGAAATTAGCCCTGGCCGAGCTATTACATTTGTCGTTCAGACCGGAACTACAATTCCAACGAATCTGACCAGTCGCTGAGGTTTAAATGGATAGTTTAGAAAAAAAAGAATCGCCTGAATCAGCTGGACCTGAAATCACTAAAAAAATGGTGCGAGAAAGGACAACAAAAAAAATTACCTTCGAAATTGATATTGAAAAAATATTGAAGTATTTATTTTTCTTCGCCTTTGCCGTATTGGTCATTATTTATGGTTATAAAGGCTTTATGAATGTTTACGATTACTTCAATAAACAATCCCAGCCTTCGTACAAGATTGCAGTGCTTGACATGCCTGAATTACGTAAGGAATTTTTCAAGCATCACGGAGGCCGTACTGCTGACAATGATAGATCTCAATTCGAAGAATATTTCAGAACATTAATGAAGATCTACCGTGACCGTGGCTATTTAATTATTGATGCAACGCTTGCCGTTACTGTACCGGATAGTGTTGAAATCGTCACTTATATGGAACTTGAAGATAGCTCTGAAGCGGTACAATCAAGTTCTTATAATGCAAAGAAGTAGAGGGCACCCAATAGTGAAAAAGTTACTTTTCCCTTTAATGGCGGCTTTCGCCATTATGGCGAATACGGTCACTTATGCTTCAGAGCAGGTCCTAACTAATAGTGATGCTGCTGCGTTAATGGCAAAGGCAAAGGAAGGTGGCGTTTCACCCAGTCAGATCTCGGGTGTGTTATCAAAAATGAAAGGATATAAACCTAAGGATGCCATATACATTCCTTCTGGTGGGCTATACCTCTTTCAGGACGAACGTTCGCAGCTAATGGCAGTAACGACCGATGGCCGATACTCCCTTACTGGGGGAAGCCTTGTTGATGTAATTAAACGTAAACCTGTTCTGACTGTAGAAGAAATCAGGAATTCCTATTTTATTAGTCTTGATGAGGCCCCCTTCCCTCTGGAAACTGTAGCGTCCATTCCTCTGGGAAATTCAAAGCTTAAAAGACAAGCAGCCATTTTCATAACACTTGATTGTGACGGTTGCATGGAACTTGTTAAGAAATTCTATGCAGATCGGGACAAGTATCGGATAGATATTGTTTTAGTTCCCTCACCCGGTGAGCCAAAAGAAGAGCTTAGAAGGCTCTGGTGTAGTAAAGAAAAAGGAAAAATAAACAACCTCGATATTCTTCGTTGGCTAATGGGAAGCAAATCCGACATTGAAAAAAGATTGCTCTCTCAAAAAGAAGCAGAAGAATGTCCGGCGGAACCTTTGGTAGCGTCATTGATGCTCGCAGGAATTTATAAATTGCAGGGTGTACCTTCAGTTGTCAGACAGGATGGTTTGGCTGGTAATGGCATTCCAAAAGATTTCGACTACTGGTTGAACCAAAGCGTTGAACCTCTCTTAAAAAATCCATTTGAGACAAATTAAGGCTAGTTTATGAACATCAAAAGATTGGTACTCAGTGCTCTGGTTGTAGGTACATCCTCATATCTTACGGGGTGCTCCATCGGTAGTTCCGAATCCGAATGTCCAGGCATTGAAAAGGGCGTTATCTGTAAAGGTCCTCGCGAAGTTATGGAGTTAACTAATAATCGAGATGATCTGTCTGCACTGGCGGGGGAAGAGTCGGAATCGGGAAAGGAGAAATCGGCTGTCAATGACAGCCGTTATCCAACTGAAATTAGCCCTCCAGGGGAAGTCAAATATCCACAGTCTACTACCCTTAAAAATCAGCCTGTGGCTTATTCAAAAACCGAAATTAAGCCAGTTGGTCAGTTACCTGTCATGTACGATAAAACTTTAAAAATGGGTGCCCCTACTTCATCCATTGGACCACGGCCTATTTCTGGTGTACCGGTTAATTCAAACGTAAGGATGACTAGCAGTTATAGCACTGCCTCTTCAACTGGTAACCCTTTCGTTCATCCGGCTGCGGAAGTCGTTAAACAAACAAGCTATCCGGTTTCTGCTGGAAATGCCCCACGCTACGTTGCACCTAATTCTGATATCAGCCCTGGTAAGGATATGTACTCTCTTTACAATGGCCAGCCCGTTAACCCGACTCTCAACCCTGGGCAGATCCAGCAATACCGTTCGCAAGGTTATAAACAAGCTGTAGTGGCTCCTGAACCACTTGCTGTTCTGCAACAGGGGAAAGTAATGAGAATTACTTTTGCACCTTATACCGATGATAACGATGCGCTTAATCTTCCCGGCTACGTTTATGTCAACGTAAAACCGCAAACATGGATTGCTGGCAAGAATTCGACCTCAAACCCAGCTCGCATAGTTCCTTTAGAAGTACAGGATGCGGCCCGGGAAAATATGCAGCAGCAACAAAAAGCAACTAAAGCTGTCTCTTCGAACGGCATTGTTAGACAACTGTAAGGTCAAATATGGAAGCTATCAATAATTACAATAGCGGTTTAAATCGCCATCAATTAGGTGGGTTTATCCCTGTTTACGATCAATTAGCAGGGACTCACTATTTTTTGATTGATGGCAACAGATTAGGGTTTATGTTTATCTGTAATCCATCCCCTGGAGTTTTTGATAATCAGCAAGATGTTCTTGCTGAAATGTTCAAAATGGATTTCCCTACAGATACTGTCTGTCAAATATCTCTGACTGCATTGCCAGACCTGACTTTACAGCTTAGTGCTTGGTCAGCTGTGCGAGGTGGGCGTATGACTGGGAACGATAAGCTTAAAGCAGATCTGCTTAATGGTTATCAGTTGGACTACTACGACAGAAGTATGCATAAGCCTTTAAAACCTGATCATGATAACCTTATGTTGAGGGATTTTCAGGTATGGATCTCGCTATCGATTCCTTTACAGTCTGCCCTTCCTACCGAGCTGGAACATTCGCGTATCGATTCACTTTACTCTGAACTTGTAAGTAAGTTAATTACGATTGGATTGCATCCGTTTAAGGTCGATGCAGAAAACTGGCTCTATTGTATAGATAAGGTCGTAAACCCCGGAAAGAACTCCCGGTGGGCTGAAGGTTTCATAGACGTTAACACTATGAAAAGGCTTAATGAACAAGTTAACGTTCCCGGCCGTAAGTATACAGTCACAGAAAATCATTTCTCATCAGTCACACAAAGTGACGACGAATCTGAGCATCGTTACTTCAAACAACTTTCCGTTGTAAAGTTTCCTGAATACGTCAATTTCGGTTGTATGTATGAGTTAGTAGTTAACTGGATGCATGGACGTAAGACAATTTTCAGCCCATTTATGATCACTCAGACTGTTCAGTTTGCCGATCCGCTCAAGTTGTCAAAAGAAAACGTCCGCTACAAAGCAATCACTAATAAACAGGCAAGTATACCTTCAGTTGTCACATTCTGCCCTCGCCTGCGGGATATGGATAATGACTACATGGCCGTAACTCGCGAGCTTGAGGATGGCGCAAAGCTTTTAAGAGGGTATCTTACTTTCACTGTTATGGGTAGTAATGCCAATTCTGTGCAGACAGCAGCTAACGATCTCAAATCCTTTTACCTCGAAAGCCGGGTCAAAGTAGCAGATGATTCCTTTATCGTTTTCCCGTCATTTATGTCATGTCTGCCAATGTGCAATGACCCAAAGACAATTTTCGACCTTGACCGTTCCGAAGTAGTGAGCAACACCGGAGCGGCTCATATGACACCGATCTTTGGGCCCTGGAAAGGTAATACAGATAGACCAGTACTGAGTTTAGTTTCTCGTGAAGGTCAACTCATGGGACTTGATATTTTCAAGACTTCTGCAAGCTATAACATGGTTATTGGTGCAACGTCAGGTGCAGGGAAGTCATTCTGGACAGCATATCTAATCAATAACTATCTTGGAGCTGGACCGCGATCTAATAACCTCGTTCATTATCGCTCAACATTTAAGCATTTTTTAGAAAACGAATACCCAGATGATGATCCTGACGGTGCTCAAGTATTTGTTGTGGACGTGGGCCGTTCTTACCAGGGGATTGCGGAACAATATACAAACAGTCAATTTATTGATTTCGGTAAAACCCCTGACTTCACCCTAAATCCCTTTGCCTTCCTAACTGACATCACTGTTAACGACGATGTATTTAACGAAGCACCTGAATTTACCGGTGAATCAACTTCAAACGATGCAGAAAAAGACAAAGTTGCTCAGACCATAATGGTTTTGAATCAGCTAAAAATTATGGCTTCAGAGAAAGGCCTTATCGATGATTATCAACAATCAGTGATGCTTCAGCTTATTGCAGAAGAGTACCAAGAATCCAGAAAATCAGGTCGGACCGGTTCAATAACCGGCTTTGCTCTGCGTTGCAAGAAGCATGAAGACAAACGTATAAAGGATATTGGGGAGCAACTCGGAGCATGGTGCGAAGGTGGAATTTATGGGCACCGGTTTACCGATACGTTGCCTCCAATCAACTTCGACAGCAGATTTATTGTTTTGGAACTGGAGGAGCTAAAAGGCACCCCCCACCTTCAGACAGTTGTATTAATGTCTATCATTCAGGCTGCTCAGCATGCAATGTTCATCAAAAAAGATGGGCGTCGTCGCTTGTTCATCCTTGATGAAGCATGGGAGTACATTCGTCCTGATAATTCATCAGGTGCCGGAAATCAATCAAACCAATTCTTCTCTTCCTTCCTCGAAGCGGCATGGCGTAGGTTCAGGAAAACAAACTGCGCTGGCATCTGTATCACACAGTCGTTTGAAGATTATTTTACTTCTTCTGTTGGCCGGGCCCTGACTGCTAACTCGCCTTGGAAGATAATCATGAAACAAGAAAAAGAAAGCATTGAAGCAATGAAGGCTAATAAATATTTTTCTACTTCAGATGCAGAATATGAACGTATGAAAAATATTCGTACAGTCAAAAAGGTGTTTTCAGAGATGTTAGTCAGGTTCGAAAACTTCCAAGAGATCTGTCGGTTATACGTAGACCGGAAAATGGAGCTTTGTTTTACTACGGATAGTGCTGACAGGAGTAAATTATGGGAAATTCAAAGCCGCGAGAATTGTAGCTATGGCGAGGCAATAGAAATTCTCTATGCTCAAGAAGTAGCAGCGGGTTTGGCCGCGTAGAGTAAATATCTTCAAGCAAAAATAATTAAACCAGATGTCTCATAAGAATCTGGTTTTTTATTGTATGCCTTAAGTAAACAAATGAGGTTGTGACTTAATGAGTTCATCACTGTGCTGCAAATTTTGGTTTTATAATTAATGTGGTGTAAAAACAGTGACATAAATACAAATCGCAGTTAGGTTGTGTACGCATTAAGTAAACAAAATTTATAACTTCAATACTGACATTATAAGATGAAAATCACGTAAATTACATTTTTGTTTACCAAAGGTAATCAAAGTAGCGCGGCATTATTAGTGAAAACAGATCACTGGTGTCATTTTGCATACAAAACTTAATATCCTTTAATCATTCTTCTAAAAGTTTATTATTAACGGTTTGGTTTCTGAAAATTTATCCAATTTGCTCACCGAAGACTTTTAACTTATTTAACCCCCTTTATCGCCAAACTGTGATTTTCTAATGTTAGTCTACAGTTCTAGGGCCCTTGCTCCCATGATGCGAATCCTGCCACCTAATAAAGATTAACGCCTCATTCCTGTATGCCGGTCTTACGACGCCAGTGCACGGACTATTTTTGGTCATCACAAGGACAGGCGGGAGATTTAATCAGGGCGTGGTGTTGCTGAGCAGCAGCTGCGGCACTGTAAGCCGAAGGCGGAATTAACTCCTTTATCACCATCTGGGGACGTCATTATGGGTAGCCCTTTTAACTTACTCAGGACCATTAAGCTAAAATTCCGGATAGCGATTGACGTAAGATTTAGGCTAAGCAGGTAAAGTGATCCCCGCTCCCGGGGTGACAACTTTATACAAAAGGCCGAGCGGAAGATTGTCCTTAGGGAATATTTCTTTAACACAGCACGGGCACTTACTCACGCTGCCGGATTTAACCCCCTTAATCGCCAAACTGGGGTTCTGTCCTCATGCTGGCCTTCAGTTCTGGGCGGGGTTGCTATCACTTGCTCCCTAATGCGAGATGTACCTGCTGATACAGATTAACGTCATATTCCTGCGTGCCGGTCTGCCGACACCAGTGCACGGGCTTTTTTCGGTCATCACATTACCGGGCAGGAGATTTTATCAGGACGTGGTGTGACTGAGCAGCAGCTGGGGCACTGTCATCCGCTTGCAGATTTAACCCCCTTAATCGCCAAACTGGCGTTCAGTCCTGATAGTGTCCTTCCGTCCTGGGTAGGGTTGCTAACACTGGCTCCCTTAATACGAAATGCGCCTGCTGATAAAGATTAAAGTCACATCACTGCATACCGGTTTGCCGACTCCGGTGCATGGCCTTTTCCGATAATCACAAGGACGGACGGGTGATTATATCTGTGCATAGTATGTCTGAGCAGCATCAGAAGGCACTGTCAGCCACTGGCAGATTTAACCCCCTTAATCGCCAAACTGGCGTTCAGTCCTGATAGTGTCCTTCCGTCCTGGGCAGGGTTGCTAACACTTGCTCCCTTAATACGAAATGCGCCTGCTGATAAAGATTAAAGTCACATCACTGCATACCGGTCTGCCGACTCCGGTGCATGGCCTTTTCCGATAATCACAAGGACGGACGGGTGATTATATCTGTGCATAGTATGTCTGAGCAGCATCAGAAGGCACTGTCAGCCGCTGGCAGATTTAACCCCCTTAATCGCCAAACTGGGATCAGTCCTGATAGTGTCCTTCCGTCCTGGAGAGGGTTGCTAACACTTGTTCCCATGATACGAAATGCGCCAGCTGATACAGATTAACGTCTCATTGCCCATGCCGGTCTGCCGACACCGGTGCATGGCCTTTTCCGATATTCGCAAGCACAGATGCTTGATTTTTTCAGGGTGTAATATACCTGAGCAGCATCTGAAGGCACTTTCAGTCGCTGTCAGATTTAACACCCTTAATCGCCAATCTGGGATTTTATGATGTTAACCTCCAGTTCAAGACCCTTGCTCCCATGATGCGAACCTTGCCACCTGATAAAGATTTACGCCTCATTCCTGTATGCAGGTCTTACGACTCTAGTGCACGGACAATTTTCGGTCATAACAAGACCTGGCGGAAGATTTAATCAGGCGTGGTGTGACTGAGCAGAAGCTGGGGCAATGTCAGCCGCTGGCAGAAAAAAACCTTATTCGCCATCTCAAACCGTCATTATGGGTAGTCCTTTTAACTTTCTCAGGACCATTAAGCTTAAACTCCGTTTAGAGAATGACGTAAGATTTAGGCTAAGCAGGTTAAGTGATCCCTCTCCCGGGTTGAACACTATATTCATCGTACGAGCGGAAGATTGTCCTTCGGGAAATATTTCTTAAACACCGCTCGGGATCTTATTGCCACTGGCGGATTTAACCCCCTTAATCGCCATACTGGGGTTCTGTCCTGATGCTGGCCTTCAGTTCTGGGCTTGGGTTGCTATCGCTTGCTCCCATAATGCGAAATGTGCCTCCTGATACAGATTAACGTCATATTCCTGCGTGCCGGTCTGCCGACACCAGTGCACGGGCTTTTTTCGGTCATCACATTTCCGGGCAGGAGATTCTATCAGGGCGTGGTGTGACTGAGCAGCAACTGGGGCACTGTCAGCAGCTTGCAGATTTAACACCCTTAATCGCCAAACTGGGATTCTGTTCTGATGTTGACCTTCCGTTCTGGGCGGGCTTTGGTTTACTAACACTTACTTCCATAATACGAAATGTGCTTGATGATGCAGATTAAATTCACATTACTGCATACCGGTCTGCCGACACCGGTGCATGGGCGATTTCCGACGATCTCAAGAACATATGGGAGATTATATCAGGGAGAGTAGTATGCCTGAGCAGCATCTGAAGGCACTGTCAGCCGCTGTGAGATTTAACCCCCTTAATCGCCAAACTGGGGTTCTGTCCTCATGCTGGCCTTCAGTTCCGGGCTGGGTTGCTATCACTTGCTCACATAATGCGAAATGTACCTGCTGATACAGATTAACGTCATATTCCTATATGCCAGTCTGCCGACATCAGTGCTTGGGCTATTTTCGGTCAAAACAAGACCTGGCGAGAGATTTAATCAAGCGTGGTGTGACTGAGCAGCAGCTGGGGGCACTGTCATCCGCTTGCAAATTTAACCCCCTTAATCGCCAAACTTGGGTTCAGTCCTGATGTTGGCATTCCGTTCTGGGCGGCGTTGCTATCACTTGCTCCCATTATGCGAAAAGTGCCTGCTGATACAGATTAACGTCATATTCATGCATGCCGGTCTGCCGACACCAGTGCACGGGTTTTTTTCGGTCATTACAATACCGGGCAGGGGATTAAATCAGGGCGTGGTGTGACTGAGCAGCAGCTGGGACACTGTCAGCCGCTGGCAGATTTAACCCCCTTAATCTCCACACTGGGGTTGCCTCCTTAAGTTGGGTTTCATTTCGGGGTGAGGTTGCTAACTCTGCTCCCATAATTCGTAGTGTGCCTCCTCAAGAGATTAACACCTCATATCTTTAGACTGGACTGACGACAACGGTTCACAGTTAGGAAACGTATATCAGCACACCGGTGAGATAGATTTTAGGGTCTAAGCAAGAAATAGGGTAGGCGTGAAGATTCATTAATGGAGCTCTTAACTTCAAAGCGTAGAGAAGGAGACAAGAATCGTGGTTTAAACAGGTTGTGCATTAGGTATGGACTAGAGAGTCTGAGCTCACATCTGCAAGTTAAGCTCACAAAAAATCATAAAAAAGTAAACAAACATTAGCTTAAGATTGAAACTAAGGATAGAATTGTACGCATAACAAGGAAATGGACGCATTATACGTAAAGTTTACATATATGCGTAAAAGTCGGTTTTCAGTGCAAAAAGGTCATAACCATGAATTTACTTGAAAAGATCGCCCTCGTTGGTCAGCGCATGAAAAGCGAGCAGATTTCTCTAAAGGAATCTCTGATGGCTTCATCAAGAGTATCTGTTTCTGATGATAGTGTTGATGGTGTTGATAGACTGATCTATAACCACTGTTTGAATAAAAAAAATCTCTCTGATTTTTTTGGGAAGTCACGAGTAACGTTCAATAAAATACTTTCGGACTTAGAAGAAAAAGAACTTGTTGGTGCACCTATTTATCAAAACAAAAATCATCTTTACACCCGCTGGGATGTTCAAAAAATAATGGATGCCCTGGGTTATCCCAAGTACCGCGATCATTACTTTAGCAGAGCTATTGTTACTCAGAATCATAAAGGCGGTACAGGGAAAAGCACTACATCTGTAGCTTTAGCAGTAGCAGCTGCTTTAGATCTACAACTCAATGCACGTGTATTAATGATCGAATGGGACCCACAAGGTTCGATTGGAAGCAGCATGATTCAAAGTGTCTCAGAAGATGATGTCTTCCTTACAGCAATTGATGCAATCCTTGGAATTTATGAAGAAAATTCTGAGTATAAAAAATATTTAGATTCAGGATTCTCTGAAGAAGAAATCATCACTAATATGCCTTTTTCAACGCATCTGCCAAACTTGGACGTAATAACGGCTTTTCCGACAGATGCTCGTTTTAAAGATAAATACTGGCAATGTTCTAGAGAAGAACGTACGTCTTTGTTACTACGTTTCAAGGAAGTTATCTTACCGGTACTGAAGCAGAACTATGATTTGATTATTATAGACACTCCACCTGAAGATTCACCTTTGATCTGGGCTGCTGACGAAGCGGCCGATGGGATTCTTGTCGCAGTGTCACCACGTGAATATGATTACGCCTCTACTACAGACTTCATGCTTACAATAAGTGAAAGGTTTAAACAATCACCAAGTAAGGGCGACAATTTAAAATGGTTCAAAGTTCTTGCTGTCAATGTAGATGACAAAAGTCCATATGAAAGAATAGTTTTGGATAAATTAATCAGAACTGTTCAGGACCTTTTGATGTCCGCTAACATAAAAAATTCTGAAGCATTTAAGGCAGCTGCTTCCAAAGGGCGTACAGTGCTTGATATCAAAAAATCAGAGGAACTTTGTTCCGCAAAGCAGCTTGATGTCGCAGAAGAATCTGTATTACAGGTATATCAGCAATTTATAAATGAAATAAAAAGTTTTTCAGCTAAGCAAGGAGTTAACGCATGAGCGATGAGCAACATATCGGGAATGATAAATCTCGATATTTAAACGCACCAAAGCGGACAGAAGTCGGTCACCGTTCAGGTCTTGCGGGTTTGAAAACAGCACCTCGCATAAAAAAGTTATTCACTCTTCATAAGGGCCGGAGACTTGAAGCGGAACATGTGATTGTTCCAGCCCAGAGAGTGGAGAAGGAGACCTTAGTCCATCCAGCGAACCCACGAAATCAAGAAGCCCTTACAGATTATTCTGTTAGAGATATTCTTAAGCAGATTGAAGAAAGAGGGGTCGATACCGAAGGGATCGCTGTAAAAAGAGATGGGGTTTATTTATTAATAGAAGGAAGTCGCAGACGTTTCTGCTGTATAAAGGCAGAAAAGGATCTCCCCCTGTGGGTTCTTCCGGATGAACTAACCGAAGATGATATAAATTCAATTATATCCGCAGCACAAACATCTCGAAAATTTTCATATAGAGAAGTTGGGTTTCAATTTATCAAAAAAATGGAAGAAAAAGGATTTTCTACTAATGAAGAACTCGCAGCATATCTTGGGATTAGTCATGTATCGGTAGCCAAAAGAATCCAGGCGGCCCGTATTGACGAAACATTGATCTCTTTATTCCCGGATTATGAAGGAATCCCGAACTCCTATTATAGTCGCTTGTCTCGTTTACAGAAATATGTGCAAAAAAATCTATTTCCTTTAGATGAAGTAATAGATAATGTTAAAGAGGAAACAAAAGATTTAGACATTGGAGATCTCCAGGTTGCTCAAAAAGTTGTAATGGAAAAAATCACACAATCTGTGGAAAGTGTTTGTGAAAAAACTTATTCCACAAAATGGGAAACAAGTGATCTTATTACTTTTGATAACAAAGATAAGTATGCAAGAATCAGTAAAAACAATACTGGTAGAAAAATTCGCTTTGAATTCAATAGGATAAATGCGGGTTTTATTAAGGAACTAGAGGAGTTCATAAAAGAAAAATTAAAAGTATCAGAATAAATATTGAACTGCATCTTTATGATGCAGTTCATATGATTTATATTTTTAATTTCTTGTTATATTAATATGGGGTGTGCGCAGGTTCAGACATATAAGGTCTTAGTTCTATATGAACAGAAGCGCCATTCCCATCATTTACTACGTTTAAAGGTGCTTTTCCCGGCAATGACATAGTTGCAACGTCAGGTCCAGAAACAGCAAAATTATTTTCTGCTGAAGGCATTACTGTAAAAATCTTTATAGCAACATTTTCATGTCTAAATAATGAAATCCCAAAAGTAGAACCAGCTTCGGTATTGCTCACGTCCACAACCACAGGGGTTTTTCCTAGATATTCATTAGTTAGTATGTTTTTTACTAATGCCCCTTCCGGGACAGTATAGATACGGTATGGATATGCTAAAGCCGTGTGACAAAAACATATTAAAATAACAATTAATGTTTGTTTCATAGATTATCCTCATTCAAAAATAAAAGATATAACTCTTGAAAATCGTGGTTAGTAATTAGGTCCGCTTTTCCGGGAAAATCGTAACTAACAGAAAATAAAAGCGAAAGCGAATCTTTTCCTTTTGCTTTGGGAGAGATTCTGCTAAAAGCACGGTTAATAAACATAAGTTGATCTTCATTGTTGAAGCAAAGTCCAAGCATTCCAACCGTAGGAACTACGAATGTGCTTACGCTGCCTGGGGGCAAAAGTTGCTTACTACGGGCATTGTAAGCACAACGACTACCACCTAGCGTTAGGCCTGAAAGCTCAATAAAACTTCTGGTTCCATTCTTGGCGACAAGCCAAACATCAGTTCCTGAACTTTCGACACGTAAAGTAACTTTTCCGTCAGTAAAGGCCTCACTTTTATTGTATAGAATAGGGTCAAAACCAACTGTCGGGAGTTCTTCGATTTTACTTTCTACTGACTGACAACCAGTCAGTAATGCAAACAATAAAAGTGTGATAACTTTAATCATCCCGCTTCCTTAGATTGTTTTTGGCGCTCGTTATAAAAGATAATGATTCACCGGGGTAGAGAATTGTTTCTTTCGTCCAATAACCATAACCACCGAGGATATTTTTTCTTTTCTCAATATAAACGGGTTCAGAAAATACTAAATGTTGATATTTAGGAAGAGATAAGATTTCATATTTTCCTTGTCCAACTAAGAGGTAATTCTTCTCTTTAGGATTGATGGTTACTGGATTACCAACACTTTGAGGTATGTTAAGTTTTTTTATATTTAGGTCAGAATAGTCAGGAACGGACACTTGATCATTAGACGTATTTCCGGGAAGAGTAAACCCTTTACCCTGATCCGGTCCAAAGATGGCAATTATATCTTTGTTGTTTCTTGTGATCGAAACGATAGCCTGAAGGGGCGTATTAGCAAGGTCATTTATAAACGATATAGTTAGACTTGATTTTGGCTCGACCCAAACAATGCTTTTTCCGGATGTGCCTTCGCTTAATGCAATTTTTTCATTTAGTAAGATTTTATTTTTGGCAATGATATTATACTCAAGTTTTGGTATCACAATAAAAAGTGATTCTTTATTTGAAACATTCATGATTTCTAAGAAATTGGTTTTGGTCATGCTGGTCTTTAGAACAGGCCTATATTTACCATTTATAAACCACCTTCCGTTTATAAGCTCCGCTTTAGCAGATATAAGTGAATCACTTTTCTGTGCGGCAGAAGAAAAAGCATCTTTTCTATGCTCTTTCTCTTGATGTGGTGCAGCTGCTGCGTGAAGATGCAAAAGTAATGTTGAAATTGAGATAATCTTCCAATTTATCTTCATCTTGTTACCTCAATGTTGTTTTCAATCGAATCGAGTTCTAAAGGATAGGTTTTAAGTGAATAAAACTTGTTTGTTGTTTGTATTAGCTGATGACACAATAAAACTGGATTGTTCTTCATGATTATTTCTACTAATGTAAGTGCTGGTGAGTCAGTTTGCGGTATACCCGGAGCAACTATTACCTGGTCTTCTAATTTTGACATATAGAGTGATCCAGTATTTATATGCAAACAATTACCGATCAGTACTGGAAGATTGTTTTGAGTACGACCATGGGCTTTTCGAATGCTGTTTACAGGATTCCTACCTAGGACCATAAGGTTGACGTCATTTATCATCATTGGTATTACGGCATGGTCCATACCGAATAGAAACTGGCTCTGAAAAATATTCACATTGGCATAGTTGAATGCTTGAAGCGCATTATAAGTATCAGTGAATGATGTGCGGATAGGGGCGTAATCAGAAGGGCAAACCCCAATTTTTATATCGCCTTTTAGTAAAATCTGCATCATCGTACCAAGCTGGGTATTAAGAAGTTTTTTTACCTCTTCCTCTAAATAGTAACGATTCACAGCTTTATGCCACTTTCCGCCCATTACACACCATCTCTCATTGAGGTATGTGCTGGGGTAAAATGTTCTCCGGTCTTTGTTTAATGGTAACAATTTTTTTAACATTTCTTCTCCGGCTCCGGCAGCTGAGAAATGCCTCACAAAACGTCCATCGAAAAAGCCACTGTTTATCGCCTTCATCAATTCTATGGGTTCCGGCCCATAGTCAAACAAATTTCCAGTAGAGAAAATTACTATCTCTTCTTCTGGCTTTGTAACTGATTGGATCAAGTTGCACAGCGCAGAGTAATGTCCATGAGGATCTGCCAGAAAGAAAATCCTTCCGGAGAAGTTTGTAAGGTCTATAGTTTGGACGTGCTCAGCTGCCATAAATTCCTCTACGTATGTTTACATCGATGATACGGTATTTCGAACTATGATTTTTTTACAAAAAGGCGTCATTTTGGATTCTAAGCCTAAGGACCTTTGTTACTTACAGGTAAAGGCCCCAGTCCTGGCTCTCAAACAGTTCATACTTAGGATGCAAAGTAACTTTCTGATTATAATTGGCTCCTTTATAAACATGGTTAATACATGAATACAGGAAATTTAACGGTAAGGTATTTAAAATGGAAGGATGCTGAAATAACATAGACTTACGTATTTTTTTAATAGTGTTAATGTTGATAATAGGTCACCATTAATGTATAAAGTTAATATCTAATATGGTCCTATTAATAAAAGAGAGTTTTTATGGCTGAACTATTAAAATCTGAAAGTCCTGTTTCACCATCAGTGCAGGATATCACTGAAGCTTTAAAAATCGTTGTCGATGATGGAAGTAAAGCTGCAAAACTGGTTTGTCTTAATGAAAGAAACGAATTAGTTCCCTTGCTTACACAAAATAGTTTTGTTCCAGATTTCCGTGTTCGCCATGAGGGTCTCAATCCTTTTAACTATCTTATTGATGGGCTGGAAAGGTTTTCGCATCACAGCGAATCTAGTAACTCACTGGAATCGACTGATGTATCTCACCAATACGATGAAATTAGCCGGTTAAATGTTCACCATGCACTTCATGCTTCTGGTTTAGTTCCTCAGGATGTTCACCTCTTTGTTACTTTACCACTTAGCCAGTTCTATACTGCTTTAGGGGAAACGAATATTGAAAATATTCAGAGAAAAAAAGATAATCTGATGAAACCAGTAGAGCGTTATCTTGACGGTAAACGCTATTCTTTTAACGTTTTGTCTGTGACTGTTTTCCCTGAATCTTTACCAGCTGTGACCCGGGCAGATGAAATTGAGGATATTGCTTCATTTGAATCAAGTTTGGTAATTGATCTTGGTGGTACTACTCTTGATGTTGCAAGTATTACTGGGCAATTAGAACAGATTTCGAAAGTAAAAGGTTTTGACCGTATTGGTTGTTCTATTGTTTACGATGAGATCAGCAGGTATCTTGAATCTGAGAAACTGAATACGAGTAATGCTTACATTCATCATCTTGTTGATAATCGTCATGATAAATCAGCTTTGAAGGTTGCAGAGGACAAGCGTGACGGTGTTTTTGATGCGGTAAACTCTGCGGTACAGAAGTTGCAAAGTAAAGTAATCAGAGCGGTTACACAAGTCGAAGAGAGGCCTCATAATGTTTTCCTTGTTGGGGGAGGTTCATATCTCATCGAAACAGCTATTCGTAAACATTTTGAAACGGCTAAAGTTATCATGGTAGACAATCCGCAGTTCGCATTATCTTTGGCAATTGCTGATACTATTTATTCAGAATAATGAGCTAGAACATGGCTAAATACCCTATCTCAAATAAGGCAGATAACGACCGGATTCAGATCCGGTCTTTCTGGATATCCGAAAGAAAAGCACCCTATGTTTATAGTTTCTTGAAAAAAACAGAACTTTGTCATAGGGGTGACCAACTGGATTTAATTAGGTCGGCTATTAGTACCGGGTTGGTATTAAATAATTTATTTCCTGACTTGGCAAATTTTATAAATGGTTTAAACGAAAGATTAACACTTGCAGATCTTAATAGGTTTCTGAATGATGGAAATACTATAGATACTGAACCTAAGCCTCCTATTAATGTATTGCTAGAGAATGTCTTAGATCAAAAGTTTAAGGAGTATTTAACACCTCTACAATTAGATAATTCAAAGCAGGATTCTGTTTCTGTAAAAGAAACCTTCCTTGTACAAAAGGAACATGCCTGCTTTGGTGTGAAGATTGAAAATGAGGGAAGCGATACCTCTATACCATCTGAAAGCCCACTTTCTTCAGGTGCATCCAAAATTTCAAAAGAAAAGTCCATTTCCTCTGTGGTGCCAGTGCTAGAAAAAGTATCGGATGAAAATCAAACCGCCTCCATAAGCATAAAATCTAAAGCTAAGGCAAACAAGCGACTAGCGACTTTGGCAAGATAGGGCTTTGTTGAATAAATCAGATTTCGGGTAAGTCTCCCCCGTAGCGGGTTGTGTTTTCAGGCAATACGCACGCTTTCAGGCATACCTGCTTTCGTCATTTTGTTCAGCGCTCGTACCAGGGCCATAGCCTCCGCAACCTGACCATCGTAGTCACGCAGCGTCAGTGAACCCCCGAACAGCTGTTTTACCCGGTACATCGCCGTTTCCGCTATCGAGCGACGATTGTAATCTGTTGTCCATTTCCACCGCGCATTACTCCCGGTCATTCGCTGATTAGCCACTGCACGGTTACGGTCTGCATATTCACCGGGCCAGTAACCCGCACCTTTTCGGGGAGGGATAAGCGCGCTGATTTTCTTACGCCGCAGTTCATCGTGACATAGCCGGGTATCGTAAGCGCCATCGGCGGCGGCTGACCTGATTTTCCGGTGGGTTTGCCGGATTAACCCGGGGAAGGCCTCTGAGTCCGTAACGTTGTTCAGCGACAGGTCTGCACAGATGATTTCATGTGTGTTGCTGTCAACTGCCAGATGCAACTTTCGCCATATACGACGGCGTTCCTGGCCATGCTTTTTGACTTTCCACTCGCCTTCACCGAAGACCTTCAGCCCGGTGGAATCAATTACCAGGTGTGCGATTTCACCCCGGGTGGGCGTTTTGAAACTGACATTAACCGACTTTGCCCGCCTGCTGACACAGCTGTAATCCGGGCAGCGTAGCGGAACGTTCATCAGAGAAAAAATGGAATCAATAAAGCCCTGCGCAGCGCGCAGGGTCAGCCTGAATACGCGTTTAATGACCAGCACAGTCGTGATGGCAAGGTCAGAATAGCGCTGAGGTCTGCCTCGTGAAGAAGGTGTTGCTGACTCATACCAGGCCTGAATAGCTTCATCATCCAGCCAGAAAGTTATGGAGCCACGGTTGATGAGGGCTTTATTGTAGGTGGGCCAGTTGGTGATTTTGAACTTTTGCTTTGCCACGGAACGGTCTGCGTTGTCGGGAAGATGCGTGATCTGATCCTTCAACTCAGCAAAAGTTCGATTTATTCAACAAAGCCGCAAGATAGGTGAGAGACAGTACAATCGACTTCTGAGTTCAACTTGTCTTACCAGGAAAGCCAGCATACTTGCTGGCCTTTTTTTTGTTATAATAAACTCAGGCTTCAGCTGAATCTGTAAAATTACTGTTAATGAAACGGTATTTTAGGTTAATTTGGATGCTGTTACAGGAAGTGCGGATTTTTCCTAAATTTGTAAAAAACCTAAGAATTATCTTAATAAATCTGGTACTTAATTATTATTTTACGTAAAAAGTCTTTGTGGTTTAATGGTTATGTAAGGATTTTTTGATACCCTTATACCCGATGGACCTAAGGTCACTGACAACGATGTTCATGTAGAATCTTCGTTTCTGTAATCCCTTTTGTCCTTGTCCCAAATGATTGATTATTATAATAAAGGCTGATCGAATGCTATCTCGCAACTCACTAATACATGGTTTACGCCGAGACCAGTTAATCGGAGTTCTGACTATTTCAGAGTTTCCGGTAGTTATGGTAGAAAGCCACTTCATTCAGTCTGAGGTTATGGGAATAAAACCCGTAATTTTTAATATTGATGAGCTTCTTGTTTCTATATCCCCAATTTCCTCTCTTAAGTTCGATTGGGAGTGGGCCCCAGTTGATACAATACTCATTGAAGTTATCATTCCACCTGTAGAGTCAGACCTTGTAAGTGCAGAAAATGACTTCCTCCGTGATTCTGGTATTGGCCATATCCAGTGCGAGCCTGGCGGAGCATCAATACGACGTACAGTTACCTTCGTTGGTGGAATAACCGCTGATAACTTACTGTATCAGTTGAGGCTTATGTGCGTAAGCGCGTTAAAACTTTTAGGAGAGGAACTGGGGGATGAAGTCTAAGATTAGATATGTTTTATCTGGTTTTGTTGTGTTATGTGCATTTGCTGGAGTTTATAAAATCCTAAACAATGTTCCGGTTAAACCTGACCTTTTGGACTTCACTGGAAACACATTTAAAAAGACATCACTCTTCCTGCCATGTGATAAAAGCTCGCCTTCTTTAAACATTAAAATTGCTGATAACGAGAAAATCGTGATCAACGGCATCGCTTCAAAAGTAACTTTTGTTGAAAAGGCTGACCCCGTCAAAAGCCCTGGTTTTTGTGATGATCTTGATCTAAACAATTCTCGCCTTGTACATACGGCATCTTACAGCCTGGTGATTTCTGAAACCAAAACAGGATTTACACTATCAAATTTCAAGCATCTTGCCGATGATGAATCATTAGGCGGTATGTGGTTTTATCAAAAGTGACTTTTTATATGGCAACTTCAGACTTCGCTCTTAAAAACCATAATGTTAAAGCATTTGGTCAGGATGCAGCCCTTGTCATTGAGATGAACAATGAAGATGTTAGCTCATCAAAACCTTCACCTTTTTCAAATGAGATTGATAATTATTATCTTACATTGCACGTCGCTCCAAGGAACGCAAAAAAAGATTATGACTGGGGCTCAAACCGTTCTGTACTTCTAAAATTGTCGACGAATGAAGTTATGCAGATGGCATCTGTATTTCTTAGAATCATGCATACTTTAAAGATTGATAAGAGGAAAACCTCACATCATGGCCACGTCGTATACAAAAATATAAGCGTTACCCCAAACGAGAGGGGCGGTTTGTTGTTATCCGCAGGGATAGTTCCAGTCGATAAAGATGGCTTAAAACCCTTCATGCACATGGTCCCCGTCTCACAAATGGATTGCGTTAAAATTGGCCTCTACATACTTGGATATCTTGCTCAAAAAACGCCCTGGGTAAGCTCCGAGTCTATAATTACCGCGCTTCGCTTATCTGAAGCCAAGAATTCAAAATAGCGCATTAACATACGGAATATACGGAAAAATACAGGTTTTTTTAAATGTTATACGAACGGATATTTCTGTTTTTCATCGTAAAGTGAGTTTAATTTTGCTCAGAAAAACAGGTATTCGTCATGAGAAAATCAGGTTTAGGTTTAGCCCTGTTGTTTTCTTTAATTGCTCCGATTAAAGCGGTCTATGCTGAAGCGATTATGATTTCAGGAAAGCTACAGGCTGATTTGCCAGCCGTATCCTTTGACCCGGGGCCGGGCGACTTTGTTGCATACGTTAATTCTAACACTATCACTGCCTCAGGTGCAGGCACAGCCTGTAATGTAACGGTTGATGATCGAGCGACTTCCTCTGTTGATAACCTCGTTTGTTTTTTTGAGTGGTTACCCAATACCTTGGGATTAACTTCTAACGGCTTCACTCTTTCAGGCGTTCCCAACACCACCGGTGATTTAAAACTACCTTACAAGATTTCTTACTTCTCTGGTTCTGAACGGAAAAAAGTTGAAATAGTAAAAGGTGAATATTCAATCAAAAGTGTGGCACCGGTAAAACCAACTATCACCGGTCTTAAATCATCCCTGAACGGATTAGTCTATGACGGCTTTTCTTTCAAATCGTATTTAAAGGATGAAGCGATCAAAGATATCGCTGTTTCTGTTGAACCCCGCAATTATATTCAATACATCTCAATAGGTTCAGGCTCCGCCTGTGAAGTACCTATTGGCGGAACTTCCTGTACCATTGAAGTTGGAAGCATTAAGGCCAGTGATACAGATGAACTTTTGGGTTCACGTGATATCACAATTACAGCAAACTCTAAGAATAATTATTTCGCACCTCCTGAATCCAAAAAGCTTGTTGTTAACTGGGATTATCGGCCTCCTGTAGTAGACCATACACTTTGGAATTTTACCGATGAGGCTAAAACAATCAAAGTAGGTGGCCAGGACATCTATACCGGAGCCAAAACCGTTGCTGTGGCCGTTAAGGTACCCCAGCAAGAAACAGAAGGTGAATGGTGGCTCCCAACAGCTATGTCGCTCACTATGACTCCGGATGGCGTGTTTAAGCCGACGACTAAAGTGACTTTAGATGATGGCACTGAGATTGATTTCAAACAGTCCTGGGCAACCCCTTTACGTAGAACTTTACAGCCGGTAAGTGGACCTCAAAAAGTCGGTGATGAGTACCTCTATATCTTTGACTTAACGGATCTTATAAACGGGTCCTACGCAGCGACTTTTACAGTAGAAAATACGAGCAAAAACTCTTCTACGTACACTGAGCCTGAAAGCAAACTGATGCTGTCTGATAACCCAACGCTTATGGTTCTCAAAGATGGGCAGGTATTAACTAAACGAGCACCCGTATACTTCCTGAACGAGATTATCGTTGCAGCTTTCCAGGGGCAGGCTGGGGTTGCTGACATAAAATCAGTAACAATAGACAACAAAGTAGTTTCGTTAACACCTACAAATTATAAAGGTATTTACTACCTGCCGGTTGGAGACGATTTAGCAGTTAATTCGGATCACGAGATTACTGTGGTGGCTGAAAACCTTTATGGAAAAAACGTAAATTTCAGTACCGTGTTCACTTATCAACCTACTGGATTCACTCTTAAGAATCTGGAAAAAAACGTAACTCTTTACTCGCGCGTACGTCAGTATACGGACCTGCTTAGTCAAACAGCTGGTGATAAATGCACTCTGTTTACCACAGAGGAAAATGCGAATGCTTACCTCGCCTGGTATGGGGAAAAATCAGATGTTACAGCATGCTACCCTCAGTGGAACAATGTCCCTGATGGGTTGGAGTTCTATTTTAAAGGACGTACCCCGGGTCTAACTGGATTCTTTAATAAAACAGGTGAGAATCTGCTCGACTATCAAGTCTATATGATTAACGGGAAGGGCTCTAAAGCGGTTTCCGCAAGGAATCGCCGTACTCTGACCACACAATTACCATACAACCCGATCATCTCTTACAAAAAGAATAAAGTCATAGCAGGCATCAATCCGAACACTGCTCTGGCTTATACGACCGGGGGGGAGGCCGCTCGAATATTAGCGAAGGTGGTACCAGCTGACGTTACGATGATCGTCTCTCAAAACGGCTCTGAGGCTGTCAAAACGTCATTTAAAAATCGTTCCTCAAACAACGATGCAACGACCTTTGTACAAAGGGTCAAGGTTGCTGCTGCACCATTGTGGACAAAGAACGTCTTTGACATAGCTGTAGAATACTCAAAGGATCCAGAATTAAGAACTACAGACACCCTCAACGTATATACGGTGCCTGATTTCAATATTCGAGCATCGATGGAAGTGGATGACAAAAAAACAGCCACATCTCTTGAAGTGCCCTTAAAGGTAACAGTGGGGCGTTATAACAACTCCACACGTAAAAGTGCATTTGACCGTAAAACAATGGGAGAATGGGACGTCACGATATACTCTCAAAAAAGTGTATACGGCAAAGATCCAGAAACAGGCCGTTATAAAACTACATACGAAAGAACTGCGCTGACTGAAGCATTGCCGGTCAATGATGCGGGCATTGTCGAAACCAAGATTAAAATTGAAAATATGGATCTGGGTAATATGCGTCTGGTTGGTGTGGCTAAGGTCAGATCGCCATTCTCTGATTTTGAAATGAAACGTGAGACCAGTGCTGTAGGCATTCGAATCTATAAAGGTGAGGAACTGGAGGGTAACCTGTCGAAAAGCCTTATTATCGGAAGGATCCCACTTAGTACTCTGGTAAGCTTCAAATCTGCCAGTACGGCTAACTCTGATGCACTCGCCCCCACCGAATGGCAGCAGTCCTCTGATAATGGTCAAACCTGGACCATGCTTTCCGACATGACCGGAAAGAGAAGTGTAAGTATCAAAAAGACAGAAGTAGGAAAGTGGCTTTATAGGGCAAAAATGACTAATAAATTCACATCCAAGATTTCCTACACAGATGCCTTAACGGTAGTTACCTACAAGCAGCCTAAGCTCAGTATAGATGTTACAGACATTCTTCAGGGCTCAGATATACCTGTAACCCTGCTTGATAACGATGAACCTATACCAGCAGGCACCGCTGAGGTTCTCTGGTCAGAGGATAAAGTCAACTGGGTGCAGGGAGATACAACTTACACTGTGGCTTCAGCTGATACCCTACCGTCTACGATTTATGCCCGGATGCGTTACCTTGATTCCGATGAACTGGCAGAGGAGTCTTCATGGAAGGAAACGTCTGCTCGGTTGGCAGCCGCAAAACCCAAGCGCCTTTCTGTCTCGGTAACGGGGGTTTCAAAGGTAGAGGTTGGTCAAAAAGTTACTTTGGAAGGTAAGTTCACGAACCCTAACAGTAAGTACCAGAATGGTAATAACGTAGTTGAA
The DNA here is from genome assembly GCF_021869685.1 of Enterobacter cloacae complex sp. ECL414. NCBI lineage: Bacteria > Pseudomonadati > Pseudomonadota > Gammaproteobacteria > Enterobacterales > Enterobacteriaceae > Enterobacter > Enterobacter cloacae complex sp. ECL414. Next base: position 28,814 of record NZ_CP091482.1, read on the forward strand.
GAATGGAAAACACCGGATGGCCAGACATTTAAGGGCTCTTCACTGTCTGTTACCCTTACTGAGCAAATGTTGGATAAACAGGGATATGCTGCTTTTGAATACAGTGCATGGTTAGCGGACAATAAGGAGAATACGGTTTCTACCCGTAGAGTTTCTGTCAAATCGTGGGTTTATAAATTTCCCGAGATGAAAATAAGCTCCAAACTTAAATACGACATGGCACCGACCACCCTACGCGTTGCGTTGAGCGGTATTAAGGATGGAGACTATCCTGGTGTTACTTATTCCCGTGAATGGATCTACGACAAAGAGAATCTGGTAATCACTAAAGATGAAGGTGACACCAAAGAATTTACAATTGAAAATCCTGGCAAATATACATTGATGGTTGTTTTCAAAGATAACCGAAACAATGAACAGCGTATCGAAAATACCTTTGTTGTCGATGAACAAACGCCAATGAACGTTGAGATGACACCCAAGTTCTCTAAAAAATATATGAGAGCTCCACTCGATGTAACCTTAAGGTCAAACATCAAGCTATCTCATTCGGCGGACTCGATAGATACGGTCACATACAAGGTGAACGGTGAAGTAATACCCAGCGGCAAAAATTATTGGGCTCAACTGATCTCGGGTTTAAAAGAAAAGAAATACGAGATTACAATTGATGTTGTTAGTAAACTTGGACAGAGAGGTTCAGCATCTGTTGAGTTTGATGTCGTTAAAAACGCAGTGCCTAATTGTACATTGAGCTACACGGAAACCAACCTAAGCTGGAGCTTTACCAATAAATGTGATGATACTGATGGAAAAATGGTTAGATATGAATGGTTCATCAACGGCGAATTAAGGAACGTTTTCGGTAGTACGGCTACACTTTCTAAAAACCTTAACCGTGGTAAGCAGGACATAAAAGTAATTGCTTATGATGATAGTGGAGACTTTGCAACACAGCACGTGACAGTTTTCGGACCGGCTGAAGAGGCAAGTAAGTCTGAAAACACTGTATCAATACCAAGCAGTGAGTAGTTAATTTTTAAATATAAAGCCGGGACATTATGTCCCGGCTTTTTTATACCCAATAATTGGACCTTTGAAAAATTAATGTCGGAAAGTAACTTTGCTCCAAAGGCATCTTTCATGGCCGCTAACAAAGCTGCGTATACATGCTGAGGAATTAACATTCTTATAGGTGAATATTAGGTTGGTTTGCAGACTTCCGAGCGTTGAAAAACATGGATAATAATTACTTGGATAGAGGTGCATCTGCCTAGTAAAAATATTCTTCAGTGCCAGTGAGAAAAATATGAGCGACTACATACCTAAAAAGAGAGGGCTGCTTATACTGGATTGGTATGTCCCCCTTAATATTTTATTGCTGATTCTCGTTATGTGTGTCTTTTTCACCCGTTATACATTTGGATACGGTTTATTGAATGGGTGCCTGCCTGCTGATTTTTATATGATTGATCATTCGGATAAAAGTATTAAAACTGGTGAACTCATAGCATTTAACATGCCGAAATCGGTACGTTTTATCCCAGAAAATGAACGAGTCATAAAAATTGTTGCCGGTGTGGGCGGTGACAAACTTAAAGTAACAATGGATGGGGTTTATAACGGGGACAAATTTTTTGAAGCTAATGCACGTCGTATTTCGAAGAAATACAATATTCCGTCCATTTTGATTGAAAAAGAATTGATAATTCCTGAAGGCGAAGTTTTCCTAATTGGGCAAACCGATCACTCATGGGATTCCCGTTTTTGGGGAACAGTAAAGCTGAATTCAGTAATTGGGAAAACATATGCGATCTTTTAATGTAAATAAAAAATATTTACCAATACTTCCTGGACTTGCGTTATGTGCAGTTTTAAGTAATACAAATGCAAGCACTGAGTATCAACATGATGCTGACCTAATCGCTCAGCAAGCAAAAGGGCTTGGGGCACAGGCTAAAGGTGCACAGCAGCCAGATGGGGCTCTTAGCCTTGATGCTACGCTAAAATCACCAGATGTGCAGAAGTACATAGCGCAAGCTGAAGCACTCCAAAAAAACCAGGACCTGAGCAAGCAAATAAACCGTGGTTACGTCCCCGGTATGAATGCGGATAGTGTTCAAGCAGTTATAGACCATACCCAGGCTATCAGGGCCCAAAGTAATAACTCTGAAGCTGTCAACGATATAATTAGAAGACGTGATGAAATTCAAGAAAACGCCAGCCTTAATGAAGCGGCTCTGAAAGCTGTGGAAAATAAGCCGGAAGTCATGCGAGGACAATCTAAAAATATCGAAAAATTGTTTGGTTCCTCGGGCATCACAGCTGCTGACTTCGAAAGAAAAATGGATAGCACACGTGAAGAAGCACTATCAACTGAAAATGGAATAACGATCTTTGCTTCATTTAGCTTGCCGGATTATGTACTGGAAGACCTTCTACGTACGGCCTCAGAGCATAAAGCTCGTGTAGTTTTCAATGGTCTAAAGAAAGGAACTACTCGGCTACCAGAGACACAGGCAGCAATAAACCAAATGATTGTCAAAGGAAAATTTGAATCTCCTTTGATTACAATTGATCCTGATAGCTTCAGTCAGTATCAAGTAACTCAAGTACCGACAATTATTTCTAGGGAGCAAGCTCGTTTTGCAAAAATGGTAGGCTCCTTCAACGTTGAGTTTTTTCAGCGAGAACTTGCTAAAAAACCCGATCAGGATATTTTCCCGGTTGCTGGTACCACTTATCCCGTTGAAGAAAAGAGCATCATTAAAGAACTGGAAGAACGTGCACAAAAATATGACTGGGAAGGTGCAAAAAAAAGGGCCGTTTCTGACACATGGAAAAATCAATGGATGGTCGACCTCCCTCCTGCCCAGGAACACAAAGAATTTTTAATTGACCCTACAGTGAGGGTCACTCAGGACGTAAAAGATAAGCAGGGCCGTGTAATAGCTTCCGCCGGTGAGTTGATTAATCCACTTTCGAGATTTCCTCAAAACCTGACGATGATAATTTTCGATCCACTCAATCCGGGCCAGCTGGTATGGGCTGAGCAGCAGTATCGACAACGTCTGGGTAGTGGAAAAGTAATGCCAATGTTTACCCGTATCCAAAAAGATAATGGATGGGATCACCTAAATGATTTACGTGAAAAATTTAACGGTAAGGTGTTTAAAGTTAACGAACAGATCATCTCACGCTTTCAGATTAAAAACACACCTGCGCTTATAACTACTGACCAAGATAAATTCCGGATCACCCTGTTTAGCGAGGCAGAAGTCCGTGGTATCGGAGCCCCAAATCTTTCAGAGGAAAAATAAGATGAAACTCGGATTTATTATAGGCGCTCTCTTTGCAACATGGCTGACGCTAAATTATCCGGACCAGATGAGAAGTTATTTTACCAAAGCCGTCGACTATATCGAAAGTGTTGCAACATTTATTACATCCAAGTGAGCATGATGGTGAAAAAATTCAAAAAGTTACTTTTAGAGTTCATTGTAGCAGTTATGCTTTCGCTTTCTATACCGGGTATGGCTATGGCAGCAGATGCTGGAGTCCCTGGGGCTATGTGTCAGTCAGCTGGAGTGTGGCAGGGCTTGATTAAGAATATCTGTTGGAGCTGCATTTTTCCCATGAGGATAATGGGCATAGGGGCAGCTCCAGAAGGCGCTGCTCCTTCACGTCCGGGTTGCTACTGCACAGATCAGAACGGCGTACCGGAAATAGGTTGGCAATTGAGCTTCTTTCAGCCGGTGAAGATTGTAGAAGTTGTAAAGAGCCCCTGGTGCAGCCCCTTTCTTGAAGGCACGATGCTTCAAAAATCGCAGTTTGATATTGGTAAAAGCAACACAAATCAGCCAATGACAGCAACTGAAGCCGGATTTTACGATGTTCATCTTTGGGAGTTCCCAATCATGACAATGCTCAAATTACTGATTATTGGCGAGTGCACTGCTGAACCCTATATAGATGCCAGCCTGACCTATATAAGCGAAGTGGACCCTATGTGGGAAAGTGATCTGCTTACACTCGTCCTGAATCCAGAGGCAGTAGTTTTTGCAAACCCAATTGCCTCAATGGTGTGCGCTGCTGACTGTGTAGCAGTAACAGCAGGAAAGGATAATCTCGCTGCATACTTTTGTGCCGGATGCGATGGCAACCTTTATCCATTAACCGGCCACATTTACGCAAATGATGACGCTGTAAGGACGAGTTCACTGATAACCCAGCGTCTTCTGACTAAACTACATCGCCAGGGAATGCTGATGCGAACGATGGGAGCAGACGCAATGTGTGAGAAAACGTGGGAATACTTTACACCTCGTTCCCAGTATCGGCTTTCAATGCTTTTCCCAACTCCTGAGGCGAAAGGGCCGGATTGCTGTCATCGTCTTGGTGATTCGGTACATGACTGGTCAACCCTTAAAGGTGGGCGCAAAAAAATAGGCAATGATAATTATGTCTATATGTTGTGGCGTTACAATGACTGTTGCGTCAGATATATACCAGGCGCTTGATTTCTAAGGGTAAAAATAATGAAACTTAGAAAAACGATAGCTTCAACTATTATTGCATCAATGATTGCCAATACTATGAGTTGGGCTTTTTATATCTCTCTCATAAATATGGTAATGACTCCTCGTATTTATGCGGCAGACGCTATATTTGACCAGCTCGAAAGTAACTTTAATCTTGCTAATCCTAACGCAAATCGCAATGCGACAACCAGTGCTCAGGACATTGTTGAGAAGTACAAGAATGCGGATTCAGGCGAGAATGTCAGTGGGAAGATCACCGAGAAATACGTGGGTAAAGCCGAATCCGCTAATCTTAATCTCGGAAAGTATGGGGCAGGGAACTCAAATGAAAGTGTCATGAAAAATGCCGCATCCGATGGAAAGTCCATTGGTAGCGCCGTACAACTGCCGAGTATGTCTGGAGGGACAATCAATTCAAACTATACCAAGGAAGGGGCAAAGCTGCTCTCTCGGGATGCTAATGGCAACATTGGTATAAGCAGTAATCCCAATACTACTCCTGGAACCAAAACAAATACCGGAGAGATTTTCAGCTCAGAGCAAAAGCACAGCGATATTAAGTTCAATGCCGCAGATCGTTATGGGGATGAGGATGGCTTTGTAAACGATATAAAGAATCGGAAAAGCCAGTTATTTGATGCTCAAAGTTATGATGGCGTTGCCTACCGCACCCTCGTAAATGCTAACAAGGACAACCCGGCATCATCTATAAAGCCTAACGATCCCATGTTTACTGCGGGGAGAAATGAGATAACAAATGCTGTTGCTGGTACTGGAAACTGGCTTCAGAACTGTAATGTTGAGACCTCTAAAAAAACAGTAACCACACACTATCCTGATTACAAAGAGTTCTACTGTAACTCGCCTAAGCAAGATAACTTCAGCAGCTGCACGATAACCCGTGATTTTTCAGTCCCTGTTTACATTTCAGGCGGAAACGGAGACATGTCGATGTGCGGCGATAATTGTGTGCGTATATGGTTTGGTCGCCGTGATGACAACTACTGGAGTGACGGGGTATATGATAACGAACTGACATTAAAATTCCATCCGGATGCAAAATTGGCCTCAGCAAAGATTGTTAACGCGGAGTGGGATGACCACATGCGGGTAACACTTGATGGCACGCAGATTTTTGCTCACATAGATGGTGCATATCGAGAAAGTGACTATCCGGCTCCTAAGGGATCTTGGGAGTTAAAAAAATCGTGGAAACTCGACAAGGTTTACGATGTGACTGATAAGGTCAGAAAATCGGTGTATGAGGAGCCTGATCGAGAAGTGACAATGGCATCCAGAGTATGGGTTGGTGGGAAGGGTGAAGGGTATTTTGAGGTTGAGCTGACTTTTGAAAATATGAAGCTCGAAGATAAGCACGTCCAGGAACCAGCTGGTTGTTACGATGCTGTACAAGCTCCGAATACATTCTGCCGTTTCGATCGGTTTAAAGATATGGATGTTGGCACAAAACGGCTTCCGGAAAGCGTGCTTTCATTGGCAAAGCCTCTGTATGAAGGTGATAAAGGATTTCTTACCTGGAAGACAAACCTTGAAGGCTACTTTTGTGATCCATTGGCCAAAGACAAAATTTGCTCTTATGACGCTAGTGGAAAAATTATGAAAGACGCTAATGGAAAGGACCTCTGTTACAACTATGAAGAAATAAAGAGTATGCCTGATGCATGTAGTGCTTATAAAAATGATGCAGCATGTGTACTCGATAAACAAACATGTGCAGAGGGTTGGTTCGATGAGGGCACTAACAGTTGCTACATGTATGAACAGAAATACACCTGTGACAGAGGGAAGGATGTAGTTCGGGAGGTTGAATCTTCTACAAATGCCTGTGTTGGCATGATCCCATGTTCAGGTGGAACATGCGAAACTGGGCCAAAGGAAGAGAACAACGATTTTGGAAAAGTTGCGGCTTATTCAAACATGGTTCAGTACATGCAGGGCGAAGCCAAATGCGAAGACCCTAACGATGCCAATTCATGTTCCGTCTTTGAAGGAAAACCTGAATGGTGTGGTCGTTCAGTAGGCTTTGTAAATGGCCTGGCAAAGACGGACTGCTGCGAAGCACCACAGGGAACCGCAGGAGCACTTGAAGGTATCATGCTTGCCGGATCTATGATCAGAAACACAAACTGGACCAGAGTTAATGCTCAGCTAATAAAATGGACCGGCGGTGATACAGGTACATGGGCTTCTATGTCTAATGCGGTCGGAGAGTGGACTGCATCAGCTGGTAAAACAGTAGGGCAAATGTGGAACAACGTCACGAGCTCCTTAACGAGCGTATATGAAAACGTCGCTGGTAATCTAAGCAGGGCAGTTGGGTCTTCCGCAACTTCTGGAGGGGCAGGAGGTGCTGGCCAGTTGGCACAGGAAACAATGTCCAGCTTCGGTATAGGTCAGCTTAAGCAGATGGCAATGAAGAAAGCCTACGAATTGCTACCAGATACAGTTCGTGACTTTGTCTTTAAGAACGTTGCTACTACCGGAGGAGAGGTTGTCTTCTCGGCTGCGGTTCAAAACTTTATGCTTGCATTAAACGTGATCGGTTGGATTTATACAGCCTATCAGGTCACTAAAATGCTTTTAGAAATGTTGGTAGCATGCGACCAGAAAGAGATGGAAGCTTCTATTCATAAGAATCAAAAATCCTGTTTTACATTAGATACGGAACGATGCGTCAAATATCTGAATGTTGGTTTCACAAAGAAATGCGTTAAAAAAGCAACAGACATGTGCTGTTATAATTCCATGTTGTCACGCGTTATTATGCAACAAGCTTATCCGCAATTAGGAATAGACCCTGTCGCCTCTAATTGCGTGGGGCTATCAATAAAGCAAATACAGCAACTGGATTTCGATAAAATTGATCTGACGGAGTGGATTAATGATGCAGTTCAGGTAGGAGAAGTTCCTGATCAATATTCAAAATTCTCCGAAGAATCAATTGTGGAAAACTTACCATTCCAGAATGAGAACTATCAACTTCCATCAGAACGTACCAAGGAAGCAATGGGCGGTGAAGAAAATATGATAAAGGCCAGACAAGAAAATGCTCAGGCTATAAAAGAGGAAAATGTAGATTGTAGCTATTTACCTCGACCGGCCATATGTGAGGTAGGTTCAACTACGCTGGATCCGGTTACGGGCAAGCAGTTGCCGAAATATTGAAGAAGGGGCCGTTAGGCCCCTTTTTTAATTACTTGGCTTTCAATGTTTTTTCTGGGAAGCCTTTTTTACCGTATTCACCGGTAAAGAGGTAATAATCTTTTCCGTTGATGGAGGCTGCAACACCCCCTGGAGTTGTTGTATTTGGGCTATCAGAACGGAAAATGATACCCGAAAAATCAGCGCTTGTTTCGTTTCCTTTAAATGGGATGAACACATAACGAATTACAGCGTAATCACCAGCGGGAAGGTTTAGCTCAGGAATTTCGGTTCCTGTTGCGGGGCGAATCGCCTGAAAGCTGTACATTGAATCTGTAGGGAAAACATCAGCATCAGGCTTAGAGGGCAGATCACAGGTACTCCATTTATTGACGACTGCCATATCAATTTTACATGTGGCCAGAGCTGCTTTCTGTTTTTCAGGGTTGTATCCAAATGAGGCCTGAGTTGCTTTTGTATGCTCAAAAACATACTTAGCTCCCTCACGTACCAAACTTTCATCATTGTAAGGCAATTTTTTTGGATTGGGGACGAACACTAGGTATTGATTGACCTGGATGTATTCGGCGTCAGAAGAACTGTACAAAGAGCTGAGGCTCATGATCCCAAAACCTTTTAGACCGCCTGTTACGTAGCCCATCGAACTATTGATGAGATACTTAGAAAGAAAGTTGTCGGCATCCCCTCCAGGAGTAACCTCTTGCTCCTTAAAATTAACGTCGAAACCAGCAAACGAATAGGCATTCTTGGCGACAGAATCATTTGCATTAGCATGCCAGTACTGGCCGTGACTGTACGCATTCAGAGCGGTGCCTGGCGTAGTGCCGGTGTCACCGGCACAACCCGATAGGGAAAAACCAATGACGACAGAAGAGACCAGAGATACTAAACGTAAAAGTTTCATTTAAAGCCCTTTTTGTAATGTCTTTTGGAGATGGAACCATTATTCCATAGTCACGCGTTTCACAAACAACCTGATTGCATAAAAAAGGAAAAAAAGTGATTTCCAGTAGAACCAGCAGTACACAAGAAAAGCGCTTTTATAAAAATGTATAATTATTAAAACGAAGTAATGAGGTTGAAATGGGTAAGCCAACAGAAGAGCAAAGACCTGTTATCGAGAATGCTAGCGCAAACAATATGGTGATAGCAGCGCCTGGATCAGGCAAATCGTTCACCATGATAGAAGCGGTTATATCGATTCTCAAAAAGTATCCATATGCAAGAATCGGGATGGTGACCTTTACTCGCGCTGCAACAAACGCACTTGCAGCAAAGTTACAAAAGCGATTGAGCAAGAAGGATCTTGACCGGGTGCTGGTGGATACTTTTCACGGACTCGTTAAGAAGCAACTGGACATGATTCGCTGGCCGGGAAAGATGTTGATAGGGCCAGCACAGAGATCTGTCATTCACCGGGCTTTGAAAGAATCCGGTGTAACGATGAAGTTTGCTGAAGCTGAATTCGTTATTGATGCTATCGGCAGAGAAATGGATACGGATGTGATTTCAGTTCGGCATAACAGACAACAGATCCATTTGTTTAATACCTATCAGGCGTTATGCCAGAAAGACCATGTGGCGGACCTCAATGCTCTTTCAAAATTTGTTGTCGGTCAAATGCATTCGGGAAAAATGCGCACGTTAGATTTGACACATTTGATAGTAGACGAAGTTCAGGATACTGACTCTATACAATTCTCATGGATAGCATTGCATACAAGAGCTGGAGTCTATACGAGTATAGTTGGAGACGATGATCAGGCCATCTACTCCTTCAGATCCTCAGGAGGAGTCAAAATATTTCAACAGTTTGAAAAACACTTCAGACCTAACATATTTTACTTAAACACATGCTTTAGGTGTGAACCTGAAATTTTAGAGGTGGCCGGAGCACTGATAGGAAAGAATGTTTACCGTTATGCCAAAGAGTTACGCTCGGCAAAAAAGGGAGGGGGAAAGGTCACTTTTCGTTCATATGTAGATATGGAGGAACAGATACAGGGTATTTTAAGCCTTATAAATCAGGATCCACATGGATGGGCAATTCTAAGCCGCAATAATGCTCACTTGGATGAGCTAGAAAGTTTGATCGAACAGCCAGTAATTCGTTACGGAGGTAAATCATTCTGGGATGAAAAAGAAACAAGCGATGTGTTAAGCCTTATGGCCTTTTTCCGACAATCAAATGATCCTCGCTTAATGAAGAGAGTATTGGCATTGTTTGGAGAACAGGAATCAGTTTTGGATGAAGTGGCATTGAGTATGAGAGGAAGAAAAGTTACTTTTGGCGACCTTGCCATCCCGGAGGACAGTTCTCTCGAAACAAAAACATTACATTCAAACTTCGTGCGCTTTACCCAGGAAAGTTCTGATAAAGTTGAGATAGCAAAACGTTTCGCCAACCTTACGAAATGGATGGAATCGTCGTCAATCAAGATGAGGAGTAATAAAGGTACAGCAACCTTAACAAAAATTGCTTTAGACACTTGTAAACAGTGGGCAGAAAAGACTGGTTGGATGAATATGATAAATCGTGCTGCTGCAATGTCATTAGGCCCTAGGAAGAAGGACGAGGAATACAGCCCAGAGAAAGTAGTCCTATCAACCTTGCATGGTTCAAAGGGTCTTGAGTGGAATAAAGTAATAATAATGAGTTGTAATGCGGATCAGATACCAAGTAAAAGATCAGTTGGGGAGGAGGCAATAGAAGAAGAAAGACGTTTGCTTTATGTTGGATTTACGCGTGCAGAAAAGCAACTTTTTGTAATGTGGTATGGTGATCCTTCTTTCTTTTTAAGAGAATGCAGTGAAGAAAAGATGAAAGAAGCAGCTAATATTCGAATTTCTCCACTTTATACAGAATAATTCGATATGGGCATTTACTTATGCTTAAAGCTATAGTATAAAAACAATGAGCTTAAATATCAGCTCCCAAATTTGAGTAACTTTGCTTAAAGTTACTTTCGCGTTAAGCGTTGATTTAGCCGTGAAAAGCGGCCAGCTTAAACAAGCTGTAAGACACCACCGGCAAAATGTCACCTTTGTCGCTGGTGCACTTCCCATGCCTGCAAAAGGCAATCTGAATTTACCAAACCGTAACTAATTTAGCTCCTCCTGGGGCTATTTTTGTTGCGTACTTCTAATGCCAGATAGTATAAATCAGGCGGTTCATAGCTTACGGGAGATGAATGACAGGCTTTGCCTTCGTGTTGAAACAAAAATTTGTTTCTTCCTTCTTACTATATATAGGTGACCCCAAATGTCTAAAAATAAAGCTCGCAGTAAAGCCCTTCATCAAACCTTTAGTGAAATTATTCCAGAGATGGATAAGGCGCTAAACAAACAGCTCTTAGAAGTTCTGATGAAATATACAGAACGTGATAATGAACTGATTGTTATTTTGAATGAGGACGGCCCAAATATCATTGAACTTAAGTCTCTTAAGCCTGTGTCTTTGTTGGCCGAAAAGCTTTCTGCTTATTCAAGCTATTATCATGTGGATGTTGTGGAGCTCGTGGTCAAGAAAATTGATTTCGAAGGAGCTTATAAGCTTCTTAAAGCTTCCCCAGATGTACCACTTTTTAAAAGCTTAACTGAACTGGATAAATATCTTGTTGAGGAGTTTGAAAAATACGGATTAAATTCATTTCTTGACGTGGATAATCTGGATTACTCACTTGAAAAAGCCAGTGAACTCAAAAATGAGCAGTTAATAAATTGGGTTTCGGACATCATTTGCAAACGTGAAAAATTAACTTTACGTAAGCGTTTTGATGTCGCAGTAAAGGCCCACTACGAAAATGTAGAAAAAATGTATGATACCATTCGTCCGTTAATGAAAAAACTGGGTTTCCCAGAAGATCTCATGACGCACACCTTTAGTGAGTTAAGCGTTTTTGAAACTAAAGGATGGGACCATGCAATAAAATCGAAAATTGAGACTCTCGCTAAGCGTGAAACTCAATATTTAGATGATGCGGCTAAAGCAGAGAATCGACGTCTTGTAACAGAGAAGTTGGAGAACTCTTTAGCGATTGCACCAACTAAACCAACAAGAAATTGGTTACATATTGCCGGAATTGCCTGTTTGGTAGTCTGCACGTTCATGTATGTAACTAATAAATTTATTTAATCCTGTTAAGGGGGAACCCTAACGGGGCTTCTCTTTGAACAAATCGAGGAGCGGAAAATGTCATATCTTGAATATATCAATGAAGTAAAAGTGTCCGGGATAGTTATCAGTGCTGTGGAGAAAAAAATGACTGACCAGAGTATAGGTTTGTTAATAAAGCTCAAAAATAGGATGAAGACAGAAGTTGATGGTGAAATCACTGAGAGAGAATTTTCAGTTCAAATCAAGGTGTCGCCTGAAATGTATTCAACCTGTTTCACTGGTATAAATCAGGGTGATGAGTTGATGGTCTCCGGTTATATTGTTGTCGATACTATTATGATTGAAGGGAGAGAACATCCTCTTGACTACATGAGAGTGGTAGCAACAAGTAAGTTGGCTCACATACCTAAACCTCTAAAAGGTTTTGGACAAAGTAGCTTTAATCAGATCTGACATTAAACCCACCCTAAAGGGGAGAAATCCCTTCATGGGATTTCTCCTTTTGGAGTCCCCATGAAACAAAAATTTAGGGCTACTGCAATAAGTAGTAATCAACTTAGTTTTTTTTCTATATTCGATATAGATGAAGATGAAATAACGCAAATAGTTGATTCACCCAAAGAGCATTTAAATGATGCATACACGTCCGGATTAAACTTTAAATCAGATGAAAGTAACATTTCTGAGATAAATTATGATTCTGAAAGGCGTGAAAATCACCTTTATGAAAAATCCAAATTACTTAAAAATCAGATTTTGCATACAATTAATTTTGCAGCAGAAACAGATTATCTATATTCGGTTGAAGAATATAACCCAGATTTGGGTGGTCTGGTAATAGAATGGACCCCTGAGGATGTGTATGTTGTTTTTCTATCCGCTATGGAAGAGTCTTTGGAAATCATTAAAGAACTAGTGTTGAGGAGAAAGTTATTCTTCAAAGATGACAATGGTAATATCACAGTGAATCCACTTTTAGAAGCTGAAACACGGTGGTATATGTCAAAATCATTTGAATACACTTGTTTATCTCATGGACTTGATGCATGTGAATTTAGAGCGGAATTAAAATCATGGCTCTATTATCATTCGCATCGTTCGATTAGTGAAAACACGAAATTAGCTGAATGCAGGAATGATGATGAAATCATTTTGCATGATTGCAATGACGATATGGGCTGGGACATCTTCTTTGATCAGGATTATTTAATGTCAGAAAAAAAACTGGCTGTTAAATGGACTGACAGGGAAATTATGGATGTTTACATAAAAGCTTTTAAATCCACATTAGAGTTGTTTGACGAGCTTGTTTCATGTGATCTGTTAACTAAACGAAACGCTTTTGGCAAGTTAGAAATAAATCCAATATTCGAAAATCATTTTGAATGGATCATGTCTGAAGCTTTTGAAATAGTGGGAAATCATCTTGGTTATAATGTGCCTCAAATCAGGAAACTGATGGCAACTATTTGCCAAATGAATCTCAAATAAAATGCCACTGGCAAACATCTGCCAGAGGGCGGTGTTTGCATTTTACCGGAGTTAAAAATGTCTAATGCCGCTATGAAGTTAAATGAAACATCTTCTGATGCTTATGAAAAATTAGAAGCTCTTCTTTCCCCGGATGTTATAAAGTTAAAACATTATGTGGATAAAGGTGAGTATCTTTTAGTTCTAGCAAAGGACCTTTTTGGTATTCCAGAAATGGATCCAAAGATGGCTGTGCCTGTTTTCAAAACTAAAACCTCGTATCGAGCTCCGCTGAACAAAGACTACATACCAAATCCCCGAATACTTGAACAAGTGGTTAAACTGCTTATCAGTCCGGATATAGATTTAAGTGTGTGTCTTAAAGGTGAGTCCGGTTCTGGCAAGACTGAAATGGTAATGTACATTAGCCACATGATGAATTGGCCGCTGACAATTAAGCAGATCAACAGCAATATTCGAGTTGATGAGCTTGAAGGTGAGCGCAGTCTTAATGGTGGTAATACAGGTTTTGTACACAGCGATTTGGTAACGGGATTTCGTAATGGTCACCTCATTCTTCTGGATGAAGTGGACAAAATCGATCCTGATACGGCAGCAAAACTTCACATGCCCATTGAACGTAAGCCCTGGTCACTCAGTGCTAATGGTGGTGAGGTTATAACTGCTAATGGCTACACGCGATTTATTGGTACTGCAAACACAAACATGAGTGGAGGCGCTCGCCGGTTCGTTTCTTCTCAACGTCAAGATGCAGCTTTTATAAAGCGGTTCTTGATAGTTGAAATGGAGAAGCCCGACAAAGTTGCTTTAACCAATGTGCTTACTAAACGATATAGCTCTTTGCCTTTTCAGGTCATTGAGAAGTTCGTAAGAGTAGCGATTGCAGTAAATGACTCTGGTACAGAAGACAGTGTGATGGATATTCGTCAATTAGTAGCTTGGGTTGGCACGTCGATGACGTTAAAAACCTTTAGTCTTCTTGACACTTTCAAAATAGCTTTTGCTTCTGCTTTACCTTTACATGTGGTCGATCTTGTTCTTCAAGCTATAGATCTTTCTCTTGGCGAAGACAAGGATAAATCGCTGGAGTATTTCACAGCAAAAAAGTCGAGTTAGATGGGATTTGTTATGAAACCTCTGATATTTGTATCTCAGAGTTATCCCATCTTGAATTTAGTGCGTTTTTAAGTACGGATGGTGCTGCTACCATTGCTATAGCAAAAAACGGAACTAATTTTACTGGACTTATGCAACTGAATAACGACTATTCTTTATTGTTTTATCATGATGGTAAAATAAATATGGAAGGTCTAATTAAAGAAATGGAATTAAAAGGTTATATGTATCAGGGAGCAATGGGCAATGATGATGTTGCCGCTGAGTTTCCCGGTATTCTTTTAATTGCACCAGAGAAGCTTTAATATCAACCCTATCGGGAAATCTTTCCCGTTGGGGAGGGTTTCCCCTTTTTTTTGGAGAAACCCATGACTTTAAATACTTCAATGCTTAACAAAGTATCTGCAAAACAAATCTCTGAGAATTTTGCAAAATCATATCCAGATTTACTGGAAGGTGCAGTTATAACAAAAATTGAAATAAGTGGCTGTCAAGGATCGCGTCGAACCGATAAAATCGATTTGTCTTATGATGGAGATGATATTACGGATCAAAAAAGCGTATCTAAAAGCGAAGTACGTTGGATTGACATAAAAGCCCTTAGCTTCAAAAGTACGATTACCAGCAGAATATCAACCCTTTGCTCACGCTTGTGCATCCGCTATAGCAATATGTGGATTTTACCAGTTTCCAGTATGGAAGAGTTTCTGGAAGGGGCCCAAGAGATTGAACGAGAGTTTCAGGCAGGTATTCAAAACGTTGTAGACAATTATGAGATGCATATTGAGGCTGAAAAAAATAGAAGCCCAAGAATGTCTTCTTTGATTGATCAGTTGAAATTAACTAAAGATGATTTCATAAAATCCTTTAGATTTAATATTGCTCACTTTATTCCTTTTACGCCTATTAGCGTTGAAGGTGATGAAACCCAGGACTACTATCAGGAACAATTGATAACAGATCTGGCAGAAGAAGCAATGAGGGTTTATGAAAAAATTAGTAAAAATAATAATTTGCGCTCAAGTACTATTGACCGACTGAAGCAAATGCAAAATAAGATCATTAGCTTCATGTTTATACATAAAGAGGCGGCAGTACTTGCAGAAGCTATAAAACACATAATGAATAATTTACCTAAAGGTGCCATTTCTGAACCTCGCGACGTTGCGGTGTTACAGCAGTGGTTTTATTTCATGAGTGATGCTTCAATGTTAAAGCGTATTATTTCAGGAGAGCAAAAGGTTACTGACTGGTTGGAATCTATTACCAGATCATTTAATCAAAGCTCACAAACAGAACCGAACGCGCTACAGAACACAGGTATTGAAGCTATTTTAGATTCAACAAATGTGTTTCAGGTTGAACCTGTCGTAGAGAACGATATAAAAAACAGCACGTTTTCAAACACTGATTCTGTAGCTGAACCTGAGAAATCAGTTTCGCAACAGGAAGACAATGCTGAAAATGGTTTTGATATCGAGCTCAAAGGCTGGTAACTGTTTGCTTTATTAAAAACCCCAGATGGGTACTTCACCATCTGGGTGAGTACCCCTTTTTATAAAGAGGTATTCTATGAAATTAGATCTTAAATCATCGCCGCGCCATATTAAGCGTTTACAGAATATAGCAAAAGTCATTAGCGGCTTAGGCGATGTAAGAGTTGTAATAGACGACAATACCAAAGGACCGTATTTTGATCCTGTCAATAAAGTTTGTGTTTTACCAAACGGCGATTATAGCGATGATGACTTTGTCAGTCTGATTGAAGGTTTTACCTGTCATGAAGCTGGTCATGGTCGCTATACCGTCAGTGAGGTTTACAGTGACGCCTTTAATAGTGTTCTCATGTCATCTGAAGGGTTTACACGCTTCGATGACGGAATGAATGCAGAGTTTGAGAGCCTCGCTGAGAAACGTAAAGCTTATAGCAGGGCAAAACGTCTTACCGGGCTTATAAATCTGTTCGATGATGTACAGATGGAAGAGAAGGTTGGTAACGATTATCCGGATGCAAAGCGGCGGCTTGCAGCCACTTACGCACTGATGGTTAAAGCCGGAAGGATGACTCCTGATATATCTTCTCGTCCGGAAAATCCTGTCCTATTTATTGAGTGGTATCTGCTTAACTCATTGCGAGTAAAAGTCCTTCAGCAGGTAGGTCACAAAGAAACCCTCGATCCGTTTTTTGACTATGCCCAAAAGATACTTTCTCCAGTAATTTCTGATGTTGAGGAAATTTTTCATGATGCTCTTGGTTGTGAAAATACTCAGGGCTGTGAATCCCTTGCTCGTAAGACCCTGGCTCTTTTAGAGAGACTGCGGGATGAGGCAAAGGAACAACAGCAGCAGACAGAGCAGGAGGAGCAGGAGGCATATGATGAATCCGAGACCGATACCGATACCGAATCAGAAGATAAATCGCTTACGTCGACTGATAGTCGTGAGGATGATTCTGAGGACGATAGTGAAGGTCAGGCAGATACTTCCGATAACGCTGATCTTGCTCAAGAGGGATGTTCTGAGCCTTCAGAACTTGCTGAAGATAACGAGGGAAATAATGAACCCACCGGTGGCAATCCCACGGGTGATAACATTATTGAAGACGATACTGATGCGATTAACCCTTCCGAGAGTGAATCAGATGAAGCCAGTTCGACTAACGTTGAAGATGAAAGTAACTTTTCATCGGCTCAATGGGAGATACTGGCAGATTTGTTGGATGCCTTTCTTAGCAGTGATGAGGATAGCGAAGATTATCACGATGCTTTGGCTAAAGAGATTGAAGGTATTGCATCAAAAGTATCCGATGACGTGAAAGCCGAATTCGGTGCTTCTGAATGGGATATCCCTGATCTCCTTATCGATTTGAATGTTTACAATGAGGCTTTGTCTCTGAGTCATTCAATCGGTAGCGACTTGTCTGTTTTACAGCAGGTTAAAATGCGTGGCCGAAACAAAACTCATGAGCGTGGAATTACCTTCGATGGAAATCGATTAATTCTGTCACAAATGGGAGTTCGTGATGTCTTCAGAGCTCAAAGCGAATCTAAAAATAGAGGGCATGTTGGCCTCGTATTAGTTCGTGATATTTCAGCGTCAATGGCTAATGATGAAAGATATATTCATGCCATTAAGTCAGATCTTGCTTTATCGATGGCCGCTGAAAGTTTGTCAAAAATGCATGTCTCCAATATAGTTTTTCCCTTCAAGGAAAGTGAATTTGAGATTATCAAAACGTTTGATCAAAGCGTTGAGGAATCTCTATCGAAATTCACTCTTGGATGTAAGGGTTATTATACCCCTACGGGATCTGCTTTAATGGCAGCTGTTGATCTGTTACTTGACAGCCAATTCGATAGGAAAATAATTTTTCTTATAACTGATGGTTATCCGAATAAATCGGAATTTACTATCGTCGAAGTTATGGAAAAGGCTAAATGTAATGGAATAGAAATCGTTGGTGTTGGTATTAAGACTGATGAAATAATTGGTTTTGAAACGGACACTTTCGTAACAGTTGATGATACTTCTTTATTGTCTATTGAAGTCAGTAAGCTAGTTCATCAAATACTTTCTTAATAAACTCTACCCAATCGGGGCAAAAAGGCCCCGGTGGGTCTTTTTGCTCCATGAAGGAATAAGGAGCAAAATATGACTCAGATAAAAACTTACCGTGTAGAACATGAAAAAGTCGGTGCGATGCATAAAGTCCGTATTTTCGGACGTGTTGGTGAAGTTATAAGCAATGATAGCCCTCAGGAAAGAATCTTCCGCGAAGTCACTATAGCGGAGGGTAATAGCCAGCAGGCTGCGTTACTTGTAGATAACTACATACAGCGTCTTGAGAATAATGGCTTCACGACTGAAGCATAAATGTTGAGGGCCCCCGGGCCCTCTTTCTTAAATTCTGCGTTGTGGGTTTCTCCCTGTCTTCTGCACCGCAGAAGGCATTGAGAAACTCACAATGCCAGATAAGAGAGATCATCATGACTTATGCATCCCCGGCTCTTCGTCGTAAACCACAGGAAGTATCTGAACACTTTATTAAACTCGTTCATGCTCGAATTGCTGAAGTGTCTGGCTGGAAGTATATATTCGAAAGAATACCTGCTTTCAAAGACGCTTGTGCAAAAGCCCCGAGCCAGGTTCCTTGCCCGTTTACTGGCGCAGGGAAATCGAAGTTTCGTTTCCGACAAAAAGACCTTTATACCGGATGTGCGATCCATAATGACTTTCCGGTAAATGAGTTTTGCGACGGAATTGATGTTCTGGCGAAATATTATGAATTAAGTAAAACGCAGACTTGCAAAAAGATTCTCTCAGATTTTTTCGGGATGGATCTGCATGCTCCGTTAACTGACGCCGACATTGAAAATGAACGACGCTATAAATCAGCAGTTCGTGCCACAGAAACTCTTGACCGAGAGGAAGTGGCAAAGCGAATGCGAAAACTTGATGTGATGTATCACTATACCGGTGAAATAAAGCCTAATACTCCTGTTGCTTTGTACCTCCGTAATCGTGGGATCTCCCGCTTACTGAGTCACTTACCAAAGGATTTAGGCTTTAATAACCGGATCTACTATTGGGATAAAGATAAGCAGAAATCGATTATCTATCCGGGAATGATTGCAATCTATCGTGACACCCGAGGTCGGCCTCTGACTATCCATAGAACATACGTAGACAAAAACGGTGATAAGGCACCTGTAGAAAATCCAAAGCTGATGATGAAGCCTCCTGCCGATATGACAGGTGGCTCAATTCAGTTGTTTGACCCTCACTATGATTCAGGTAGTTCGACCTGGACACTGGGAGTGGCTGAAGGGATCGAGAATGCGCTTTCTGTTGTAGAAGCGACTTCAACACCATGCTGGGCAGCCAGCTCCGCATGGTGCCTTGAAAACGTTACTGTTCCTGATTTTTTACTGCCTCCGCCGGATGTAAAATATATAAACTTTTATATCTGGGCGGATAAGGATATTGCTAACTCACAAGGCACTCGTGCCGGTATCGAAGCTGCTCAGCGACTTCAAAGCCGCATGGTTGAGTTTTTGGCTAAACGATATCCCGCATCAAAGCTGACAATTGAAGTCTTCGAACCAGCACAAGATATTCCTGATGGGAAAAAGGGTATCGACTGGAACGATGTTCTCCAGTTAACAGGGCAGGATGGATTCCCGATTCACTGGGCTCCTGAATGTCTTAATCAGCTGTAACAACGATAACTCCCCCGCATTTTGCGGGGGGGGTTATCTTATCAATATTATTTTTTAAATTGTATTGATAAGATAACCGCTTTCCTTCGTGATAATTACCTGCCTTTAAGGTCTTTTCACGGCTGAGATGCTTGCTCAGTTAAATAAATGTGCGGTACTACTGGCTATGGTCGGTTGTATGACATGGTTATTCCATAAACTATTAAAACCCATAACGGGAGTATTACCGTTATGGTGATGCTCGTCGTTTTACATCGGAGAGCATTTTAATGAATTTTCAAACTAACGAAGTTTTTAATAAATTTGCTGCTGTTATAAAATCGCGCATCGTCAATGAACCATCGTCATGCTATTTGCTGCATGATAATGAGATAGATATAACGATTTTGAAACATGGCATATTAGAAAATGACAGAAACCTGTTGTACGTAGTTCGTCCTTCAGGAACGTGTTTGTTGCGTTGTGACAAATATTTCTATCCGAAATATTATCTTCGTTGCCGTGGAGATTATAAGTCATTCATATATGTCCATCTTGATCTACATAGTGGTGAAGCTAAAGAAATCACATGGGAGCAAGCAGACGATATGCTGTCTAGTCCAGGAAAACCCCCATTAAAAGGAAATCTTGGACGATTTGAGTATATAAAAGTTGTGGTTGAGGACCTTCGTATTCGAGGTTACGCTGATTATCTTCCTGCGTATAATCTTGATGACCTTCGCCGTTTTGCCTTACAGGACGACCGCCCATCCCTTGTCAGATACATTGACAATGTAATGGCAACGGTCTGATTGGTTGCTAATTGATTTACATATTTTCCCTGATGGCCAACCTGCATCAGGGAGGCCTCAATAACGACTGGAGGCTGTATGAAGTTAGCTACGGACCTGGTAAAAGCTATTTTGATTAGAAATGGTGTTGAACCAGTAAATATAAGCGAATCATCTAAATTATCTTTGAAACAACCACTGACAGAACTTAAATTCAGTTTATATTTGCGAACTGAGCATTTATCTCACTTCCTACCCGGTTATGTTTATTCTATAAAAGAATGTCCACTGTCATATGACATCGGGATCGAAATTCAGAAAATCTTCGAAAGTTTACATTTGTTAAACGAAGAATTTGAATCCCTCGGTTTTGTTTCTGTATGGATAGAAATGCATCAAAGCATTTTTGAACAAAGTCGGTTTAAGAAAAGTAACTTTACTTTTCGGGAGGAAGAGGTCGAGCTTGCTAAAGGGCTTGTTTGTTCTCACAATTCACAAATAAGTAATGCGGCTTATTTCTGGCTTCAGCACTTTGAGGAGTTTATGATTTATGTTCGTAATAAGCTTATCGACCTCTTTCGAGAGGCCTATGACCTGATCCTTGGAATGCAGCAAGTATTTTTCATTCGGGAAAAGGAAGAGCTGTTGAAAACTATAAGTTATGGGGATGACCTGTATGAGGTGAAATTAATGGCGGCTGAGCTTTACTCTATCGAACAGAACTTAAAGTGTTCTGAATCGATAAGTACAAAATCTCAAGCTTCGGCATATATTAACCGCATCCGTGAGTTTGTGCGTTCGGGGTGGAGGCAGGGCTATATAGTCTGCCATCATAAGCGAAGTAATCAAATCTCATCATTGTCATTACCGATGTACTTGAAAGATACGTCAGGCCGAAGTGCTCGAAAGCGAGTAAAACGTCTTATATCTTCTACAGTTTGTGGTAGAAATAAAGATTTAGGTCTTACAGATTTTTAATTAAATTATACCCATGTGGGGATCACACCCCATATGGGAGTGATCCCTTTTTTATTGAGAGAGGATCACATGAAAATTATCGAAAAAATCATTAATGCCTTTTTGGTTGTTCAACATAAAAAAATACAGGTTAAAAACATTACATTTTTAGACAATGGGCAGGGCATGTTCTCTGGTATGTCTTTTGATGCTGATGTTTCACTGGAGTTTATGTATGAATCAGCAAAAGCATATAGTTCTTGTTTCTGTGATATTCCCTTTCCAGGTTTTGAAGATGCAAATCTGGAGGAAATTACGAAATTTCAATTAGATGCTTTGAAGCAAAGAAAGAATCATTCTTTCATTGTTAACCATTTGAGGTTTCCTATAGTTTTAAGGGAAGGGTGCAAAATCGAAAGAGGAGAAGTCTATTCAATTTCGAATTGCACTTATAATAAAGAAAGATTGCAGTATCTTTTTTCTCAGGATATTTACGGTAAGTTGTATAATTCCTTAGAGAAAGAATTAAGCTCGTTTTTCTCATTTATCAATGTTGAGGTGCACGAGTTGTTAAAAGATGCTGTATGCTTTGCATTAAAAATCCTGAATAAGATATCTTTGGATACACCTGAAAGACTTATTAAAGCTTTTAATTATCGTGACTGGTATTGTAGTTACGATGTTGAGCTTTTTAGGAAAGGCTTACCTGGTCATATTCTGGAAGAGCTCATTGCTCCAGATATCTTACTTTCAGACCTTAACGGTTGTAGAAAAATACTTAGAAATGCAAAACGATTTCTAAATGGACATACAAAAACCAATTGTGTTTATATTAAATATGAATGGTGGTTGGGGCCTGTGGATACCTCACACTCAGCTAAGTTGATGTCTGACAAAGAAATTAACAACCGAAGTGACTTGAAGAATTTTTCAAAGGTCTTTTTCAAAGAGTGTTTAAGTTCTGGTAAGTCGGAATATGAAAACCATCTTAGTGAAAAAGAACATGCGCTTCGCTACAATTATTAATTAAAATTATTTTCTCCCATAGGGATTTCTCCCTTTGGGAGAAATCCCTCTATTAAGAGGGTATTTAAATGAATGCGATACAAAAGTTAGTTGAATCTATTCTTGTTAAAATGGGTTTTGTTGGCGCTGTAGTGGAAAATATATATTTGGATTCAAAACCATTTCGGCATATTCGATTTGTGGCTGATATTCCAGTAATATCTTTTCTACCTCATTTGGTGAAATATCTTAAGGGCGCAGACCATCTTTACTGTGGTAACGATGATTTGCATCCTCTTTTCATTTATTTTTCCGAAGCGGCTACATTAAAAGCAGGCCCTGTAAATCTCGCGAACTTTCGTTTTGAAGTTTCTATAGCTTCAACTCATTTACGACTGGTCTCAGAGCAGCCTGATTTGCTTATCAAAGGATTTAACCGGGATAATCTAGAATACGTTTATTACCGCTCAGATTTGGCCTCTAAGGATCTTATACTAGGCCTTGTTGAACACGGTTCTCCTTTCATAAAACATCTACATGGACTTATACAAAAGCGAATTTTAAACGAGTTCTCTCTGATTTTTTCTGTTCTTGAAAAGATTTTAGAAAGCGCGAAGCCACAAATTCTTGCTTGCTTCCATAGTGTTGATTATGAAATGAACGTAAAAATAATAGCCGAAGCTATACCTGAAACTGTATCTAATCAGATAGTCACATCTGATTATATAGTTAATTCTATATCAGATGCGGACAAGTTTATAAATCATGTTCGTCGCTATTTAGCAGGCAGGGTAATGAAGAGGCGGATATACGCTGAATTAGATGTTTGTGAAGAAACATCAAATATTTCACTAGTGAACTTAGGATGCTTTACGTCTCCTCTGCTCGTTACGGAATATCAAATGTTTAAGCCACACTCTTCAGGGTTATATCGAAAAGCTATAAACAACTCCTTAAAACAGTTCAAACCAGAAATGCATTTACCTTCTGAAGAACTCTTTTATAATTAATCTAACCCATCCGGGAACTTGCTTCCCGGTGGGAAGCACTTCCTTTTTAGTCATGAGGTAGTGTAAATGTTTAAAGAATCTGACCACGTGGAATTTGTTAGTGCCTTTCTTTATCAAAATTTAGGCCTTAATGTTCCCGCTGACGATATAACCGTTCAATTATCTGATACTTCGTTCGACAAAGTAACCTTTGATTACGATGTAGATATCGATAATTTAAATTGTATGTTGGATCTCTACATATCTGAACTAATAAAGCACAACGCATCTTACTCCGATTCTATTCTTTTGAAACAAAAAATAATTTATTTTCTTGGAGTATTTAAGAATTTCGGATTTTTTACGTTTGATATTCGCGGATATAGTAATACTTTAAGCCCAGTTAAAGTTATTGATATTGTTTCAATGATTATTAATGACTGTGAAGAGTTATCTAAAGCTAATTCTTCTACTGATGCTATAAGAAATCTTTATCTCGATAAAATGAAGGTGGATGGGAAAGTGTTAGTTGCGAAATTTGCACTTAAACAGTTTTTTCATTCCGACTTTGGTGACTTTATCTCATTTGTCGAGAAAAGAATTACAGATTGTCTTAATGAAACTTTAAGGATTATCAAAGCTGTTGAACATGGCTTTGTACGTGTTGGGCAGCATAAGATTAATCGCCGTATTAATGATGACTTAAAGTTATGCATTGATTTCAATACTGATGATTATCCGGCAAATATGCCAGATATATATATTAAGTTTAACGATACATTTGATGGGAACGGGGCGTTATATTGTGACAATGATGCCCTCATATCCCTCTATACCGATGTTGCTTCAATTATCAATGTGCCGGTGATGATGGAAGTAAGATTGATCAATAAAAGAGGGCGTGTTGTCTGTGATTCTTCGCATTCAACTTACGTATCTCTCGAAAGTAATGACCGATACAGAGTAACTGATCGCACATTACTAATAACTGAAGCTTTTGACGATTTTCGTAACGCGTCTCAATGATCCTTTTGCTTCAGTCCAAAAAAGTAACTTTGGTTGGCTGAAGACACTTGTCTATGACAATGTAAAATCTGTCGCTGGCATCTTCTTTTAGCTTAACCAAACTTTTATCTAACCCAGTGGGGAAGTCGCTTCCCTTCTGGGGCACTTCCTCTCAAATTTGAGGTAGTGTATATGACACATTCATCTGATGATAAAAACTATGTCCGAGCAGTTCTGAGCTATCTTGGCATAGATTTTGATGAGGCGGATATAGTATTAAGTGTTTGCCATTGTCAAAGTGACGAGCTTTCTTTTACCTGTAATATCAAAGCTATTGAACTCAAGAATGCTGTTGATTTATATGTCGATAGTATCTCTGAGAATGAAATAGAAGCTTTAAACAGAGAATCTTTAAAATCTCGACTCTGTTACTTTCTTGAGGTGTTTGACGCAGTCTCTGGTCAGTACCTTGAGATTTCAGGAAAACACTTTGCAACTAGCCGTTTTGAATATGATGATGTTTGTAGTGAAGTTCTTAGCATGTCTAATGATGTTTCTCAGTCGAAAGGTTATGACCGGGATGAATATAACAGACTGATGCAGGTTGATGGTCAGGTTATGATTGCCCGTTTTGCTTTGCAACAGTTCTGGGATACTCATTTTATTGGACTAATAACATTTGTATCTGAGTCTATAACATCGAGCCTCTATAAAGCTTATGAAACTTTTAGTGATATAAGTTTGGCTTGCTATAAACTGAGTGAATATTCTTATTCACGCTCTATCAACAGTGAATTGACCCTTAATATTTCACTTAAAGAAAATGACTTCTGTGAGGACCTATC
Source organism: Enterobacter cloacae complex sp. ECL414 (assembly GCF_021869685.1). NCBI lineage: Bacteria > Pseudomonadati > Pseudomonadota > Gammaproteobacteria > Enterobacterales > Enterobacteriaceae > Enterobacter > Enterobacter cloacae complex sp. ECL414. Next base: position 54,052 of record NZ_CP091482.1, read on the forward strand.
TGATTGCTATATGGAAGATGAGGCTTTACCTTCTGGTAGGGTAATTTCTCGACGCAACAATGACTCCATAATAAGTATTTATGAGAGCTATGCTGCGGCTTCTTATATTCCGATGATTGCATCTTTGGAAGTCGTTGATGAATACGGCGAAGTGGTTACTGACCTCTGCCATACCGTTTATGTTTCAGAGTTAACCGGTGGGCGGATTAAAATCCACGACCGTAATGACTTAGTATCTGAAGTTTTCGATAACCTAAGAAATTTAAATCTTGCAGTTGGAGATTCAGTTTCACAAGCTGCTTGATTCTTTCCCTGATTTTGATTTTTTCTCACATACTCTTATGGCACGGTTTCCGTGCCTTTTTTTTGCCTCGCTTACAAGCGTCTACTCCTCTTCTACCTATCCCACCTTACATCACCACTTAAAATCTATCTTTCTAATTCCATTATCCTTTTCGTAGCCTCTAATGCTCTGGTATGAACATACTCTTTAAACTCAAAAAAGTGCTATTAACGAAAAAAAATCCCTAAAGAGATTTGTATACTGTTCTCAACCAAGGAGAGCTCATGAATGAACTAAAATCCAAAAACGAGAACAGTACCAAAAGCAACTTTCCCCCGGTTGATAATCAGTTTTGCTTTTACCATGTTGATTTCAGCATAGAACGACTACTTTCAACGGCCGAGGATCTCCAGTTTGAGTACATCTTCCAGAAACCTGGAAGTGAAGTAAGAAAGGATTTGGTTGAGCGATTCGAACGTGGAGAGCGCTTTGTTACAGCTTCACACTGTGACAATTTCTGTGAAATCCTTGGTTGTCAAGGCCATCAGGAAAATGCATAAACCCATAAACCTACATTTCCACTTTTAAGGATGTTCACTAAAGAATGATTGGAGAAAGTATTTTTGACTGGGTAATTTACGGAATATCCATTTTGATATTTGCCTCAGCACTAATTGAAGGAAAGACAACTCGCTACCCAGCACTTTTTTTCTATGGGAGTTTAATTTTAATGTTAATCCTGATAGTTGCTGGAGGCCTTAACTGGTGGTTCTACAGGTCAAAATATGGCGCAGTAATCGTTATCTTCACAGTGGTCTCTTTACTGATGACTCGATTCCGCCTGGTCATATATAAATTAAGATTAAGAAAGTTAGTTTCAGAAATCAGATTTCGTATAAAAACGGGTTTTCGTATAATTCTTGTTTTGTCGGATAATGAGGATGAGCGTAATGTTCTGCTGTCTATGCTTAGCAACGTATTGCCAGAGCAAACGCTTATTCACACGCGTGATGCTCTCGGACCTCATTCAGAGCCTATCCTAAAAGCTCTTGAGCTACATCATCAACAGGGAACAGGTTACATACTCGTCTGTGAACAACAAATCTCAGCGCGTACGTGGTTGAGTATCGTAGAAAATGGGAAACCTGATACATCTATAGCTGTTAATTTTCATTCGATCCCAGAAATGGAGTGATTTTTCAATGAGTAGAACCGTTTCACAAAGTGTCACAGAAGATTGTCTTTTTGATACCCGCACACAAGTCAGATTACAACTAAGTCGAAGCGTTCATAAAACGCTGGCATCTGCTAAAGAAATTTTACAGGGAAGGGGGGTTGATTCGGTCTCTATTGAAGATCTTGTGCGAGCCTGTCTTGAAGAGAACCAGCCAATTGATCTAGCCTCACTTTACCTTGAAAATCTCTTAAAACAGAAAGGTACCAGCATTTGCGATTTTTAGTGTTTTCAAACCTATTAGATAAAATGCCGGTTGTGTTTATATAACATCAATAATTTCATGCAACAGGTAAAACATGAGTACTCAAAAGCAACTTTCCAGAACTACCGGCACTGAACGTATGTTTAAGGAAGAGCTGGCGTTATCCTTAATTTGTTGGGTTTTCACCAGTCCTTTTACCAACTGGACCGATAAAGTCTTCAGTGGTATTGAAGTTCCGTCTGAAGGACCGTCATCATTACGGGGTGAGACAGAAAAATTCTTTCGTTTTGTCGTTAATGAAGAAGGCTACGACGCAGGAAGGGCTGCTATTGGTCTTGACCTATGTTGTTTTTCACTTCCGTTGTGTTTGTTCCCGGACGCTGCCCTGTCTGAGGAAGAGGTTATGAGTAAGTTAACCGGAGAAGTTATCCATGGAATTCTTCTTTCCTTACCTGAGTTTATTGATATGCCAGAAGTGCTCGCTTACCAGGTCAGGGATGAAATTCTTGCTTTTAACACTCGCTGTGGAGACGGGATCTTTCATGGTTGGAACACGGCTTCAGAATTGTGGAAGTTTGAAATCTTTCCCCGCACCACCATCATGATGCAGCATACTTCGGCAATACATTAAAATTAGGCGGGGCAGAATGCATAAAAAACTTTTTCTTCTCGAATGGAAACCCTGTCAGAGCCGCGTATGGGCCGGTTGGATGGCCCTGTGGTTGACTATCAGTTTTCTGATGTTATCTGCCTTGCTTATGACAGATCATCTCCTGAACAAAGTCATCCTGCCGCCAACATGGTTGTTGATCTGGTTTTCGCCAATGCTGGGGTTTTTGATAAAAGTTCGCGTCGTCGAAACTCAACATTTCCTGGAGCATGACCTCTGTGTTGCAGGTTTCTCTTTTTACCGCTGGAAGAGGTTAGTTTCTCCCGGGCTTTGGTCAGTTGACTGTATAAATGGTCGTTTTCGCCTCAATCGGATCACCCAGGTGGGTAAGACTATCCACTATCCATGGCGTCTCCATTATCATCCTTTGTTCATGAGCCCTATCGAACATAAATCGCATGCTGTGAAAGCTGTTTCAAAATGACTTCTTTAGAGGTTTACATGACATTTATGTTCTGCAAGGTCAGCCTGGGCAGCAAAATTGATTGGAAATAACATGAGCCTGGAGAAACGTATGAGTTATGACGATTTGCCCTATTTTCGTGACCAGATTCTGGAACGCATCGACTCGCTCAAGTGTTTTCTTTCGAACCCCCCCCCGATGATGGCAAACCTGATGACTGTCTCCACCGTATCTAGAACAGAAGAGCGCTTGAAGCAGGTTAAACCCATCAGGGTTAGTATTAAAGACGATGCTTCGGTTGAGGAAATTATTCAGGCACTTACTGACATCTGTGTGGATGACATAGAGTCATTAAGTCATGATTCCACCAAAGTAACCACTAAATACCCGGGTCTAATCATTGTCCCCGAAAGAGCAGATCTTCTCGAAAGCTTGATCACTTCTATAAACGAAGCAAAAAATGATTTTGCTGCGGCAATGAGGCGTATCGATAATAAAAAGAATGTCCGTTTTGATAAAGTGCACAAGAAGCTCCCGGGCCTTGTCGCTATGCACTCAACAAGAAATATCCTTTTCATCAAGTCCCAGCTTAAAAAAGTTACTTTTTCATGGCGGCTAAACCGAAACCAGGAAGTTAAAACAGCAGAGCAACTTGTGAGTTTGTTGGAGCGCAGGAGAGCCTCAGAAGTAAAAAATGTAGCAACTACCAATTTGAATGTCGTGTCTAATATCGATAAGGCTTTACACCGTCTTGAATTTCACCCACTGAAGCAGGGCGAATCTTATCGCCTTTGTCGAACTAACTCTTTCCCTGTTCCGATTGCTCACATTTTTGCATTTAGGCCTGAAGGGCAGGAACGAAACGGGAATAAATATGCTGAGACTGATTATTCAGTAGTAAAAGCATCCTTGCCCATTTTCGCAGCAGGCAACATACCTCAATTAAAAACGCTCTCTGACTGGGCTCCTGAAAACAGCCAGGGTCCGTCCAACCAACGGAAGCTGAGCCTGAAATATACAGAACTCGTGCCGGGGGCTGAGCTGGGCATTTTCATTGTCAGCCCCGAAAATTAAGGAACAACAATGCAATGGATTTCCACAGCCAGCCAGAAAATCGATGAGCGTCTCTATCGTGTCTGCGTCTGGGTAAAAAAATATCACGCTGATGCGATTAACCGCGTTGTGCTAACCGTTGATCTAAGTAAAGCCCGACATGACCCTGACGAGGACCAGGTAAGAGCAGAGCTGCTGTGCGGCCATTATTTTTTGCTTCGTAAGGAAAACGCTTCGAACTCTGCGCCTGACGATCAAAAGTTTGCTTTCCTGCCTGACGGGCGCAATCTGTGTTGGCAGACCGCAACCCCGGTGCTTCAGCATCTCCTACTCAATAAAAACGTTCCTGAGTCGCTGAGGTTGCTTACGGACTACATACATATGCGTCTGGCCAGGCTGACAATGGTACCTATGTCCGGAACCATCATGAACGAGGCTCTGCTGGACAGCATCAGCTGGGTTAAGGTGGATTTGACCTACTTCTGGCAGTACGAACAGCTCAGCTCTCATCTGGGACCCATCCAGATAACCCACAAGGCACTTGTACGCTTCGGGCACCTGGCAAAGAATGATGAAAACTCCAGTGCCATAAGAATTCTGCGTCAGCGTCTGTCTTCAGAATTCTTACAAGAATTTCAGATGGCTGAGGATGAGCTAAAGCGCAAACAGTCGTTGATGGGCACCATGGACGTGAAAATGCTGTTTCATGCTCATTACCCCAGCCAGAAGATGCTGGTGGCTCGATATAAAAATGGTTGGGTAATGGTGGATTGTTTTCTGTTTCACCATACCAAACCTAAGAAAAAAGCAAAAAACAAAACTACTGTGGCTAAGCCTCAACTTAAACAGACTAAAAGAGAAGGGAGTGAAAATGGAACTGGGCATTATGGTGTGCATCGTGTTGTTACTCTCAGTGGCGGCGGCGTGGATCAGTAATAAGACAGTTGATTTGCTCGAAAGATTCTATTTCAAGCGTCCGCTGAGCATGGAGTACGCGGCATGGCTACGTGTAATGTGTGCAGGCTTGTTATTAGTTTTTATTCAGGTTGCTCCCCAATTTACACTCCTGTATACCCTTAAACTTGTCACGCTTATTAATCTTGGAATCCAGACAATGAAATTAAATGGCGTGTACAAATATAAAAGGACGGGAATTTTGCCTCCGGGAGGGGCACTCTCTAATCTCACCAGACTTAACCCGTTCAAGAAAAAATAAAGTTATGCGCCCGTGAGGGCGCTATTCATCAAAGGCATTTCGCATAAGCTTGATCATGGCTTTTTTACCAGCTTCAATATTGCGAATGTAGCGCATAACCATTTCTTCATTCGACCAGTTCCCCATTTCCATAATCTGTGGTAGCGAGTAACCTTCAATATCCAGCTGTATCGCACCGCCTACACGAACGCTGTGCCCTGTCCAGTAACGGGTTTTAGTCTCATTTGGATAAAGCTCATTCCACATTTCTTTAAATGCCCGTAAAAGGGAATTTTTGCTGAGCATACCGGCATCGTCCACAGTGTCTTCCTCATCTTCATCGTTCAGAAGACTTTGTTTAGCACGGTAGGGCAGGTTATGCCGTTTAAGAAGCTCAGATAGCTCATTCCCTTTACTCCGAAGCTTCCAGCCGGGTGGCATATAGCCTGTATCATGGAAATTTACGGCCTGGAAAAGGTATTCATCCGGATGACTGTGCTGATCCATTTTCACAAGGTTCATCAATCTCAAGAGGCAGTTAGTTAACTGACGTGTCAGCCGGTAGGTAAGAAGTGTACTGATGTTCGTTTTTGTACGGTATACCGTCAGGTTAAATTCACCGGTCATACTATCCAGAGACAGATCTTTCAGACGTATACGGCGAATTTCGGATGAACGGAGCAGTGTTTCAAAGCCTGTCCAGATCAGGCACAGGTCACGAAGCTTACGAACTGAGTTTGTAGTACTGCGTAACTTTATCAGAGCCTTGAGATCGCCAATAAGAAAGGGAGTTGCCTGTTTAGTCGTCTTTCGCTTCCGGGCTTCCGATTGTTTTAAGGCTTCCAGCATGTACCATGCTTCAGACGTAATAATCCCGGGCAGGTTAAGCCCTTTTTTATGGATACTGTTTAAGGCCTGAAGACAGCTGTTTATGCTGCTTCGTGACAATTTGCCTTCAAGATGCCCCATAAACGCCAGCAGAGCTTCCTCAGACACGGGGAGCGAACTTACTGGCCAGTCTGTATGCAACCGGGCATTCGCCTGATACCATTCGTTCCATACTCGTAGCCAGTGCAGATAGGTTTTAGCTGTGTTGTATCTCAGATGGGAAAAGTAACGGATCAAGCGTGAAAGCTGTTTATCATGGTTGCCGAACGTTTCCAGCTGCTGATGCAATTCGCTTTCCGAAAACTGTCTGATCACTGATTGATTCTTCATCCTGCTCACCGGGATACACTGGTTTTATTTACAGTCATTTTAGCACTCATGTACCTGGTTATGAACAGGGTGGAAACAACGAAAAAGGTTGTGAAATCGTTAGGCTTAAGTGAAAAATGATATTAAGATTATCCCTGGCCAGTTGAGGCCTGTCTAAAGAAGGTTGATTATGTCTGACACAAAGCAGTCTTATTTAATGAAATTCCGTAAGTGTAGTTCGTTCGAAACGCTCGAAAAAGTATTTGAAAGGTTATGTGAAAAAAACTCGGGTGTCGCCTCTCTTGAAATTTCTGGTGCTTATGATCATCGTAAAGCTGAACTGACAATGAAAAAGTTATATGACAAAGTTCCTGCGAGTGTGTGGACCTTTGTTCGCGAGTAATTATTGATATTGGCACAACAAAAAGACTGTGTCTGGATTTGAAAATAGTTTATGCCCCTTTCGGGGCTAAAGGCACTGTAATAGCCTGTCTTTTTAACTTTCTTATTAAGTTCGGAGAAAGACTTTAATCATAAGCCAAGCCCACTGCTAAATACATCCGATATTCTCCTTAATTTTAGAAGTTGTGATAAAAGTTACTTTACCTAAACTTCTCTCTCCATATTTGTAAGGCTCTCATTTGATTCTTGTCAAACATTAATCTGGAAAACTAAAAAATCATTTCTTTTAATTCGTTTTACAGAAATCCTCCTCCGTTATTTCGGATATAGTTTGAATAATTATCAAAAACGGGGTGCAGCCATGCGTAAGAGTTACACATTTGGTATTCCATTTGGACTCCAGAGAGAATCAGGACTCTTTTTAGATATTACAGAGGTCAGCCGGGGTATCGACTGTAACTGCATCTGCCCCGCTTGCAAAACTGATCTGTTAGCAAAGCAGGGGGAGGTCAAGCTTTGGCATTTCTCACACAGTACTGCTGTAGCCGGTGACTGTGATGGTCTGATGGAAGCCATCCGGGGAAAAATTATTGAAGTCATCAACGAGCACCAGGTTCTTGGTTTCCCAAATCTTCTCGCTGGCGACGATGGTGGGCCGGTTTCACTGAATGAGGTTATTGGAAGCGGCAGTATGTTCGGAGGCACAGCTGATCTGTTCGTAAAGGTTAATGATTTATGTGTGGCCGTCTTTCTGGACAGGGATCGTAGCATTTCTGCGAAGTTAACCTTTGACCACCTTCATCCTTCCGAAAGAGTTGCCGCATTGCGTATCGATCTTCCAGATATTGAATATGAAATCAGTCAGGTGCAGCTCGGGCGACGTAAAACAACATACAGTGAGTGCATTGAAAGCCTGATCATTGATGAGACCAGTTCCCGGGAATGGCTATATCATCCATTAATGCATGAACTTGAATCTGAACCTCTTCAGGAGTATCGGGGACGGGAGCCTTCAGAGGAAGGGCCTCTTCTTCAGCGCCTTGCTGACTGTAAGATGAAATTGCCTGATATCCTTCCGGGCAGTCATAACGCGTTAGTCAGGTTACAGCAGGATACGATTGTATGTCTGTGTAGGTTAACGGTTCGGGCTTATGACATCGCTCAGACCGATGAATTTCCTTTGTTCCTTCGCTATTTCAGGTTGCACTGCCTGGAAAACAGCGAACATGTCAGTTACGAAAGACTGATCTGCTGGCAGGAAATGATTTCAAAAACCCAGGAAGGCCAGTCCTTGACACAAAACGAACTTGAATATCTTCATGAGATTGTCCGCATCGCCTTATACAATCACCGGCTTAACAATGTCAGTATTTCAGATGTTAAAAACCATGACACAGGAAAGGAGAGCGGCAGGGTAGAGCCACAAAACTATTCACTCTTATAAATAAATTGGGCTTTGCGCATTAAACCCTTGCCGCAGGAGGTGTACCGCATATCCGGCACAGACAGTCAGTTTTTCTGGCAGCTTAAATTTGACACAGCTTAATATAGTGATTCATTAAACAGGTTCAGTATGCTGCCAGAACGTTTTAGTCGTTATGGGCGTCCGTTAGTTTTCTACTAACTGAACGACGACCAGCCTGCCGCCTTCCTCCTTTGACAGAACAAACTGAGCGTTATTCGTCAGTTCAATTTTTTCCCCAATGGCAATCTGTCGTTTATCCGGTAATGACATAAGCCCATTTATGCCTTCATTTACTAACCACCACTGATCGTTATGGAAAACAAAATACCCAACTCGTTTCCTTTGCAAATCGGTTGTACGCTCATTTGGCGCAATGAGGCGATTCACATGCCACGCATAGATTGACTGCCCGCTCCACACCATCAACCGGTGGTCGTCAGGACGATAACTGCCTTCCTTTCGGGAAGAATATAAATTTAGAACCGGTAATTTACCCTTGTATGGCGTACCGCAGTAGGGACAAACCGGCTTTGTCTTACCCGAGAAAACGTACCATTTCTGTTCACACGCCTTGTTCTGGCAGGGCTGTATCAGATCGACTGTTTTAACCAGGGCGCTTTCCCACTCATCGGCGGTCGGGCGTTTAGTGGCATCGTGTAAGCCATCTATAAAGGCGCGCTCAAACAAAGGTGTCAGATAAGGGCCCATGATGGTGTAAGGAATTTTCTCCGGGTCAGCCCAGGGCAGTGAAAAGGACGATAGCTGACTGACTTTGACTGCATTGCTTTTGTCTGTCGGATGTTCAATGAAGAGTGCCTTCTCACCCATAGATAAGGTCTCATCACGTACTTCATCCGACATGTCATGTATTTTTCCGCCACGTAGCGGATGACGGAAGAACAGATACATGTAGATAAGCACCGACAGCGCATGACGGTCAGTAGTAATGCTTGGCAATACGCGGTTCGGATCCTCTTTGGAAAGATGACTGGTTTTCACCACTTCCGGAGCGATAAAATCCGGGGTGCCCACCACGTCGGGAGGATACTTTCCAGGGACAACCAGGCCGTCTACGTCAATGATGCAGGCATGTCCCATTTCTGGATCGATAAGCACGTTTTTATAGCTTAGATCGCTGTGACAGAGACCTGCCGCATGCATCCTTCTGACGGCTCTTGTCAGCAGCAGACAGACCTTGAGATAGGTAAGCGTATTGCCTCGTTCACGTGGGTCGAGAAATTTGTTCTGGTTGCTGGCGCTGGCAAACCATTTGCCTTCCTTTTCACGACCTTTTATGCCAAGAAAATCATCGTTTTTAGAGCCGTATTTAAAGAAAAAGTAGCTTTTGTAGGTTGGAACCACGATGCCGATTTTATGCCCATGCTCAACAACATGGGTCGGCCAGCAAAACAGGTCCTTCCAGTATTCACCTCCGGACTGGCCAAAAATGTTTTGCCTGTAGCGTCCGGTGATCATATCAATCCGATCCCGGGCCTGCTCGTTCTGCGGTTTATGATAAAAAGCGACGACGTATGATTTATCAGGCGAAAAGTAAACATCCTTCATCGAGCCCGAACCAATTACCTCGTCAACATACTGGACTGTTTCGCCGTCCTTTGTTTTGCACGTAACGATATTTGCCATATTGATCACCGAAAAAGCGTATCCCTTACCACAACACCGCAATAGTGCGGTCATCATGGTTCCCTGTGGAGAAAAAGTTAAGCCAGTCGCCTAACCTCTCAGGCGCAATACTGGCGTCTGTAAGGACAGGGTTGAGCTCATCAACGAGACGGGTCCATTTTTCGTCACTGCGAAGCCCATTATCCGTCTCAAACAGAGGGTCTGAGACGCCGTCTGTCATGAGGATCAAGTGAGATACATCATTCCATTTACCCACGCTGATGCGGCCGCTAAACGAGGGGTCTGCGATAATGCTCTGGTCAAGGAAACGGGTTTGTCCTGCGTATTCTCCGCTATCGGGATTTCCCAGTATCCTGACTTTACCGGAAGGGCTGTATGCACCTATCGCACCATCACCAAGCCAGAATGCAGCCGCAAACAGCTCGTTATCAGTTCGTAGCGCTACAGTTGCCAGAAGGGTTGTTGAATAGGATTTCACAGGTTGTTCTGCACAAATGGCTTCGTTCTGGATACTGTTGACCGCGAGCGTAGCTGCCTGTTTAAAATGATGAAGCATGGCGTTTATTGTTGCCTGCTGATCGCTCCCTTCCCACGCCGTGATGTGCTGCTTTAAATGGACGCCTTTCACACCACTGAGCTGATTTAAAAGGTAATCGCCAGCCGTTTTGACTGCAATCCGGGAGCCTTCCCGGGAATTTACCGCACTACCGGCTCCGTCTGCGACCAGCATGACAGACCATCCTGTTTCCTGGCAGTGGTTGATGTAGAAGTCGTCATCTCTGAAGCTTCCGGCATGCTCATGAGAGCGTCCCCGGCGACTGGCGGCAGCAATACGTATATCACCCCTGACCAGGCCAGCAGCGTCCAGATGGGACTTAGGGTAGGGAGCGTCTGCTGGTGGCTCTACCACCTTCCACAGGCTTCTCGGATCGGGATTGATTATAAATAGCTGTTTTGTTTCACATTCGTCGTGCGACGTGCATGACCAGATTACTGAAAGCTCTATATCGCCGCTTTCGGTGGGAGTACCTGTCAGCAACTCCTGTTCTTTGTCAAAAGACAGGCCAATGTTCCGGGGAAAGACAACGTCCCTGACAGTAGCCTGCTGGCCCTCACCCAGAACGATAGCAACCGGCGAAGAGAAACGTTCGCCTGCGCGGGCGTTGGGGATCGTTATTTTAGCTCTCGGGGGAACGGCAGGTGGCACAGCTAAGCTGGCCCGCTGCTGGCCTGTCGGTATCTGCCCGGGTTTTAATACCAGGGAAGACAGGTTTTCGTCTTCCCTCTGTGCTGGTTTATCAAATTCGTAATAAGGCATCAGCTTCCAGAACGGAGGATGAGGCTCATTTTCTGGCAGGGGTTGCAGTGCTGATGTATCGGTAGCGTCAATGCCCGGGTTATCAGCAACACTTACGACCGTTTGTTGCTGATCGGAAAGACTGGATGCTGACGAGGCGGCAATCTCTGCGTCGTTATCACCTTCGCTAACCCGCGCAGATAAACCCTGTGCAAGGCTCTCAATCCGCTCTTTAAGCCGCATAATTTCTTCGGTAAGGGATGGGTCCTGCGATAGAAGTAAAAGCCGCTCACCTTCAACAGGGTGGCCCAGCTCAGACAGAACTAAGCGGATAATCTTCTCTTCAAGTAAAGCATTTTGCGACATCAACCTCTCCCTCTGTTTACGTCGAAGTTAGTGTTTCCGCCATCATTGCTGAATGACAGGCCTGTTTCACACCACGGGCAGATCACGTCATCCGGGCCGTCAATACACAGCAACTTTCCGCATGAGCACAGGGCAAACGCACTGGCATTACCGCAGTGGGGGCAACCCGGTACGCCATGCAGTTCGCTGGTATTTACCTGCAAACCGGTAGCGGTGGCATCTGACCACGCAAAATAGTCCTCATCGATGGGATAGCATCCGGCAATATTAAAGCTGTTCAGGTTCAGACTGAAATCGAGCCCGGAAACCCTTGCTGGTGGCCGTTCATACTTCATCAGGTACGGACGACGGGTCTTGCTGCAACGGCCGGTAAGCGTAACGCAGTTTTCGTCGTACGCTTTTACTGGCTCGTCCTTGGCCAGCCGGACTATGTATTCAGTCTGGCTGAGCTCAGGTTGTTTGTCGTCCCCGACGCTGCGGCTGTGCGCCGTAACCGAGGCCGTGATCCATTTGATGAAGCGGGTAAAGTCCCCTTCCTGAGATTCGGTGAACAGCATGACATTCTCTGTCAGTTGCCGCAGGATATTCAGGTCCGCTGACGGCCCCAGGCCAACGGCAATGAGATTCACTTTACTCGCGTAGTGATCCTTCCAGCGCTTCACTTCTGCGGTTGTGTCGTCAGTCGGACGTCCGTCGGTAAGGAGATACACGACGGGTTTCCAGTCGCCTTTAGCCTCATGAGTGGTTTTTCTGACCTGGGTATCAATTTGCACGGTCAGCTCACGCAATGCAGCTCCAAGGCTCGTACCGCCGCCAACGGGAAGGCGGGGAGGGTAGAACGAGGCAATTTCGTGAAGAGGTACAATCGTACGGGCTACACCGGCAAATGCGATTACCGAGACCCAGGCTGTTTCAAGTGCGTGTGGATCCTTTCTTAAATCTCCGACGATCATTTGCAGACCATCAGTCATTTTTTTCAGGTTTTCACCAATCATGGACTCTGAACAGTCCAGGACAAAAAACACGGGAAGGCGTCTCATAATTTTCCTCGTACGGCTGGTACGGCCAGCAGAAAACGTTGCTGTACAGAAAGGTGCTGCCCGGAAACAGCACCTTTCTGTCTGTCAGAGCACCAGCTGGATTTCTGGTGGAGGAGGGGGAAGGGTATCAGTTCCGTTATTAATCCCCGCGCTTGTGCTGCCGGAAGACACGCTGGCCGATACCCATTTAAAGAAACCTGCAAACGCGGTTGAATCTAGCGTCTCCAGAGACACAACCTTATCGGTGAGCTGTTTTAAGTGCTCATGGCCTGCTTTAGGACCAACGGCGCAGGCAATGATGGATCCGAATCCCCGGCCGCGAATCGCTTTTACCGCTTCACCGTACGCCAGGGCATCAGAAGGGGTTCCATCAGTCATCAGGAATACCAGAGGACGCCAGTCTCCTTTGGTATCACCATCTGAGCGACGTACATCCCGTTCAACACACTGCATCAGACATTCAAGGGCAGCACCGGTGAACGTCCCGCCTGCGCTTGGCACAACGATGTCAGAAAACTGGAAGTCTTCCAGCGGCGTGAGAGGAATGAACTCACGCGCCTCATTGTCATAGGTGATAATGGAGATATGAACGCTTTCGAGGGCGTAGGGATCCTGGCGAAGAGCGCTAAGCATCGCCTGAATTCCAACGTTAACGGAATGGATTGACTCACCGCGCATCGAGCCGGATGTGTCGATAACAAGGTAAACAGGCAGGCGGCGCATCACATGTAATTCCTCAGGTGCGAGACAAACGAATCTGATTCTGAAGGCTCACCAATTGCCCTGAGTTTCCAGCCTGTAGCCTCGCGTATCAGCTCGGCAAAGACCATGGAGCGCTGGCTGGCGAAGGCGGGTCCGCCAGAAAGATCGAATCGTGCCATTTCAATATTACGGGCATCTACTGCCCGGATGAAGGCATTCTGAACTTTACCAAAGTGCTGCTGGAGCTTTTCACCATTGTAGATCTGAACGATGAACACAATTTTCTCGTACTGAGCGTCAAGGGAATTCAGGCGCACAATAATTTGCTCATCGTCACCGTCACCGGCTCCGGTTCGGTTATCGCCCGTCAGCCAGATATTGCCTGACTTATGGCGAAGGCTGTTGAAAAAGATGATATCGCCATTCACAAGCGTTGGTTTACCATTTTCCACATTGCCGAGATCGGTCACCTTTCCGGCTGAATTACACAGGAAAGCGATCACATCAAGGTCGTATTCTTCTTCTTTTTTACCAAAGATCCGGTAATGACTCCAACTTATTGATAGTGTTTTATGTTCAGATAATGCCCGATGACTTTGTCATGCAGCTCCACCGATTTTGAGAACGACAGCGACTTCCGTCCCAGCCGTGCCAGGTGCTGCCTCAGATTCAGGTTATGCCGCTCAATTCGCTGCGTATATCGCTTGCTGATTACGTGCAGCTTTCCCTTCAGGCGGGATTCATACAGCGGCCAGCCATCCGTCATCCATATCACCACGTCAAAGGGTGACAGCAGGCTCATAAGACGCCCCAGCGTCGCCATAGTGCGTTCACCGAATACGTGCGCAACAACCGTCTTCCGGAGCCTGTCATACGCGTAAAACAGCCAGCGCTGGCGCGATTTAGCCCCGACGTATCCCCACTGTTCGTCCATTTCCGCGCAGACGATGACGTCACTGCCCGGCTGTATGCGCGAGGTTACCGACTGCGGCCTGAGTTTTTTAAATGGCGGAAAATCGTGTTGAGGCCAACGCCCATAATGCGGGCGGTTGCCCGGCATCCAACGCCATTCATGGCCATATCAATGATTTTCTGGTGCGTACCGGGTTGAGAAGCGGTGTAAGTGAACTGCAGTTGCCATGTTTTACGGCAGTGAGAGCAGAGATAGCGCTGATGTCCGGCAGTGCTTTTGCCGTTACGCACCACCCCGTCAGTAGCTGAACAGGAGGGACAGCTGATAGAAACAGAAGCCACTGGAGCACCTCAAAAACACCATCATACACTAAATCAGTAAGTTGGCAGCATCACCCAAAGATCCCGCCGAGAAAACCTTTCTTTTCCTCATTAATATCCCAACCGAGGCCGATAGTAACGGACGAGAGATCGTATTCATTTTTTTTCAGGCTTACGCCCTGGCCTTTGCTCAGACTGACAGACATGATATCCCCTTAATCAATAAAATTATAAGACCACATTTACTTCTGGCGGCGGCGGTGGCAGGTCTTCAAGACCGATCACTTCTTTTTTGCTGGACTCCACTTTCTGACTGCCTACCGAAATGCTCGCACTGACCCATTTAAAGAAAGCTTTAATCGTCGAACTGTCAGCTGTATCGAGCTGAACCACGATTTCAGTGATTTCTTTGAGGACGCTGGTATCGGCATCATGCCCGGCTGCACATGCCACAACAACGCCGGTTCTGGCCGCTTTAAAGTCATTCAGGCCTTTACGCCAGTCATCATTCGGACTTCCATCCGTCATCAGGAATACAAGGGGACGCCAGTCACCTTTAGTGTCAGCCGTCGTTTTCTGTACTTCTTTGGCAATGGAGCTGGCCGTGAGGGAAAGCGCTTCGCCAAGAGACGTGGTGCCGCTGGCTGTTAGTGCTGGCATCTGGAAACTCAGGAGGTCTGTCAGGGGGACTGCCTGTCGGGCTGAAGAATCAAAGGTGATCACTGACACGTGAGCCGTTTCGAGTGCATACGGATCCTGTTTCAGCGTGGTAAGCAGCGTCTGAACGCCATTTTTAACCGCTTCGATAGGCTCTCCGTGCATAGAGCCGGACGTGTCGAGTAGCAGATATACGGGTAAGCGTCTCAAATGTAATTCCTTCTTAAGAGATCGGAAGAGGAGAGTAGTTTCAGGAAGAGGCCAGGGTTTGTTGATTTGATAAAACGGCACGACATCTGTCGGGTGGAGATTAAATACTCAGAAGCGGCATTAAAGAAATAAGTTAACCACCATAGAATTACCGACATGTGAATGGCCTCTTATCAACAGAAAAATAATTCAGACCGGACTGGAATATAAGATTTCTGAAAAAACTCGGACAAATAAACTGTCTTATGTATGAAATTCATCATACATCACAGATCTGCATGAATGGAGTGTAAAACGCCCAAAGATTGATGTGTAGCACAAGAGGATGTCAAGACACCAGGTTTTGTAGTCAGTAAGGCGCTGCTGGCATTGCGGGAGGAGAATAGATCAAAACTACGTCACGCCAATACAGAGGTAAAATATGACAAAACC
Source organism: Enterobacter cloacae complex sp. ECL414 (assembly GCF_021869685.1). Taxonomy (NCBI): domain Bacteria; kingdom Pseudomonadati; phylum Pseudomonadota; class Gammaproteobacteria; order Enterobacterales; family Enterobacteriaceae; genus Enterobacter; species Enterobacter cloacae complex sp. ECL414. The sequence goes on from NZ_CP091482.1 coordinate 69,740, forward strand.
GGGGTTTTCACCCCGGTCTGAGATTTAGCGTCAGGACTTTTTAGCGCTGTATTCTTTTATCAGTTCGTCAACGGAGTGCAGAGCCAGCTTCTCTACCGCTTCACTTCGGGTCGAGCCACTCAGCGCAGCCAGACGGTCAATTTTTCTTAAGATCCGCATGCGTAGCGATAAGGACACGGCTGTTTTTTTATCCTTATCGAGTACGACCTTCCCTGTAGACTCACCGGTTTTCAGTTCAGCATTCTGTGCGAGCGCTTCATTCATCCGGCGAAGGGTCTTTTTATCCAGCTGGCCCGGATTAACGAGATGGTAGGAATGACCTGCCTTGCTGTATTTGATCTCCGCAGAATATGACTCGCGTAGCTCTTTGAGGGCCCGGGTTAATGTCGGCTCTGAGCATTCCAGACTGGTTATAATGTCGGCAGCGGAAACGGGCTTGCCGGTGCCCAGTAAGTTGGCAAGCTTAAAAATCCGGGCCTGTCTGGTATTTAATTGCATCGTAAGATTTAGCCTGCTTAAAGGGTTAGTGGTTCAATAGGCTGAAAAATGAAGGTACTGCTCATCTTTCGAATAACCGGGTGATCGCCTAACGCTTCAACCGGATCAATGTGTTCTATGCCTGCAAAATTTACTGACGACATCTGGCTGCGAGTGCATTTGCAGGACAGGATATACTCATCCTCCAGATAGCCGGTCCGCTTACTGACCCGTTGCGTAAAGCCTGACACAATCACGTTGTCGAAAGGTAGCGTATGTAAAACGATACCGACCAGGCGGAACAAGCAGCCATGGACGTGGCGGGCATAGTTTTCGCGTACGGCTTTTTGCGTCATGGCTTTTTCCGTCAGCTCCGTGCCCCGGGCATTAACGCCGTAAATCTTATCAGGGAAATCTTCAATCTCAGCTAAATCAACGTCCAGCAGGACTGCTGATAGCTCCGGCTTTACTTCAAATGCAACAATCGTTTCACGCGGCCATTCAGTTTCTGCCAGCACACCCGCCAGGTATGATTCGAAAAACGCGGCGTCTGTCCGGAACTGCTGCCGGGCATCTGCCTGAGCCGTGGCGAGCCGTTTTTCATGTTCTTCTGCTTCAAACTTCCAGTTTGCATACTGTTCGGCCCAGGCCGTCCGTTGTTGCTGGTACCGGTGCTGTCGAAGGGTATTCTCACGCTCCACATCAATCAGCTCCTGCTGCCACCGGCGAAGATTTTCGGCGTGGCGCTCAGCTTTAGCTGATTCCGATTCAAACCATTTACCCAGAAAACTAATGCCTTCGCTCTCGGCAGGCTTTTCCGGCAATGCAAGGTAGTCTGGCTTTTCTGGACGCACCGGTGCCGGAACCTGAAAAGGCGACGTTCTGTTATGCAGGTATACTGCTTCCAGCTCTGCCCAGCTGATGCCTGTTTTTGGATCCGGCGTCAGCTCGTGAATATTACGGATTGCGGTTACCGCTGACATGAGTTCAGCGGCTTCCTGCTCAAGCGCCTGTCTGAGCCCCGGGTCGGTTGCCGTCCGGTTTCCACCTCCGGAACGCGCGGCCCGGTCAAGCCGGGTACGGTAACTCAGCCCGGTACCGGGCAAGCCCAGATTGGCATAGGTCCCCCGGCTACCAAAAGAAACGGAAGCACCTCTCGGCCCGACACTCAGGCTCGGTGCACCGTTACTCAGGTTGAGGCGAACGCCAGGAATAATGTTGATCGACTTTCTGAACCTGAACCCCATTATGATTTCCTTAATGATGCTGGGTCACGGTAAGTAATCTGATTCCATCAGCGCTTTGCTCGTTCTGTAACCCATAAAAACGAGCTCTGTCCAGAATGCCAGCCGCCCAGCGGCGATGTGTGGCGGGTTCACACATTGCTCCCTGCGACTTAAACACGGCCTGGGTAGAGTTCAGGATCCGCAGAGCGTCAGAATACTCACCCTGAGTGACCATCAGCGCGTTTTGAATGACCTCTATCTGACCCGGGTGAATGGCCGTTTTCCCAACAAGCCCATGTGCCATATCAAGAGCCAGCTCTCTGGCCATAACGGCATGATCGTCAATATGCTCACATACGGGCGCGGTCAGGGCAAAATCACGCGGGCCGAAGACTGAAACGAGCATTTTGATGACGTAGCCCATCGGGCTGTCATACAGCGTCAGGTCCCGGGGGCGGCGAAGCGACACAACGTTCATAAGATCGTTGCCGCCGATTCGAAGCGCAATAATGCGGTCGTGGCAGGGATGTTCCACCAGGCGAGTGGCCAGCTCGCGCATCTGAACCACGTCAAAGACGTCTTCTGTTTCCAGCGTTGGCATCATGCACAGGTGAGTCCCGCCCATGATATCCCACCATTCAGCTAACGAACTGAGGGTAAATTTCGGCAACACAAACCCATCGACAGCGGAAAGATCATAATGCGCTTTTAACCATCTGCCCATTTCGGCATGCCGAGGGCGAATGAACACCAGAGGCCAGTCATTTTTACCCAGGCTACGCATGCTGTTACTGAGCTCGTGCAGCAGGTGCTCCAGATTTTTGAGGGCGATGGGGATGTCTGCTTCACTGACAGCATCCTCCAGGCAAATCACCAGAGAGCGCAAACCCGGGATTTTCCCGTGCAGGACGGCATCAGCAATATCTTCCCGTGTTGCAGGCATGTATAGCGTGGCTCCCAGATTCCAGGGAGAAAGACGATTTTTCATCAGAGTACCTTCTTGATAATGGTTACAGCCCGATACTGGCCGAGGGTTCCCCCCATTTCTGTAACAACTATTCCCTTTTCACGAGCAAGCCCTACAAGCAAGGCAACGTCCGGGTCGTCAATAGAACGCACAAATACATGGTCCGGTACCCGACGTAATACAGCCCGGGTTGCTTCAGCAATACCGGGTTTAATACGATTGACGCTGTCCACTTTAAATTCATCGGCCAGGAACGCGATAACGTCGCGACTTGTCTGCCATAAGACCCGGGCTGACTCCATATTCCAGCTCAGGGTAGCGAGGGATGACGGGGTTAACTTCTTACGGAAATGGGCGACGGTATCGACAAGCATCCGGCTGCATTCGAATTCACTGAGATGCTCGCAAACCATGCACCCATGTAATCCTTCAGAGGACCATACTGACCGGGAGATCAGGCCTGATACCGGCGCACCCATGATGCCAAAAGGAATGAGCCAGTCATCATCACTGGCTGCAAGCCAGGAGCAGCCACAGGGATCGGCCAGGACAACCAGTCGCGGCTGCTCAGGATAGCCCGGGCGATCTTTCAGTGCGCGTACAAGCTCTCCGGTAATTGCGCCTTTACCTGTCCATCCGTCAACAAAGACAATACCGCTGGTACCATGGCGCTCTTCAATGACGTCGAGGGCTGCACCGTCAATTCCACGATCCCGGATAATGCTGATACCGTAATGCCATGAGGTTTTCCCCATGTCACGCAGGGCCTGGTGCAGCATAACGCCGAGCGGCACGCCAGCTCTGACGAGACTGGCCAGTACAATGGGCTCATCACCGAAGCGTTCGGCCAGAGCAATAGCGAGCTGTGTGACTTCTTTTGCAAGTCTCTCTGCGCCCCGATCCAGCGCCCGGTGAAACAAATCAAGATGCCATTGTGTTGGCGCTGGCTCCTGACTGAGCATGTCCGAATAATGTTTCTTCCCTGACTGAATCAGCTCTTCTTTTTGCTCAACCGGCGTCATCTCAATGACTACCGGCTTTAGCAGAAATTCCACGTCACCGGGCTGGTATGAGCCGGTAAATGTGTCATGTGGCTGCATTTTAATTTTCTCCAAAAATTCGCTGTGAAATGGCATCTGCAAACTGACTCTGACGCGGGATGCCAAACCAGCTGCACAGTTTCATAAAACGATGATCGCTCAGGCTGTCGCCCAGACCAATTACGGGGAAGACTCCGCGTTCAGCCCGAAGTTTTTCAAGAAGCCATCTGACTGCCAGCCCTTTCTCAACCGCGGTGGGAAGCCAGGCCACGTTATTACTGTTGCGGTGGATGTAGAAGCCCTCGGTCGGAAACACCGTTTCTATCTCATCTGCAATGGCATTGAGCTCGTCAAGGCGGGTGCTGTCGCGGTGCTTCATCACCATATAAACCGCCGTTTCACCGTATTCGAAGTTCAGCCTTGCCCAGGCATTGATCCCTTTTGCGTCCATCATTTCAGTGATCAGACGCTGCATCGATGTCAGCTTTTCCTGATAGGGAGCCAGCTGGCCGAGCATATGGGCCTTCCACTCCTCGTCGGGTTTGCCTTCTGGCGTGAGAATGACGGCCCCGTGAGTGGTGATTGCCCAGGAGTGGAAAGGGATCCGTACGCGGCTGATTTCTTCAGTTCCCCGTGCGGTAACGGGTATGAGTTCAGCCTGCTCCAGGAGCCAGTCCACCAACATGGACTGTTCTTCCGTCATAAAGCTTCGTGGATTCAGGGTGCGATCAACGGCACCGGTACGGAATGGCTCCAGGGCCAGCTCGTCCACCATTTTACGACGGGTCTGAAAGAGCGTGTCGTCAAGGTCGCTCAGAACAACGGGTTTATTCATAGGTAACAATCTCCACGACGGCCGCAACCTCAGCCAGCGCTTTAAGAAGCTGCGTGTCAATACTTTCTGCGGGTGTCTCAGTACACACAAGAATGCGGTCAAACTGCTGGTGGGCGACGTTATAGACAAAATTGGGGATGCCCAGCCCGTAGTTATCCGTAAAGGAAATGGCGGACTCAATGGCATAACCAACGGCGATAGGGGAGCGGGTGGTCGATCCATAAAATGCCTGTGCTCCGGCAGCTTCGAGCCGTTCAGCAAGCAGGAACGGCTCCCAGACGAATTCCCCGGTCCCGAGAACCAGAATACGTTCCCCCTTGTGGACGGAGACCTCATGGCCGAGATCGGCCGCAGGTGCGAGCATCCCCAGTCGGCCCCAGGACTGTTTTCCCTGGATGTCCCATTCTCCTCGTGAAGTTACGTTGACTTTCGGCATGTCCGGGACAGGTGCATCAGGTAATGGGGTCCATCCCCACTTACCGCTTACAAGAGAAACCGAAGTGACTGGTAAGGTGCTGCGCTCGGACAAGGCTTTGCCACTCCAGTCGGTAAGCGTAACGGCTATAACCTGTTCAATATGTTGAAGCTTGCCGGTATTACGCAGGGCTGAAAGCAGGTTAATAAAGGTATTACCGGTGGTTGCCTCGTCATCAATCAAAACCAGCGTTCGTGCGTTGGTAACACGACGTCTTTTCTCTTCATCATCTGGCAGATAGATCAGATGATCGGTGGCGTGGCTGTGTTCTTCCTTGAACTCGCAAAGCAACGTGCCATCAACCGGGTGACGGGTAGAGGTCAGATAGACAGATTCAGGATGCTGGTGGCGCACTTCATCAAATACACCGGCCCCAAGCCCAACGGCGGTTTCAGCCATACCGATAAACAGTACGGGTCCTGTCAGTGTCGAGGGGAACTGGCTGGCAAGCTGTCTGTAGGCCTGCCGCATGACTGAGGGTGGCACGGGAATGTGCCTGCCGAGTACTTTGCTGACAAACAGAAAGGCGCGTTTCGGGTTACGTCTTTCAGCGATGTCAAACAGGTCATCGAGCGAAACTTCACCCTGGTCGCGGGTTACCTGAATCGTACCGCATGAGAGGGTACGGCGATAAATCATATCTTCGAGGATATCAGACATAAATACGCCTTAATTCAGAAGGTTAGAGAGTGATTCCGGGTATGCAATTACATCCGTAATGGATCTCACCGCAACCGGAGAAAAGGTGTTTTTAGCGCTCTGGCGCACCATATCTTCAGACATCAGACCGAGCTTAAAGGCAGCAAATAACCCAGGAAGGTTCACCCCGCTGTGAAGGGTATAACCCACCCCCCCTGACGGACGCATGTTGGTTTCAAGCAGCACCGGGTTGCCATTCACATCGTTTCGCGTCTGAACATTCACCAGCCCGTCGGCCTTCATAACCCTGGCGCAGTCACACGCCAGTTCCCAGGCGCTTCCTTCGTTTACCAGATACTGGATAACCCCTTCCTTACGGCGTCCCACGGCTGCGAGTATTTCGCCCTTATCCGCGAGGATATCGACGGAAAATTCCGGGCCTGGCAGGTACGGCATCAAAACAAGGGGTTTAAACGACTCAGCAGCTGATGCTGCTGCAATATACTGTTGCGGACTGACCAGACGATGTTCGGGATGATTAAAGACGGCCATAGGCGAAGCACTGTCATCAAAGCGCCAGAATCCCATGCCATAGATACCCGTCACCGGCTTCACGCATACCGGGCTGTCAGTGAACGGCGGGGCCGCGAGGTGTGTTTTTAATTCTGCCAGCGTATTCACCCGCCAGGATGGTACGACCGGGAGACCCTTTTGCTCCATAAACTGAGCAAAAGTAACTTTTTCGTCAGCCAGAGTTAACCAGTCGACGCCCGTTGCACCGGTAGTAAGGGTGGCACCGGTCGATTCAATGGCTGAACGGTGTTCTTCAAACCACTGGCTGTTACGGCCAGTATGAATATGGTGGATGCCGTAGGACTGAATGGTTTCCTGGATAAACTGAAGACGTTTTTGAGGATCTTCAGGTTCAGTCAAAGAATAGTCGGCAACGGAAAGGATTTCATTTCTTTCGTTACGGTGGGAGGCAAAAACGGTAATGGCAAAATTATTTTTTTTTGCAAATGATTTTACCCCCTGAATAATATCTCGCTGGGAGGATAAACCTTCCATAAACCAAATTTTCTTGTTCATTTTTTTTAATTATCCGGAACGCCATGCAAATTTATGATTGAGAAGTGAGTCTATGAGTGTCTAAGCTACATGTCAATCATAATATGATTAATAACTCCTGTGGTTATGGAGTGCGTCAGGTTTTTTGGATTCCTGATAACACATTGATATTTAAATTAAACTTAGAAAATTAACACCCTGAAAAGGATTTCTTTTTGTGTTTTTACAGAAAACTACCAAAATTTCCCTTGTCAGAGAACTTCATCATGATATGATTTTCTTCGTCAGTTACTAAATATACCTTTGATTGTCTCGGTCATTACCATTTTAAGGAATAAAACATGGTTTCATTAGTTAAGAACCAGACGGTATCACTCAGCAAAGAATCATCTGCATTAAGCCAGCTTCATTTCGGTCTCGGTTGGGATCCGGTTAAGAAAAAAGGTCTTCTTGGAGGATTGTTTGGAGGCAACGACTCAATCGATCTCGATGCTGGCTGCGTATTAATGGACAGCACCGGTAAAACAATTGACACCATCTGGTTCCGCAAACTGGAATCCACCTGCGGCGCTGTTGTGCACAGTGGCGATAACCTGACCGGTGAAGGTGACGGTGACGATGAGGTGATTAATGTCAACCTCTCCCGACTGCCTGCAAACGTTGAATACCTGGCGTTTACGGTAAACAGCTTCCGTGGTCAGTCGTTCAATGACGTCGAAAACGCGTTCTGCCGCGTTGTCGATCAAACCGGCAAAGAGCTGGCTCGCTACAAGCTGACTGAGCAGGGCTCACATACCGGGATCGTTATTTCTTCGCTGCGCCGTAATAACGGCAACTGGGACTTTACCGCCCTTGGCCATGCCTGTCGCGGCCGCACAATTGACGATATGCACTCCGATATCGTTTCAGCGGTTATTCGCTAATGAACCTGACGCCGGGGGGCAATGCCCCCGTTCCAGCCCAGGAGTTGCGGGTCCGGATCACCTCGGGCGGCCAGGTGGATGCTTCGGCGTTTCGCCTGTATGCCGACGGGAAGGTGCAGGGTGATGCGGACATGGTGTTTTATGGTCAGCCACGTAACGATGATGGTACCGTCAGCCTGGTCAGTGAAGGCCAGTACTCAACCTTTACTGTCGCGCTCAACCGGCTGAAACCTGATGTCCAGAAAATTGCGTTCACCGTGACCTGTGACGGTGGGCAGACGGCGTCCGGTCTTCGTAATCTTTCCATCGACGTGGAGCAAGGGGCTACCGGCCTGGTTAGCGGCAGTGTCGAACTGAGCGGCCGTCAGGAAGCAGCCTTAATTCTGGGTGAATTTTACCGTCGTAATAATGACTGGAAATTCCGCTTCGTTGCGCAGGGGTTCAACGGTGGACTTAAACCGCTGGCAGAGCATTTCGGCGTAAATATTGCCGACGAACCGGCTCCCGCAGCCCCGACTCCTCCGGTTGTAACCCCTCCGCCAGTTGAGACAAAAATCAGCCTGAGCAAGGTATCGCTGACAAAAGAGAAGCCTGCAATCAGCCTGACCAAACGGGATAACTTCGGTGAAATCCGGATCAACCTGAACTGGCACCGGGGCAGCGGCAAATCAGGCTTTGCAGGCATGTTCGGCTCCAAAGGAATCGACCTGGATCTGGGGGCCTTTGTTGAGCTTCAGGACGGGTATAAATCGGTCATTCAGGCGCTCGGTAATGCATTCGGTGATTATCGCGATGAACCGTATGTTCAGCTCAAGGGCGATGACCGGACGGGTGATGTATCAGACGGCGAGTGGCTGCATATCAATGGACGTGAATGGAAGCATATCCGCGAAGTGCTGATTTACGCCTTTATTTATGAAGGTGTTCCCAGCTGGGACAAGACTGATGGTGTGGTCACCATTCATGTGCCGGATCAACCGCCCATTGAGACCCGCCTGACCGAAGGTGAAAACCGTCGCACATTGTGCGCCATTGCCAGACTCGTAAACGAAAACGGCGCAATTAAAGTCGAGCGAATTAACCAGTACTTCAAAGGCCAGGACGAAATGGACCGGGCATTTGGCTGGGGATTTCGCTGGAGCGCCGGTTCTAAATAACACAGCAACAAAGGAAACAGGTATGAGCTTTTTCGACAAAGTTAAAGGTGCCATTAACTCAGGCCGTGACGAACTGACCCGCCAGGTTGGCCGTTTCAAAAACAAAAAATTCATGCAGGGCACCGTTGCTGTATGTGCCCGTATTGCCGTATCGAGTGACGGCGTAAGTTCGGAAGAAAAGCAGAAAATGATGGGCTTTCTGCGCTCTTCAGAAGAGCTGAAGGTCTTCGATACCAATGAGGTGATTGAGTTCTTCAATAAACTGGTTTCAAGCTTCGATTTCGATGTTGAAATCGGCAAGGGCGAAACCATGAAATACATCCTGGCGCTGAAAGATCAGCCTGAGGCCGCTCAGCTGGCCTTACGTGTTGGTATTGCCGTTGCGAAAAGTGACGGTAACTTCGATCAGGACGAGAAACTGGCCTCCCGCGAGATCGCTATCGCGTTGGGCTTCGACCCGGCTGAATTTGGCCTCTGATCCACATCCCTAAGGGTAAAATATGGTTTCCACACACATCGGCTTCCCGACTGAAACGGTCATTGTTTTTATTGCGCTTTCAGTCGGTGCCATCTTTATTGACCTGTTTATGCACCGTGATGACAAGCCTATTTCGCTGAAGAGTGCGGCGCTCTGGTCCGTATTCTGGGTTGTGGTTGCGATGGCATTTGCCGGTTTCCTCTATATCCACCACGGTGCTGAGGTTGCCAGTCTGTTTGTCACGGGTTATGCGCTGGAGAAAGTGCTGTCGGTCGATAACCTGTTCGTCATGATGGCCATCTTCTCCTGGTTCGCCGTTCCGGATCGTTATCGCCACCGTGTTCTCTACTGGGGGATCATTGGTGCCATTGTCTTCAGGGGCATCTTTGTCGCCATCGGTACGAGCCTGCTGAGTCTGGGGCCGTATGTTGAAGTTGTCTTCGCTATTATCGTTGCCTGGACAGCGGTCATGATGCTTAAAAGCGGTGATGACGATGATGAAATTGAGGATTACTCCCAGCATCTGGCTTACCGCATGGTTAAACGCTTCTTCCCTATCTGGCCGAAGCTCAGAGGGCATGCCTTCCTGCTTAACCAGAAGGAAGTGGATGCTGAACTGGCGAAACCAGAAAACAGCGATGTCACCATTGGCCGTGGTAAAAAAGCGGCGCTGTATGCGACCCCGCTGTTCCTGTGTGTGGCTGTGGTTGAACTCTCGGACGTAATGTTCGCGTTTGACTCGGTACCGGCAATCATTGCCGTCAGTCGTGAACCGCTTATCGTCTATAGTGCCATGATGTTTGCTATCCTGGGCCTGCGTACTCTGTACTTTGTCCTTGAGGCACTGAAACAGTACCTGGTTCATCTGGAGAAGGCCGTTATCGTGCTGCTGTTCTTCATCGCGGCAAAACTCGGCCTGAATGCGACCGATCACATCTGGCATCATGGTTACAGCATCGCGGCAACAACCAGCCTGTATGTTGTACTGGGTGTACTGGCGCTGGGCATTCTCGCAAGCGTCATGTTCCCGGGCAAACCTGAATCTGAGGAAAAGGGGAGTTAATCCCCTTAAGTGTTAACCTGAACAATTACTAATCGAAGAGGTTATTTTATGAGTGTTTCTCTTTCCAAAGGCGGGAACGTCTCCCTAAGTAAAGCAGCTCCGTCAATGAAAAACGTCCTGGTGGGCCTTGGCTGGGATGCGCGTTCAACAGACGGTCAGGACTTTGACCTGGATGCTTCAGCATTCCTGCTGGCCTCAAACGGCAAAGTGCGCGGCGATTCAGATTTCATCTTCTATAACAACCTGACGTCATCCGACGGTTCCGTAACGCACACCGGCGATAACCGCACCGGTGAGGGCGATGGTGATGATGAATCGCTGAAAATTAAACTGGACGCCGTCCCGTCTGAAGTTGACAAGATCATCTTCGTTGTGACCATCCACGATGCTCAGGCTCGTCGCCAGAGCTTTGGTCAGGTATCCGGTGCGTTTATTCGTCTGGTTAATGACGATAACCAGACTGAAGTTGCTCGCTACGATCTGACCGAAGATGCGTCCACTGAGACTGCCATGCTGTTCGGCGAGCTGTATCGCCACAATGGTGAGTGGAAATTCCGCGCAGTAGGTCAGGGTTATGCTGGTGGTCTGGCATCTGTATGTGCTCAGTACGGCATTAACGCGTCCTGATCAAAAAGTAACTTTTCTACCCGGGGCTGTTAATGCAGCCCTCATTCAACTGTTTGCAGGAGCTAAAAATGGCAGTTTCTCTCGTAAAAGGCGGCAATGTATCTCTGACCAAAGAAGCACCAACCATGAATGTTGCTATGGTTGGCCTAGGCTGGGATGCCCGTGTAACCGATGGTCAGGGTTTTGACCTGGACGCTTCCGTGTTCGCAGTAGGCGAAGACGGTAAAGTGTTGTCAGATGCGCATTTCATTTTCTTCAATAACAAAACCAGCCCTGATGGCGCGGTAGAGCACCAGGGCGACAACCGTACCGGTGAAGGCGACGGCGACGATGAGCAGGTCAAAATCGATCTGACCAAAGTCTCAGCAGATATCAAAAAACTGGTGTTTGCCGTTACCATCTATGATGCAGAAGCGCGTAAACAAAACTTCGGCATGGTGAGCAACAGCTTCATGCGCGTTTACAACAACGACAACGGCACGGAAATTGCCCGTTTCGATCTGTCTGAAGATGCCTCAACCGAAACCGCTATGGTCTTCGGTGAACTGTATCGTCATGGCGCTGAGTGGAAGTTTAAAGCTGTCGGTCAGGGCTTTGCCGGTGGCCTGGCGGCTCTTGCCTCCCAGCACGGCGTTAACATCTAAAATAACGCTGAATCATACCCCGGCAATGCCGGGGTTTTTTTTGGTTGCGATCCGCTATCAGGAGGGGGGGGGCAGAAAGGGTTCGGGAATCTCAGAAAGCAGAGAGATGTTAATTCTGACGTGAGCCTTTTAAAGGCAGGAAACGGATTTTTCTCTGGTTGCTGGTTAAAGCCTGTATTCCGTGCCTTATATCAACAGCATGCCCCTCTGATATATGTTACGTTTGCGACTTATGAAGGCACGGGTTCTGGAAGATAAAATACCCGACCAATGGAAATTCCAATTCAACAGGTATAGAAACTTCAACGTGATGAAATATGGTGTCACACCATATATACGCCTCACCAGAAATCCAGCGTCCTGAACTAAGCCAGGGGAACCTATATAAACGCTGCGCTTTAAAATAATCAAAAATCAGGAGAGTTAATGTGAATCTACAATCCGGACAAAACATACCACTTCAGCAATCTGCGATCAGGCTGAATCTTCAGTACCCTACCAAATCCGGCTTTAAAGGCGAACCCGATACCTGCCTGTTCCTGCTTAATGCTCAGGGAAAGGTCAGCGGCGATTCTGACTTTATCTTTTACAATAATCTGTCTTCTCCTGAAGGGGCAGTAAAGCTCGTTACCGGTTCTCAGCAGTCCAGCATTGAGATAGCACTGGATCGTGTTCCTGCGAACATCAGTAAAATTGCAATCACAGTTGTCATTGATGGTGAAGATACCATCAGTGGGCTCAGTTCGTTGAGCATGCAGGCTCAAGGAATCGCTGAGTTCCAGGCTGAGACTCAGGGCCGCAGTGAGAAAGCAATTATCCTGGGTGAAGTATATCGGCACAATGGCGCCTGGAAGCTTCGTGCGCTCGGGCAGGGTTTCAACGGTGGTCTTGAGCCTCTGGCCATTAGCTATGGCGTTGATGTCGCACAGCCAGCTCCGCAGCCAGCAAAGCCTGCTCGTATCAGTCTGGAAAAGAAACTGGAAACCAGATCTCCGCGCCTTGTAAGCCTCGCTAAAAAAGCCTCGGTCAGTCTTACTAAAAATAAACTGGACACCCTTGAGGCAGCGGTTGCATTTGTACTTGACGCATCCGGCTCAATGAGTGGCCAGTTCAGTAAGGGTAACGTTCAGTCTGTGCTGGACCGCATCGCCGTTCTTGCCGCCCAGTTCGACGACGACGGTGAAATGGATGTCTGGGGATTTGGAGAGAAGCATAAGAAGTATCCAAACGTCACACTGGACAACCTGGACACATATATTCAGTCCATTCGCGGGGCTGGAAAGCGTTCAGCCTGGGAGAACCTGCCGGGCCTCGGAGGGACAAACAACGAGCCTCCTGTGATGGAAGAAATAGTCGACTACTTTAAGGACTCGAAAATCCCGGTGTATGTTGTATTTATTACCGATGGCGGGATCAGCAAGACCCGGGCGATTAAAGATGCAATCCGGCGTTCTGCCAACTACCCCATCTTCTGGAAGTTTGTCGGCCTGGGTGGTTCAAGCTACGGTATCCTCAAAAATCTGGATGACTTTACTGACCGCCGGGTTGATAACACCCACTTCTTTGCCATGGATGATTTCGGTTCGATTAGCGATGAAAAGTTATATGATAATCTACTGGAAGAATTCAGACCGTGGATCGATGAAACAAAAAGGTTAGGCATCCTTTAATACGCACAGTTTGAGCTTGGTTGAATGAGCTCTACAGCAGCTTAATACTGTAGAGCCTTTGTTCATTGGAAATCGTACAGGGAGGCGCATATGGACCGCATCAAGTACCTGAAATGGATAGCTGAAGAATCACCAAGTACGGCTCAGCAGCTGGTGGCCTGGTTAAACAGAGCAAGGCACTATACGCCCGACATGAAAGAGCATCAGGCAGGTGTACAGATTCAAGAAAAGGGGATTGTTGTAGGGCTTAGACAAAGTACTAATCGTTATCATGGAGATTGTCTGACCATACATGTGGTACGGCTTCCGGAAGAAATACAAAACAAGGGATGGTTTAAGTCTTTTCTGAAGCTTTGCTGTGAATCGAATCCCTGGTGCGATGTTGTAATAGAAGACGTGAAAAACCCATATTTATTAAGCTTTTGTAAGAAACTAAACTTTACTGTATTAGATGAATTTTACCCGAATACTTACATAGTAAACACAGATGCCATTATGAGTTTACCTATCCCACCCTTAGGGAGATACGAAACCTATCTTTATTAAACCTGCGAACCTTTACCGGTTGCGTGGGGAGCGGATGGACTTCGGCTAAAGAAAAATCACATCGTCTATTTTGACCAGAAAAAGCTAATCTGCTTGATGTAATGCAGAAACGCATTACATTAATATCTTCTCCCAACAATCACCTGAACAATTCCCTGATTGCTTTTCACCTCATACCAGTGCTGGCTCATAGTTAGTCCTTAAGCAAATTTGTTATCGGAATAAAGAACGAAGCCAGCCTCATCGAGGCGCATAACCTTCTTCCCTTAACGCCTGTTGTAATTTTTCAATTGCGCTTTTCATTACCCAGGCTTCTTCGTCACTCACAGCACAGCCACGAAGATCGCTCCAGCTCAGACGTTTAACTAATTGAGCAAGGGCCATAGTTTCATTCTCATCAAGCTGCAAACTCAGTGTCTCAATACCTTCCACTATCTAACCTCCCTTATACTGAAAAATGGCGCTTTATTTCTGACCAGATGCCGAAGCCTTGAATGCGGCCGGAACTGCCGTTGTTTCTACTTTACAGAAATGGAATTAAAAAGTGGTGGTGCTGGGCACGTTTCTTTTCCAGTCGGGGTTTAAGCCAGAGCCGAAACTCATTCAACTTCTCAGCAGCCAAAACCGCTTCAACGGGGAAAACTTTATATTTACCCTGCTGCTGAGGTTCACCCAACCATCGCCTGATGGCTCCGTCAGTCCATAAACGAGTCTCTTTGAGCCTGGTTACAGTGACCCATTTCCTGGACCATTCATCAAATTGTCGCTGGCGATCCCGATAACGTTGTTCTTCCTGCTGACGAAGCCAGTCACGATCAACAGCGAATTTTCGGTATCCAACAAAGAGCCCTTGTACTTTGGCCATGACAACATTCCGGTTTGCTTAGAACTGTTCAGACAGACATGTCAGGGATAAAGCTGAAGAAAAAGGTACAACGAAGAATAACCAAGACATAGGCCTGCCGGGTAAGTGGTGCGGTGCACAGGACTGTCGGAAAGTACGCTCAGAGAGGGTCGTTTAAGCATGATGCACCACCGCCAGCCAGCCTTAATAATGGTAATGTACCACTGGGTTACCAGACAGACCAGTAACGCATCAAACATAAAACTGTTTTTTAAAAAACGTCAGGAACGTAGCCTGACCTTTTAACCAGTGGTGTAAAAAACATACAGATTGCTCTGAGGTATGAGGTTCAGCAACTAGCCTTGTCGACGCAGAAACATTAAGTAATCAATAGCAGCTATCGCAAACAATGGTGAAAACCACCACGTGCTTTTCAACAAGCCAAGCGGCAGAAAGAGTACAGTTGCCATCGAATAAACAAAAACACGAACCATACCATCTGTAATAAACATAGGCTATTTGCAATCTGAGGTTGGATTGTAGATTTTAGTTAGAAATGGATCAAAGTCCGTTTTGTGCAAAACTTGGTTGACAACCCTCTTTTGGAAGATGTGCCGTTTCGTGCAAAAGTTGGTTGGAGGCCAAGATGGCAGAGTTCGTAGGTTCGGCTGCTTCGCAAGCTGATTTCATTTGGAAGAACGCGGAAGACCTGTGGGGGGGGATTTCAAGCATACCGACTTCGGCAAGATCATTTTGCCGTTTACTCTGCTGCGTCGATTGGAGTGCGCACTGGAGTCTACACGGGAAGCATCGCTCGATAGCCAACCAGCCACGATTGAGTTCTTAGAAGCAGAGTTCAGTGTTGATTTCGATGCGCTGCTATCTTGACCGCCAATCAGACCCGCATGGTTCAGGTTTGTGTATGAGAGTCCCCAAATGGCTGTAGTTCTAACCAAAGCCTTGATTGAAGCCGGCCGCGCCGGAAATAGTGGGTACAGAAAAGGCAGTTGCTTGCGCTGGGCGTAAGTTACCCGCCGAAAAGCGGCTGGATCGAACGACTGATCGGCACTGAGGTATCTGACGAGCAGTACGAACGCTTTCTGGGGCACAGCACGAGCAAGCAGGCTGAACAGATCCTACGCGGAGAGCAGCCAGCCAAGGGGCTTCAGTATGCAAAGCGAGCGAAGAAGCTCGCTTCTGAAAGAAAAGCCACAATTGATCTGGATAACGAGCACCTGTCTGAAATCGAAAAGTATCGGTAGCCCTAGACTTTTAGCCGCTGAAGATCTCTTAGATACCATTGGTGAAACTTGCTGAAGTCAGCCTTCTGTTTCTCTACCGTGCTGTTATAGATCGCATCACTGGTAACCGCACAAGCAGTCCAGCCAGCCTCATAGACGAAGCGAGTAGCTATCGGTGACTTCTTCGGGGTGCTATCCCAGCGGTTTTTGAGCCACCGCGCAAGCCCTTCATCAAGAGGGACCACCAGATTTAGCTGCTGTTTTGTGCGAGTGATACCGACATAAAACAGCCGACGTTCCTCCTCGATTTCCTCTTCGGCCGGAGGGGTGTTCATCGATGTGCGAACGCTGTAAACATCATCGGGTTTGCCGCCAGGAAATTCCTGCTCATTCAGCCCGATCAGTATTACGTTATCCCACTCCAGCCCCTTGGAACCATGCAGTGTGGAAAGGATGAAGGGATCGCAGTCAGTAGCAGCCTCGCCTGGATTCAAGATAAGGTTTAAAAACGTGCGGGAATCGATCTTACTGGAGTCAAGTAGCTCCCCGATCCTCACGACCCCTCGTTGCTGGTCGTTCGATCCAGTGCGAGTTACACCCTCAGAGCCAACACTATCAATGAAACCCTCCATACTCAGGCGTCGTAACACATCGATAGCAGGCGTTTCCTCTCCGTCTTTCTGGCAGATAGTGGCGAGCCTGCCCAGCCGATCTTTTTGGTATTGTGCGCCCTCGAATAACTGACCTAGAGCAGACCATAGGTCGGCGTGCGGAGCCATCAATCCACTGAGCGCCGCTTTGAATTGCCCTTTCTGCCATCTAAAACCAGCCTCCTTCAGAAAGCCGTAAACAATCGCTTGTTTGTTGGGATGGTTTTCCAGTAGCCGCAGATCGCCGTACACAGACAGCAAGACGCCAACTACCAGTATCCCGATTTCGGTGCGGGTGTGTAATGCGCTTGAACCATTGAGGTAGCGATAAGGTAGCCCACACAGGCGTAAAGCAATTTCCGCCTCAGCAAGGTTCGCCTTAGTGCGGGACAATATGGCTTGTGTTCCACTGCTCACCGAGAGGTTTGATAGCACCTTGGATAGGCAGTTATCAAAGTGCAATCTGACCTCTGTTTTGGGGGTGCTAGGATGACTGACACAAAGCTTGGTCAGCTTTGTAGAGTTGCGCCGAATTACCGAGTTAGCCATCAAGGAAAGCTCATGGCCAAATCTGAACGTGCATGACAGTTGAAACACCTTCGTATTCGGGTAGTGCCTTTCAAACAGTCCGCCGATAAAGTCTGGTCGAGCACCACGCCACTCATAAATACACTGGTTAACATCACCAACAGCCATAACCGACGTATCCGACTTAGATAGCAAGCGGGTCATGTCATGCTGTATCAGGTTAACGTCCTGATATTCATCAACAATGATGTGCTTGAAGTGGGCACCAAGGCTGCTGTCATTACGCAACAGTGCGACAGCCTCAATCAAACAGTCATCAAAGGTTCGCAGACTGTTTTCCTCCAGCAGCTCACAATAGCGGCCATAGGCGTGAATAAACTCCCGTTTGATGTTGCTGAACGTTGGATCATTGGCAGCATCAACAGGAGTTACGGCCGCCGCCCGGCAGCGAGCAATAAACAGCTCGAAGTTTTCAATTTCATTGGGGTCAATATAATTCGCCTCATGGTCAAAGCCATAGCGGTAGGCTTGCTTTACCAGTTGCTCATAGCGGTAGTCGCTTGGAGTAATGAGGTCTTTCTTCTTGATTATCTGTTGGCGTTCTCCGTAACCAACAATCTTTAAGGCCAAGCTGTGGAACGTGCGGATTTCTGGAATCACGCTCGACATCAGTGCCGTCTTCAAGTTCTCCGTGAAGCTCACCTGCGCCGACTTGTTGTACATCAGGATCAGAATGGAGCGAGGATCAGTTCCCGTCTTGACCAGCCGCTCAACGCGCTTTACAAGTGTGGTTGTTTTCCCGCTACCAGGTACGGCTTTTACCAACGCATGTCCGGTGTCATGGCTGACAATACTTTTCTGCTCCCAAGTCAGTCTTTTGGTCATGCCTTAACCTTGTAATTGGCGCACTGACGGGCCTCGGTGTAGGGAACGATCTTTGCCTTACTGTGACATTGCAGATAGCCATCCTCCCATCGGCCTGCTTGCTCGCACATAATGCAGTTGGGAAATAGTGAATGAGGATCGGCGTGACGGATAAAAGCTCGTAAGTTATCAGCCAGCTCAGCGGCCCCTAACGATCTAGGCCATGTGTTCACGTCAGAATTGATTGTTAAATCCACTTCAGCGAGCGGCATCGTTTGTTCGTTGAGTCGGCCGGAACCACTTAAACTCCAGACAGACATATCCACGTTACCTACTGAGCAGACGCCGCTACAGGTGTCCACAGATTGAAACGGGGGAAGCCAGTTGAATACTCTCAGGATCTTCTCCTTGATCGAGTAGGCCCCGGTAAGCAACATCTGAATATCAGAGGCAGATTGGACCTTAAACTCAAGAATCGGGATACCGGCTTCGATCTTGTCTTGAGAGCAGGGGTGTGTGACACAAATCTCTACGTAGCAACGCCTTTCGCCAGTCGTATCATACAACATCACGTCTGGTCGCAGCCCTGTGACCTTATCGTGTTTTTCCAGCTCTGCCTGATCGAAAAATTGAGTCAAGTTGTAGCGTGCAGGCACGGATTTTACGCACTGACGTGCTTCGTCTCTAACCAAGGCTAAACGAGAACCATTACAGGCAACCCGGCGCTCCAGCTCAAGGCTAATAGGCATTTCACGGCTGAGAGCTTGTTGGTAGCGATAGAAGAATGCTTCTTTGCCGCACTTGTGAAGATAGGTTTCAAGGGCACAGCATTCTTCCGAATGGCGAAAGTGCTTAGCGTTGAACTCGCCCATTACCGGGGTCAGGGGGCTCTTACAACCTGGGCAGGTGTAAGTATGTGAGCGCAGGGCAGCGCCAATGTGCGTGAGGGTGCCCTCGCCGTCTAGCGCGTAAGCGTATTGTATTGAGCTGGATTGAGTTGTCATGACTGCGTATCCTCCCAAAAAAATCCAGCTAAGAACAGACCTTACGGCAGGCAAATGGTAAGTAGTGCTTCTTGAAGCAGTCGAGTGTACAGCGGCTCAGTGAAAAAGCTAATCGCCCGCTCAACAACCTAGTGATACTGGTGCAGATTCGACAATGAGTTAATGCCCGGAGAGCATCTGCAAGACTTCTAGCTGGAAGGCATTCCAACCAGCCCTCGCTTCTGAAAAGCCGTCAGGAAACGGTAAAATCCAACCAAGTGAGCAACTTCACTTGATCAAAGATCTAAGGCTAGAATGATGGAATTCCAACCTTAGTTTGCAAATAGCCTAAACATATAACTTCCTCTGAGGATTTAAAAGAATTCTCAGATGTCTTGAAAGCTACTTTTTAAACTTTCTCATTCTGAGAAGCATATTTAATTTTGCTGCGTCTGCTCGTGCTGCTGCTACAGAAAGGGCTTTATGCAGTGAAACTACCACGACAAACAAACAGAACATCGACCAGAATCCATCCATTTCGTTTACCTAATCGTTGAGGTTTTTATTCGGGATATCTGGCTAAATAGGACTACACAGATACCCAGTTAAACCCCCCGCTTACATAACACTCCGGTTCCTCACCAGACGTTTTATTCTATCGCGGTCTGTGGTTATCAGAAGCTGCATAAACCGGTTATTTAGTCCGTTACGCGAAAATTATTGAGGATCCGGGCTGTTAAACTGTTCTTCCTCTTTCGCTTCCGGAGAAAAGGGGAGGTGTCACCCTGCGGCCGGGTAGTGAAAGGGATTTGACGTAATTCAGGCGAAGGGCGAACAAGACCGCAAAGGACGCCCGGGCGACCGGATACCTGCCGGGTTGTGCGAAGTAAAAACCGGAAGCAGTGATAACACAAACAGGCCCCTACAGCGTAAGGATTGTGATGGACGATAAAGAGCAATTTACGAATCTTGTGGCAAAGCATGCCTCCGGACTCACCGAAGAGCAGCTGGCCGGTTACGATGCCTGTTCCCTGGATGGTGAATGCGTCACGCCTTCATACGAGGTTTTCCGGGGGTATCGTACCCGCCATACCCTGGATGAATTTCTGGAGATGGCCATATCGCTGAATGCCATCCACCCGGATGAATATTTAACGGATATGCTGCTTAAGCCTCATGAGGTGATCGGCGCTCTGGCCGATGAAGGCGACCAGCTGAACAACGCCACCCCGGTTTATTTCTTCCCGGATACCGGCGTCTATGCAGCGGCCGTCAGTGAAACCCGGGTGCTCGATGCCTGGCTTTGCTGGCCATGCTACCCGGCGAACTGGTAACGCGGCCGTTGGAATTGCACCGGCAGGATACGAATTTAACCGACCCCGTGGCGGGAAGGTTATCACAATTGCATGTCCTCATCCCTCAAGCCCCCTGCCAGGCCCTAACGTGCTGTCAGGCTTCGCC
Organism: Enterobacter cloacae complex sp. ECL414; assembly: GCF_021869685.1. Lineage (NCBI taxonomy): Bacteria > Pseudomonadati > Pseudomonadota > Gammaproteobacteria > Enterobacterales > Enterobacteriaceae > Enterobacter > Enterobacter cloacae complex sp. ECL414. The sequence continues at coordinate 90,146 of NZ_CP091482.1, forward strand.
TGATTCCCGATCTGCGCCGGTACTTCAGCCGATAACTTTTTGTTTTCTTTTTATTTTCTCCCCATTTCCTCAAAGTTCGCGGGCGGCGTGGACAGGGCACCATTGCCGCATGTGGGGTCTTAATAAGGGCAGGGTGGTCAGGTTTGCTCGATGCCGGGGGTAGGCCCTACCCTTTATGGGATGAGGACATGCAATTCACTAAATTAATCGACAGCACCGGTGGTGACTTATCTGTAACGGGTCAGTTTTGATACGGGGAATGTTTCAGGGTTAAGATCTGGAATCATAAAAATATACGCTCCCGTTCAGGACATACGACTTGAAATGGATAATGCCATTAAAGGAATTCCAGCCTTTCGTCGATAACAGTTTCTGACCATCGCCATAACCATGTCATGGAGGAGACTAACCGTGTTTCAGAGGTGAGCTGGTGCCTGGCAAAACATACAAACTCAAATATCAGGAAGCGAGTTTAGTTGTTTATAACATGCAGCCGTGTAACTGATTAGGTACCGGCAAAAGGAGGAAATAATGTTTGAAAACTACGTTTGTAAAATCTATGTAAGCAATGATCCTCATTTTAGTAGCCATCTCGAAGCAACTGCGTTTGGTTTCGATAATGGTCAGCAGCAAAAGATTCTCACCGCAGCCCATGTTGTTACCAATGCTCTTGGAAAAATTTATCCCGTCAGCAATACACTTAAACTTTACGTCAAATTTCTTAACCATCAAGGACTGGTGAACGAAGAGCCTGTTCTAGTCGATTTCATTCTCAATGAGGCTAATGACAGGGCAGACTTTAAAGACGGCATTCCGTTTGTTGACAGTGCAGAAATCGTATTACCAGCTGGAATACAACAGCCTGTAAGTAGTTACTTTAAGGTCCTGGCTCCCGCAGCTGGCATGGGTACATTGGGTGTCGGATATCCAATGAATGAGACAACAATTTCGACATTCCCTGGTGAAGTTTCAGGCATTTGGCCTTTAAATTGCTCAAATCATTCTCCCCAACATCTCACAACTCGCTTTGTAATAGCACATTTCAACACCGATGGTTGCTCTGGTGGACCCTATGTCGTCTCCGAGAATGACGAGCATTTTGTCATTGGAAGTCTGGTTGGAATAATGTCTGGAACCTGCCCAGATTCAAATCCACACATGTCTGTTCAGTCCGCTACTGATTTTTAGCAAAGTCAGTTCCAAAATGACGCTGGCACGATAGTTATTTTGGGTCTGCCCGATATGGCGTCTGCCCTTACTAACAGCAACAGCATTGAAACTGACAAACATGAACTCGAAAGTGCCACAATAGTAAGTCATGATTTCTTCATCACTTTTATGGTGCTCTTTTTCACCTATCACACAGCAAGTTATGAATACGAGGCCTGTAATGGACGCTACCGAAACTGAAGAGCTCGAAAAAATTCGCAAGAAGGCAATGGATGAAGTTACAAGTGCTCTTCAGGCGCTTGAAAATAAGTTCCCGGGTATTACTGAGGGCGCAGCAGCTTTGGCGGGGTCAGGCGTAGGCGCAGCGGCTTCCTTCGGTGCTCTCTATACGCTTGGTACAACGGGAGTGTCAGCAGCAGGCATAACCTCCGGGCTCGCTACAGCAGGGTCTATCGTCGGTGGCGGTATGGTTGCAGGCATTGCGGTATTGGCCGCACCTGTAGCTGTGTTAGGGATTGGCGGGTACGCGATAGTGAAACACAAAAAAAATGCGAAACTGACAGCCGCCCTTAGTCAGGCCATCCAAAAGCTCTACGAAGTTCAGGAAAGGTTGATGTCGAATGCGGAATATTTTAAGGCAGAAATTGCTGGCATCAAGGCAACAATCGACATGCTTACTAAGAAAGCTCCAAAAGGTAGCCTGGTCGCGGTGAGGTAAACACATGAGTCAGTCTCCTTATGATGATGAGTTCAGGGCCATCCGTTATATTCAGCTCCGTGGTCAGGATATCGCGAACGCTCACGAGACAATTAACAGTGATATAGAGAGCCTTAAGGCACAGTTGACCGGGCTAATCAGCGGCACTGAACTTGATGAAGCGGAGCATCTGGCGCTTAAAGAACATCATCTGCGAGAAATGACCCCTTCAGATACTGCCATGCATTCTACTGGTCTCAAGACTATATATAGCGAGGCTAACCAGCGTGTATGCGGTGATATTGGACTGGCCACAATACTCTCCACGGATGACTTGGCTGTTGTAGATGCCCGGATCCAGAATCATATTAAAGAATTTAATGATCGCTACGCACTCGACGCCTGGGATTATGCTATTGCCTGCGGATGCGGGCTCATAGCATCCATGCTGGATTTACTTTGCGTCAGAGCCCCGCCAAAACCTACGGTGAGCTTTACGGCAGAAGTGGATGGTATTTTCAATAAACAGGTGCAGAAAGCCTTCAATGCCATTTTGCCGGAGGACCTGAGTACAAAACTCTCAGATTTGTTCCCTATAGGGGCACCAGACAGTTCGATCAGCAGCGATTTAGTGGGTGCGGCCGGTGGCGTTTTGTCTCCCACAAATCACCGCTTAAGAGCTTTGTCACACGATCCCGTACTGGGCATTATTTTCGGTATAAAGGATATGCTGAACGGGACCTGTACGGTGGTTCAGAATGGACAGATCGTGGTTTATCCTTCCAGTAAAGGCGTTACAGACGAAACCAATATTTTCAGGCTCATCGCCAGAATGTTTGGACACCTGGCATCGGATGTTAATGCCCCCTCAGCAAAAGGAAACCGTGGCATGGGGTTACCGGCTCCTTTTATGGGGCTACTTCGTATGCTTGAGGGGATCCCTGTGGGGAGTTCTAACTTCGGCAAACAAATAGAGTACATGTATGTCAACGGGTATGACTTTCGTCAGTTTATCGTGACAAGTATTCCGATGAGCATAATGGAAGTTTTGATGCGGGTTTTCTATGTGGCGAAACAGGTATCGCTGGGAAAAGGAGCTTTTGGGGAGACCTTACTGGATACCATGCCGTTGCGGCTAAATCCACGCTTCCGGATGATGCTTGCCCTGGGTTATGGAACTTCCAGTGCTGTTAACGCAGGTAAAATGTATATCACCGGCAATATTCTCAATGCGAATTACGCCTCCTGGATGGGGTTGGCCTGGAATGGTTTTCACTCACTCAAGTGGTCCCTTTATCAGCGACACTTAAAGCTTTGGGCCGGTATTGAAAAGGCAGAACTGGAACGGCTTCAGAACAATATAGACAGCATCGAGGCATTGACCATCATAGCAGGAAACTTGCCAGTCAAGTAACATTCACCGGAGCACCTCCGGAACCCCATAGCCCACCAGCTGCTAAAAATGTCTGCCTTTGCTTTTAATACTCTCTCTGCCTCCTCCCCGAGGCAGAGAGTAGCTCGTAGTTATTTATACAGCTCACAACAGGGCCATAAGATACTCCGCTTCTCGTTTACCGATGATCCTGATCTGTCAGCTCTCTTACCGGATGCTGTACGAGCGTAACGGCTTATTATTGATAGTTCTCTCATATCAAACCTCATAAAGATTTATGCTGCCACTTAGTAACAGCCTAAAGGTTGTACTCTCTATTTAACAGCTTTTAGGCTGTTAATTTGATATTACAGCTTTTAGGGTGTATGTTTAGAAAACAGCGTACAAGGTGTATCAGAGGAACTACTGAGGCCAGCTTATGATCAATAATGATTACCCGTTAAACACGCTCAACCAGTTGCGTCCCTTGCTCATTGGTTTTCGCAAGGCGAATGGCCTGACGCAAAAAGACCTGTCCGAAAGGTTAGGGGTCACTCAACAGACATACTCACGTCTGGAAGCCAACCCTGCCAGTGCGAGCATTGAACGGCTATTCAAGGTGTTTTCTATCCTGGGCGTAAAAATCAGCTTCTCCTCGACAACCGCCTCTTCAGAGGGGAAGCAGACGGAAGAAATGCTTAAATCAAACTCACCTGCACGACAGGAGAAATGGTAACGATATGAGCCGGAAACAGCAGCGTCTGGCAATCTGGATGAACGGAATCAAAGTCGGATACTGGGAAAAAAGTAAAGGGGTAGACAGCTTACAATACCTTCCTGACTGGAGTGCAGACGAACAGGGAAGGCCGCTGTCATTGTCCCTTCCTTTTACTCCCGGGAACCAGGTCTGGCGTGGAAATGTGGTACGTGACTATTTTGATAATTTACTCCCGGACAGCGAAGGCATACGCAGACGTCTGGCAATGCGTTACAAGGCCGATAGCCTGGAGCCTTTTGATCTTCTGACGGAGCTGGGAAAAGACTGCGTGGGCGCGATACAGCTGCTTCATGACGGAGATGAACCCACAGATTTATATTCCGTGAAGTATCACCCGCTTACTGAATCAGAAATTGCGGCAACTTTGCGTAATACCACGGAGACATTGCTACCGGGCAGGCCAGAAGATAACGACGACTTACGTTTATCTATTGCCGGTGCTCAGGAGAAAACAGCCCTACTGTGGCATGAAGATCGGTGGTGTATGCCGGAGGGTAATACACCAACGACGCATATATTCAAGCTACCGCTCGGACTTGTGGGGAACATGAAAGCCGACATGCGCTCGTCGGTTGAAAATGAATGGCTCTGCTCGGTACTTCTCGAACAGTACGGGCTCCCCGTGGCAAGAACGCAGATTGCTCACTTTGAAGATCAGAAAGCGCTGGTGGTAGAACGTTTTGACCGAAAATGGTCAGGAAACGGACAATGGATCATTCGTTTACCCCAGGAGGATATGTGTCAGGCCCTGGGCATTTCGCCATTACGAAAATATCAGGCGGACGGCGGGCCAGGTATATCGGAAATTATGGAAGTTCTGAGTAATTCAGACCGTGCTGAGCGTGACAAAGCGCAGTTTTTTATGACGCAGATAGTTTTCTGGATGATGGCCGCAACAGATGGCCACGCTAAAAATTTCAGTATTTCTATTGGGCCACAGGGACGTTATCACCTTACACCACTCTATGATGTGTTGTCGGCATGGCCGGTGATCGGTCATGGGAACAATCAGATATCCTGGCAGAAGTGCAAACTGGCGATGGCCGTACGTGGCAGTAGCAACTATTACCAGATATATCGAATACAACGACGCCACTGGATCAGGCATGGTGAGATAACCGGCCTGAGTAAACAGCAGACAGAGGCGATGATAGAGGAAATCATCGCCAGAACCCCGGGTGTCATTGAACGTGTTAGCGGGCTTCTTCCGGACCAGTTCCCCCAGCAGCTTGCGGAAAGTATTTTTGATGGAATGAGGCAGCAATGCAGGCGCCTGGCTGAGAAATGACAGCCGCAATTTATAGTGTGCATGTTTTCAGAATAGCTGATGTAAGCGTGAGGATTCAGTATGACTGAAGAACAAAAAAGAATAGAGCGGGCTATTGAGTTGGCTTGTCGTTACGGCGGAACCGATGAAATGCATCATCTGCAATGGGTCGTGGATCAGATGGTAAGAGAACTTGCTGGAGAACGTTATGCACAGATTGTAGCAGATGCCACCAGCGGAGAAGATGGGCCTGATACTTACAAATGGAGTGTTGGGATCGCGCCTTAGCATCTGTCAGTCTGGGGATGAAAACGTACTTAACATCCAGCGAATTCCCAGACTTCACATTAAGACTAGAGTAACGGCCGCAATCACGTGAGAGAAAAAAATGGCAATTTTAGCAATCATTGCAGTTATCGCCCTGGGTGGGTACGCCTGCGGGTTTATTAAAGCCCGTGAGCTGAGCGCTTTGCGTAAAGAAATGAAACTATACGTGGATCGCATGGAAGCGGCGGAGCTGGACTTACACGCAATCAGAAGTGTAGCGGAGCACCGGTTGCACGGTGCAGGTAAACAGTTTGCCGACCTTTACAGCCGTATCGACGGTGCAACTGTGACGCTGACACCCGAAGATCAGCTGTTACTGGCAACGATGCCATTTAATATTCAGGATGTAGAAGACATCGTAAACGAGCGCGGTCCAAAGACAATTAGCGGCCGTCCATTCTGGGAAGTTGAGCCAGGCCCGCATGACTATGAATATGGCCCGCAATATCCGTATTTCCCAGACCAGCGCTAGGAAGAGATCAAGATGAGAGAGCCAAGACCCCGCCATACCTTGCAGGTCATTCGAGTGCCTTCTCTGGAGGTTCAGGATCTGGGGCTGACCAGCTTTGATAGCTGGCTTGACGAGAACGGTTATGACAAAACGAATGCCAGAAATAACCGTACCATCTGGGCGAGAGAAGGCGGATGGCATCTGAAACGTTGCAGAAATCTGGAAACTGGCACGGACGATTTCTGGTTTATCGCTTTCGATGGTAAAGGCGGAAAGATATACCCGCTGAAAACCCAAAGAGACTACCGGGCTGCATATCGTAAGCTGGAAGCAGAAGGTTATGCACCTGCGGTCATCGAGCAAATGACCACAGGCGCAGCATATAACCTGGCCTATCCACGTTCCACCCTAAAACAAGCTGAGACGGCCACCAGCGAACCAAAGCGGAAACCTGACGTAGATGGGGTCGTCTCAGAAAACGGATCTATGGTCACTCCCGTTTTTGCAACACCGATTTTGACGACAAGTTGGCTTGCTTGAATCTATCCGGCGTCTGAATGGGATTTTATTCCCGCGCCTTGATGAGTTCCGCGCCTGATGAACCTCCAGAAAATATACGGCTTCAATGAGCCTTTCCGTTTTACAGGTTCCTCAACAGGCCGGTGGGCCGTTAGTATCATCAATATCAGTATTCGCAAAACCAGATCAGTAATTCTTTAAACCGGTGTATTTCTGCCGTTATGCTACATAAGTTTGCTGTCGTGCCGTTAGGGCCCAGGCTATTCTGGCCAGCTTGTTTGCCAGAGCACAAGTGACGACAAAGTTGCTTTTCCGGCACAGTAAATCCCTGACCCAATCGGCCAATTTGCCAGACTGGTGTTCCAGTTTTTGTATGAATACCCTGGCACATTGAACCAACAAAGTTCGGATCTTTTTATTACCTCGCTTACTAATTCCCAGCAATGTCGTCCTACCTCCCGTGCTGTACTGCCGAGGTACAAGCCCTGTTGCCGCCGCAAAGTCACGGCTGCTGGCGTACTGCTTCCCGTCGCCAATCTCAGTTGAAATAGTACTCGCTGTCAGTGTTCCGACGCAGGGAATGCTCAGCAAGCGCTGTCCAACCTCATCTTCGTCCAACTTTCGTTTCAACTGGGATTCCAAATCTTTAATCTGCTCAACAAGATAGTGATAATGCTGTTGTAATTTCAGCAATAACTGGCTGAGGTAAAGAGGCAAACTATTATCCTCAAGAATGGTACTCAGTCGGCTAATAACGGCAGCTCCTCGGGGAACGCTAATGCCAAATTCCAGCAGAAAAGCATGCATTTGATTGGTTGTTTTTACCTTATCCTGAACCAGGGATTCACGGACACGATGCAGAGCCCGCATTGCCTGCTGAGATTCCGTTCTGGGCTGCACAAAACGCATAGACGGACGCGATGCAGCTTCACAAATAGCTTCGGCGTCGACAAAGTCGTTTTTATTGCTTTTAACGAACGGGCGGACAAATTGTGGTGATATCAGCTTTGGGGAATGCCCCAACTCTTCCAACTTGCGTGCCATAAAGTGAGAACCGCCACAGGCTTCCATTGCGATGGTTGTAGCGGGGCATGTCGCCAAAAATTCGATCAACTTTGGCCGGGTAAATTTTTTACGGTAAACAGCCTTCCCGCGACGATCCTGGCAATGAATATGGAAAGAGTTTTTACCCAGATCGATACCAATGAGCGCAATGTTTTCCATGATAGTTCTCCGAATGAAAGCCTGTCCTCAGCATAGTACCGGGAAGGAGGGAGTGACCATCTCATTAAATAAAGCACGCTAAGCCGGTGGCAGCGGTCGCAATGGCCTAAACTTCCCCGCACCGACCTTGGCGCTGCTGCGCCATAGGTAATCGCCGGTCAGGTTGATGTGCTCCCACCCCAGCGGCGACAGATATTGCAACAATGTGTCGTCCAGCGCCGTGCCGTTGCCACGCAAAGCACTGGTGGCACGCTCCAGATATACCGTGTTCCACAACACGATGGCCGCCGTCACCAGATTGAGGCCGCTGGCCCGGTAGCGCTGCTGCTCAAAACTGCGGTCGCGGATTTCACCCAATCGGTAGAAGAAGACCGCCCTGGCCAGCGCGTTGCGCGCCTCGCCCTTATTCAGCCCCGCATGGACGCGGCGGCGCAGCTCCACGCTTTGCAGCCAATCCAAAATGAACAGCGTGCGCTCGATGCGCCCCAGCTCGCGCAACGCCACGGCCAAGCCGTTCTGGCGCGGGTAGCTGCCGAGTTTGCGCAGCATCAGCGAAGCCGTTACCGTGCCTTGCTTGATGGAGGTGGCCAGCCGCAGAATTTCATCCCAATGGGCGCGTATTTGCTTGATGTTCAGCCTGTCGCTGCTAATCATCGGCTTGAGCGCGTCATAGGCGGCATCGCCCTTGGGGATGAATAGCTTGGTTTCGCCCAAGTCACGGATACGCGGCGCGAAGCGAAATCCCAGCAAATGCATCAAGCCAAACACGTGATCGGTGAAGCCTGCCGTGTCGGTGTAGTGTTCCTCGATGCGCAAGTCCGACTCGTGGTACAGCAGGCCATCAAGCACGTAAGTTGAATCACGAATGCCCACGTTGACCACCTTGGCACTGAAGGGCGCGTACTGGTCGGAGATATGGGTGTAGAAAGTCCGTCCTGGACTGCTTCCATACTTCGGGTTGATATGACCAGTGCTTTCTGCTTTGCTGCCGGTTCTGAAGTTCTGGCCGTCCGACGATGACGTGGTGCCGTCACCCCAGTTGCCGGCGAAGGGTTGCCGAAACTGCGCATTCACCAGCTCGGCCAGCGCCGTCGAATAGGTTTCATCGCGGATGTGCCAGGCTTGCAGCCAAGACAGCTTGGCGTAGGTGGTGCCAGGGCAGGACTCGGCCATTTTGGTCAGACCCAGGTTGATCGCGTCGGCCAGGATCGTCGTCAACAGCAAGGTTTTGTCCTTGGCCGTGTCGCTGGTCTTCAGGTGTGTGAAGTGGCGGGTGAAGCCCGTCCATTCATCGACCTCCATCAGCAACTCGGTGATTTTGAGGTGCGGCAGCAGCATAGCTGTCTGGTCGATCATGGCTTGCGCGGCGTCTGGTACTGCCGCGTCCAGCGGCGTGATCTTCAGGCCTGACGCGGTGGTGATGATGGCATCCGGTAAGTCGTTGGCCGCAGCCATGCGGTTGACTGTGGCGAGTTGCGCCTCCAACAATTCCAACCGGTCATGCAGGTATTGGTCGCAGTCGGTGGCCACTGCCAGCGGCAATTCGCTGGCCAGCTTCAAAGTGGCGAACTTCTCGACCGGCACCAGGTATTCGTCGAAGTCCTTGAACTGGCGAGAACCCTGCACCCAGACATCACCGGAGCGCAGCGCGTTCTTCAGCTCCGACAGGGCGCATAACTCGTAGTAACGCCGGTCGATGCCGTCGTCGGTCAGAACCAGCTTTGCCCAGCGCGGCTTGATGAATGCGGTTGGCGCATCGGCGGGCACCTTGCGCGCGCTGTCGCTGTTCATGCCGCGCAGCATGTCGATGGCATCGAGCACACCCTTGGCGGCGGGCGCAGCCCGCAATTTGAGCACGCCCAGGAACTGCGGCGCGTAGCGGCGTAGCGTGGCATAGCTTTCACCGATGTGGTGCAGGAAATCAAAGTCGGCAGGCCGCGCCAATGTTTGCGCTTCGGTGACGCTGGCGGCGAAGGTGTCCCAGGGCATAACGGCCTCGATGGCGGCGAACGGATCGCTGCCGCTTTGCTTGGCCTCAATCAACGCTTGACCGATGCGCCCATACATCCGCACCTTGTCGTTGATCGCCTTGCCGGAAGCCTGGAACTGCTGCTGATGCTTGTTCTTGGCCGCGTTGAACAGCTTGCCGATGATGCGATCGTGAAGGTCGATGATTTCATCGGTGACGGTGGCCATGCCTTCGATGGCCAGCGCTACCAGCGTGGCATAGCGTCGTTGCACCTCGAACTTTGCCAGATCAGCAGGCGTCATCTGGCCACCTTCACGAGCGATTTTGAGCAGGCGGTTCTGGTGAACCTGCCGCTCGATGCCTGCGGGCAGATCAAGTGCTTGCCAGGATTTCAGGCGCTCAATATGTTCGAGCATGTGGCGAGAGTTCGGTTTGGCAGGCGACTGGCGCAGCCATGCCAGCCACGTCACTTTACTGCCGTCCTTGCGCTTGAGAAGTTCGTCCAGGCGCTGACGGTGGGGTGATAACAAAGAATCGGTCAGCGCCGCGTAAATGCGTCGGTTGGCACGGGTGATGGCCTCGGCGCTTGCGCGCTCGATGGCATTCATGGCGGGCAGGATAATGCTCTGCCGCCGCAGATTCTCGACAAGTGCGCTCGCCAGCACGATGCCTTTGTCGGTCTGCAAGGCCAGCTCGGTCAATGTATGCACGGCTTGCCGATAGTGGCTCATGGTGAAGGGCTTGAACCCAAAAACCGTTTGCAGCTCGACCAAGTGCTCCCGCCGTGTCTGTTCGCGCTGGCCGTACTCGCTCCAACTTTCCACTGGCATCTTGAGTTGCGCGGCCACCATGCGCAACAGGGGCGGAAACGGAGGCTCATCGACGCCCAAAAAGGTGCCAGGGAATCGCAAGTAGCAAAGCTGCACAGCGAAGCCCAATCGATTCGCGGCGCCGCGACGCTGACGGATCACCGACAGGTCGGTTTCGTTGAACGTGTAGTGCCGTATCAGTTCGTCTTTGGCATCTGGCAGTGCCAGCAGGCTTTCGCGCTCGGTGGCGGACAGGATTGAGCGGCGTGGCATGGTCAGTCTTCCCGCAGGTACTGGTACAAGGTTTCGCGGCTGATGCCGAAGTCACGGGCCACCAAGGTTTTTTGGTCGCCTGCCGCAACTCGCCGTTTCAACTCGGCAATTTGTTCGCTGTTCAGCGATTTCTTTCGTCCCCGGTAGGCACCGCGCTGCTTGGCCAGCACGATTCCCTCGCGCTGACGTTCGCGGATCAGGGCGCGCTCGAACTCAGCGAAGGCTCCCATGACCGACAGCATCAGATTGGCCATCGGTGAGTCCTCGCCGGTGAACTTCAGCCCTTCTTTGACGAACTCCATGCGCACGCCCCGTTGTGTCAGCCCTTGGACGATGCGGCGCAGGTCATCAAGGTTGCGTGCCAGCCTGTCCATGCTATGCACCACCACGGTGTCGCCCTCGCGGACGAAGGCCAGCAGCCTTTCCAGCTCGGGACGCTGGGTGTCCTTGCCAGAAGCCTTGTCGGTGAACACCCGCGCCACCTGAACACCCTCCAATTGCCGTTCCGGGTTCTGGTCGAAGCTGCTGACGCGGACATAGCCGATGCGTTGACCTTGCAAGATGCCTCCAAAGGCAAAAGTGTCAGGATGAAATCTATTACCTTTGACGGAATATGTCAATCAATAGGAAATTTAACTCTATTCTGACATCGTTTGTCGTTTTCAGAAGACGGCTGCACTGAACGTCAGAAGCCGACTGCACTATAGCAGCGGAGGGGTTGGATCCATCAGGCAACGACGGGCTGCTGCCGGCCATCAGCGGACGCAGGGAGGACTTTCCGCAACCGGCCGTTCGATGCGGCACCGATGGCCTTCGCGCAGGGGTAGTGAATCCGCCAGGATTGACTTGCGCTGCCCTACCTCTCACTAGTGAGGGGCGGCAGCGCATCAAGCGGTGAGCGCACTCCGGCACCGCCAACTTTCAGCACATGCGTGTAAATCATCGTCGTAGAGACGTCGGAATGGCCGAGCAGATCCTGCACGGTTCGAATGTCGTAACCGCTGCGGAGCAAGGCCGTCGCGAACGAGTGGCGGAGGGTGTGCGGTGTGGCGGGCTTCGTGATGCCTGCTTGTTCTACGGCACGTTTGAAGGCGCGCTGAAAGGTCTGGTCATACATGTGATGGCGACGCACGACACCGCTCCGTGGATCGGTCGAATGCGTGTGCTGCGCAAAAACCCAGAACCACGGCCAGGAATGCCCGGCGCGCGGATACTTCCGCTCAAGGGCGTCGGGAAGCGCAACGCCGCTGCGGCCCTCGGCCTGGTCCTTCAGCCACCATGCCCGTGCACGCGACAGCTGCTCGCGCAGGCTGGGTGCCAAGCTCTCGGGTAACATCAAGGCCCGATCCTTGGAGCCCTTGCCCTCCCGCACGATGATCGTGCCGTGATCGAAATCCAGATCCTTGACCCGCAGTTGCAAACCCTCACTGATCCGCATGCCCGTTCCATACAGAAGCTGGGCGAACAAACGATGCTCGCCTTCCAGAAAACCGAGGATGCGAACCACTTCATCCGGGGTCAGCACCACCGGCAAGCGCCGCGACGGCCGAGGTCTTCCGATCTCCTGAAGCCAGGGCAGATCCGTGCACAGCACCTTGCCGTAGAAGAACAGCAAGGCCGCCAATGCCTGACGATGCGTGGAGACCGAAACCTTGCGCTCGTTCGCCAGCCAGGACAGAAATGCCTCGACTTCGCTGCTGCCCAAGGTTGCCGGGTGACGCACACCGTGGAAACGGATGAAGGCACGAACCCAGTGGACATAAGCCTGTTCGGTTCGTAAACTGTAATGCAAGTAGCGTATGCGCTCACGCAACTGGTCCAGAACCTTGACCGAACGCAGCGGTGGTAACGGCGCAGTGGCGGTTTTCATGGCTTGTTATGACTGTTTTTTTGTACAGTCTATGCCTCGGGCATCCAAGCAGCAAGCGCGTTACGCCGTGGGTCGATGTTTGATGTTATGGAGCAGCAACGATGTTACGCAGCAGGGCAGTCGCCCTAAAACAAAGTTAGGCCGCATGGACACAACGCAGGTCACATTGATACACAAAATTCTAGCTGCGGCAGATGAGCGAAATCTGCCGCTCTGGATCGGTGGGGGCTGGGCGATCGATGCACGGCTAGGGCGTGTAACACGCAAGCACGATGATATTGATCTGACGTTTCCCGGCGAGAGGCGCGGCGAGCTCGAGGCAATAGTTGAAATGCTCGGCGGGCGCGTCATGGAGGAGTTGGACTATGGATTCTTAGCGGAGATCGGGGATGAGTTACTTGACTGCGAACCTGCTTGGTGGGCAGACGAAGCGTATGAAATCGCGGAGGCTCCGCAGGGCTCGTGCCCAGAGGCGGCTGAGGGCGTCATCGCCGGGCGGCCAGTCCGTTGTAACAGCTGGGAGGCGATCATCTGGGATTACTTTTACTATGCCGATGAAGTACCACCAGTGGACTGGCCTACAAAGCACATAGAGTCCTACAGGCTCGCATGCACCTCACTCGGGGCGGAAAAGGTTGAGGTCTTGCGTGCCGCTTTCAGGTCGCGATATGCGGCCTAACAATTCGTCCAAGCCGACGCCGCTTCGCGGCGCGGCTTAACTCAGGTGTTAGACATCATGAGGGTAGCGGTGACCATCGAAATTTCGAACCAACTATCAGAGGTGCTAAGCGTCATTGAGCGCCATCTGGAATCAACGTTGCTGGCCGTGCATTTGTACGGCTCCGCAGTGGATGGCGGCCTGAAGCCATACAGCGATATTGATTTGTTGGTTACTGTGGCCGTAAAGCTTGATGAAACGACGCGGCGAGCATTGCTCAATGACCTTATGGAGGCTTCGGCTTTCCCTGGCGAGAGCGAGACGCTCCGCGCTATAGAAGTCACCCTTGTCGTGCATGACGACATCATCCCGTGGCGTTATCCGGCTAAGCGCGAGCTGCAATTTGGAGAATGGCAGCGCAATGACATTCTTGCGGGTATCTTCGAGCCAGCCATGATCGACATTGATCTAGCTATCCTGCTTACAAAAGCAAGAGAACATAGCGTTGCCTTGGTAGGTCCGGCAGCGGAGGAATTCTTTGACCCGGTTCCTGAACAGGATCTATTCGAGGCGCTGAGGGAAACCTTGAAGCTATGGAACTCGCAGCCCGACTGGGCCGGCGATGAGCGAAATGTAGTGCTTACGTTGTCCCGCATTTGGTACAGCGCAATAACCGGCAAAATCGCGCCGAAGGATGTCGCTGCCGACTGGGCAATAAAACGCCTACCTGCCCAGTATCAGCCCGTCTTACTTGAAGCTAAGCAAGCTTATCTGGGACAAAAAGAAGATCACTTGGCCTCACGCGCAGATCACTTGGAAGAATTTATTCGCTTTGTGAAAGGCGAGATCATCAAGTCAGTTGGTAAATGATGTCTAACAATTCGTTCAAGCCGACCGCGCTACGCGCGGCGGCTTAACTCCGGCGTTAGATGCACTAAGCACATAATTGCTCACAGCCAAACTATCAGGTCAAGTCTGCTTTTATTATTTTTAAGCGTGCATAATAAGCCCTACACAAATTGGGAGATATATCATGAAAGGCTGGCTTTTTCTTGTTATCGCAATAGTTGGCGAAGTAATCGCAACATCCGCATTAAAATCTAGCGAGGGCTTTACTAAGCTTGCCCCTTCCGCCGTTGTCATAATCGGTTATGGCATCGCATTTTATTTTCTTTCTCTGGTTCTGAAATCCATCCCTGTCGGTGTTGCTTATGCAGTCTGGTCGGGACTCGGCGTCGTCATAATTACAGCCATTGCCTGGTTGCTTCATGGGCAAAAGCTTGATGCGTGGGGCTTTGTAGGTATGGGGCTCATAATTGCTGCCTTTTTGCTCGCCCGATCCCCATCGTGGAAGTCGCTGCGGAGGCCGACGCCATGGTGACGGTGTTCGGCATTCTGAATCTCACCGAGGACTCCTTCTTCGATGAGAGCCGGCGGCTAGACCCCGCCGGCGCTGTCACCGCGGCGATCGAAATGCTGCGAGTCGGATCAGACGTCGTGGATGTCGGACCGGCCGCCAGCCATCCGGACGCGAGGCCTGTATCGCCGGCCGATGAGATCAGACGTATTGCGCCGCTCTTAGACGCCCTGTCCGATCAGATGCACCGTGTTTCAATCGACAGCTTCCAACCGGAAACCCAGCGCTATGCGCTCAAGCGCGGCGTGGGCTACCTGAACGATATCCAAGGATTTCCTGACCCTGCGCTCTATCCCGATATTGCTGAGGCGGACTGCAGGCTGGTGGTTATGCACTCAGCGCAGCGGGATGGCATCGCCACCCGCACCGGTCACCTTCGACCCGAAGACGCGCTCGACGAGATTGTGCGGTTCTTCGAGGCGCGGGTTTCCGCCTTGCGACGGAGCGGGGTCGCTGCCGACCGGCTCATCCTCGATCCGGGGATGGGATTTTTCTTGAGCCCCGCACCGGAAACATCGCTGCACGTGCTGTCGAACCTTCAAAAGCTGAAGTCGGCGTTGGGGCTTCCGCTATTGGTCTCGGTGTCGCGGAAATCCTTCTTGGGCGCCACCGTTGGCCTTCCTGTAAAGGATCTGGGTCCAGCGAGCCTTGCGGCGGAACTTCACGCGATCGGCAATGGCGCTGACTACGTCCGCACCCACGCGCCTGGAGATCTGCGAAGCGCAATCACCTTCTCGGAAACCCTCGCGAAATTTCGCAGTCGCGACGCCAGAGACCGAGGGTTAGATCATGCCTAGCATTCACCTTCCGGCCGCCCGCTAAATATCTCCTTTTGGGTTGTTAATAAAACATCCAATAAGTTGACTGTGCGTGAAAAAGAAAGTTTTGTGTGATGGCGTTGAAGATCGCACCGTTAAGCTCTTATGTGGGATGGTGCAGAGCTCGACGACTACCGATAAAACGCAACCGCCGCAAACAGACAAGAAAAAGCCCCAACTGATAACAGTTGGGGCTTCAGTATTGTGATTGGTGGAGCAATAGCACCCTGAACCCAAAACCTTCTCGCTCAACCGGTAGTGGCTGATAACAACTCGTGAGGGCTATTGCGGGTTAAGCATTTAGCGATGTCTAGGGCCAGACTGGACGTCTGAACGCAAGCCGCTGATACTGTACATAACCACAGTATCAGCGGAGGATACCCATGTCGCTGGCAAGGAACGCCACGGCGAGTCAATCGCCCACTCAAACAAACGGTTACGAACGCCACCAACCCGACCAGACGCTGCTCTACCAGCTGGTTGAGCAGCACTACCCAGCCTTCAAAGCCTCACTCGAAGCCCAAGGTCAACACCTGCCTCGCTACATCCAACAAGAATTCAACGACCTCCTCCAATGTGGCCGTCTGGAGTATGGTTTCATGCGGGTTCGCTGCGAGGATTGTCATCACGAGCGTCTGGTCGCCTTCAGCTGTAAACGACGCGGCTTTTGCCCTAGCTGCGGTGCCCGCCGGATGGCCGAGAGTGCGGCGCTGCTGATAGACGAAGTCTTCCCCAAGGAGCCCATTCGCCAGTGGGTGCTCAGCTTTCCTTTCCAGCTACGCTTTTTGCTGGCTCGCCATCCCCAGCTGATGGGCCAGGTCTTGAGTATCGTCTATCGTACACTCTCAACTCATCTGATCAAAAAAGCCGGTTACACCAAAGCCTCTGCACAAACTGGCTCAGTGACTCTTATCCAACGCTTTGGCTCCGCGCTAAATCTCAATGTCCACTACCACATGCTGTTTCTCGATGGTGTCTATGCCGAAGATGACTATGGCAAGCAACGCTTCCATCGTGTCAAGGCACCCACTTACGATGAGCTGAATACGCTCGCTCACACCCTCAGCCATCGCATCGCTCGCTGCATGGAAAAGCGTGGGATTTTGGAGCGTGATGCCGAGAATACGTGGTTGACACTGGAAGAGGGCGAAGACGATACGCTGACTCAATTACATGGTGCTTCGGTTACGTATCGCATTGCCGTCGGCCCCCAGCAAGGGCGCAAAGTCTTCACCCTGCAAACCTTGCCAGGGCGTGAGGATAAAGCCGACTCAAGCAGTCGAGTAGCCAACCATGCTGGTTTCTCGCTACACGCCGGTGTGATGGCCGAAGCGCATCAGCGGGATAAGCTTGAGCGCTTGTGTCGCTACATTAGTCGGCCAGCGGTTTCAGAAAAACGTCTGGCATTAACCGCCAATGGGCAGGTGCGTTACGAGCTCAAAACTCCGTACCGCAATGGCACCACCCATGTGATCTTCGAGCCGCTGGACTTCATCGCCAAACTCGCTGCGTTGGTACCTAAGCCGCGAGTCAACCTCACACGCTTCCACGGCGTCTTTGCACCGAACAGCAAACACCGAGTTCAAGTAACACCCGCCAAGCGGGGCAAGAAGCCCGACAAATCGGAAGGTCTCGATACTAACTGGCGTGACAAGAGTCCTGCAGAGCGCCACCGCGCCATGACCTGGATGCAACGCCTCAAGCGAGTCTTCAATATTGATATTGAAGTCTGCGAACACTGCGGCGGTCACGTCAAAGTGATTGCCAGCATCGAAGATCCGAAGGTCATTGAGCAGATTCTCAAGCATCTGAAACAGAAAACAGCCAAGGCGAATGCCGCCAAGCAGCGTGAGCTGCCACCAGAACGAGCGCCGCCACTGACTCCCAGCCTGTTCGATCCATCACAGAGTCGTCTCTTTGACTGACGACCCCAAATCCAACACTGCTCAACACTGCCAACTTTTAAACGGGGCGGTGGGGCAGTTTGTATCTCTCGAGCTATCAGGCTAGAGATTTTACCGCCAAATCGAACCTTATTAGAGCGGTTTAGGCTGGACCGGCAGTTAAAATTGGGGCTTGAGCGGTAAACGAGTGAGGGAATTTCAGGTAAGATACTTCGGATGAGGAGCAAAAAGGTGGTTTATACTTCCTATACCCGTTAGCACCCTCCCTGATTAAAGGAAGCCGTATGGATATTATTGATAAAGTTTTTCAGCAAGAGGATTTCTCACGCCAGGATTTGAGTGACAGCCGTTTTCGCCGCTGCCGCTTTTATCAGTGTGACTTCAGCCACTGTCAGCTGCAGGATGCCAGTTTCGAGGATTGCAGTTTCATTGAAAGCGGCGCCGTTGAAGGGTGTCACTTCAGCTATGCCGATCTGCGCGATGCCAGTTTCAAGGCCTGCCGTCTGTCTTTGGCCAACTTCAGCGGTGCCAACTGCTTTGGCATAGAGTTCAGGGAGTGCGATCTCAAGGGCGCCAACTTTTCCCGGGCCCGCTTCTACAATCAAGTCAGCCATAAGATGTACTTCTGCTCGGCTTATATCTCAGGTTGCAACCTGGCCTATACCAACTTGAGTGGCCAATGCCTGGAAAAATGCGAGCTGTTTGAAAACAACTGGAGCAATGCCAATCTCAGCGGCGCTTCCTTGATGGGCTCAGATCTCAGCCGCGGCACCTTCTCCCGCGACTGTTGGCAACAGGTCAATCTGCGGGGCTGTGACCTGACCTTTGCCGATCTGGATGGGCTCGACCCCAGACGGGTCAACCTCGAAGGAGTCAAGATCTGTGCCTGGCAACAGGAGCAACTGCTGGAACCCTTGGGAGTAATAGTGCTGCCGGATTAGCTCGAATGCAAACACAAGAGGCAAATATCACTTGAGTTCCGCGCTACAACAAGGCAGATTCTGCTATAGCAGAGTATTACCGCCGGAATGCCGTTTCTCTGCTGCCGCAGCCGACGTTATACCTTCCCTTCAAAGGAGGCATTATGAAGACTCAACTGCCCTAAAGAAAAACTTACAGGTGGATTATGGTCAGACGTTATCTCCCCCTTAACCCGCTGCGCGCCTTTGAGGCCGCCGCCCGTCATCTCAGTTTTACCCGCGCGGCGATTGAGCTGAATGTCACCCATGCCGCCGTCAGCCAGCAGGTCAGGGCGCTGGAAGAACAACTCGGCTGTGTGCTGTTTACCCGCGTCTCGCGCGGGCTGGTGCTGACCCATGAAGGTGAGGGATTACTGCCGGTGCTCAATGAGGCGTTTGACCGGATTGCGGATACTCTGGAGTGTTTTTCTCACGGGCAGTTCCGTGAGCGGGTGAAAGTCGGTGCGGTGGGAACATTTGCCGCAGGCTGGCTGCTGCCGCGTCTGGCCGGATTCTATGACAGCCATCCGCATATTGATCTGCATATCTCCACCCATAACAATCATGTGGACCCGGCGGCGGAAGGGCATGATTATACGATCCGTTTCGGTAACGGCGCGTGGCATGAGTCAGATGCGGAACTGATTTTCAGTGCACCACACGCTCCGCTGTGCTCACCGGCCATTGCAGAACAGTTACAGCAGCCGGATGATGTTCACCGCTTTACCCTGCTGCGCTCATTCCGCCGGGATGAATGGAGCCGCTGGCTGGATTGTGCGGGCGGCACACCGCCTTCCCCGTCACAGCCGGTAATGGTGTTCGATACCTCACTGGCCATGGCCGAGGCGGCACAACTGGGTGCCGGGGTAGCGATCGCACCGGTATGTATGTTCAGCCGCCTGTTACAGTCAGGCGCACTGGTACAGCCGTTTGCCGCAGAAATCACCCTCGGCGGCTACTGGCTGACGCGGTTACAGTCCCGTACGGAAACCCCGGCCATGCAGCAATTCGCCCGCTGGCTGCTGAATACGGCGGCGGCGTAAAACTCACTCACCTTCCAGGCTTTTTACCCGCAAATCATCACCTTCACTGATGCGCAGCCGTTCACTGCCGCAGTGCGGACAGCATCCGGCGTGCTGCATGATTTCGGCCTCACGGCTGCAATCCCAGCACCATGCCTGTGCCGGGATAACATCAATATGCAGTGTGCAGCCCTGCGCCACGGTATCACGGCAGGCGATATCAAAACAGAAATGCAGTGCACTCTCCTCAACATCCGCCAGTGCGCCGACTTCCAGCCAGACATCCGTTACCCGCGCAATGCCGTGCTGTTCAGCCTGTTCGCGGATAATGTCCGCCGCACCGAGGGCTTTACTAAGCTTGCCCCTTCCGCCGTTGTCATAATCGGTTATGGCATCGCATTTTATTTTCTTTCTCTGGTTCTGAAATCCATCCCTGTCGGTGTTGCTTATGCAGTCTGGTCGGGACTCGGCGTCGTCATAATTACAGCCATTGCCTGGTTGCTTCATGGGCAAAAGCTTGATGCGTGGGGCTTTGTAGGTATGGGGCTCATAATTGCTGCCTTTTTGCTCGCCCGATCCCCATCGTGGAAGTCGCTGCGGAGGCCGACGCCATGGTGACGGTGTTCGGCATTCTGAATCTCACCGAGGACTCCTTCTTCGATGAGAGCCGGCGGCTAGACCCCGCCGGCGCTGTCACCGCGGCGATCGAAATGCTGCGAGTCGGATCAGACGTCGTGGATGTCGGACCGGCCGCCAGCCATCCGGACGCGAGGCCTGTATCGCCGGCCGATGAGATCAGACGTATTGCGCCGCTCTTAGACGCCCTGTCCGATCAGATGCACCGTGTTTCAATCGACAGCTTCCAACCGGAAACCCAGCGCTATGCGCTCAAGCGCGGCGTGGGCTACCTGAACGATATCCAAGGATTTCCTGACCCTGCGCTCTATCCCGATATTGCTGAGGCGGACTGCAGGCTGGTGGTTATGCACTCAGCGCAGCGGGATGGCATCGCCACCCGCACCGGTCACCTTCGACCCGAAGACGCGCTCGACGAGATTGTGCGGTTCTTCGAGGCGCGGGTTTCCGCCTTGCGACGGAGCGGGGTCGCTGCCGACCGGCTCATCCTCGATCCGGGGATGGGATTTTTCTTGAGCCCCGCACCGGAAACATCGCTGCACGTGCTGTCGAACCTTCAAAAGCTGAAGTCGGCGTTGGGGCTTCCGCTATTGGTCTCGGTGTCGCGGAAATCCTTCTTGGGCGCCACCGTTGGCCTTCCTGTAAAGGATCTGGGTCCAGCGAGCCTTGCGGCGGAACTTCACGCGATCGGCAATGGCGCTGACTACGTCCGCACCCACGCGCCTGGAGATCTGCGAAGCGCAATCACCTTCTCGGAAACCCTCGCGAAATTTCGCAGTCGCGACGCCAGAGACCGAGGGTTAGATCATGCCTAGCATTCACCTTCCGGCCGCCCGCTAGCGGACCCTGGTCAGGTTCCGCGAAGGTGGGCGCAGACATGCTGGGCTCGTCAGGATCAAACTGCACTATGAGGCGGCGGTTCATACCGCGCCAGGGGAGCGAATGGACAGCGAGGAGCCTCCGAACGTTCGGGTCGCCTGCTCGGGTGATATCGACGAGGTTGTGCGGCTGATGCACGACGCTGCGGCGTGGATGTCCGCCAAGGGAACGCCCGCCTGGGACGTCGCGCGGATCGACCGGACATTCGCGGAGACCTTCGTCCTGAGATCCGAGCTCCTAGTCGCGAGTTGCAGCGACGGCATCGTCGGCTGTTGCACCTTGTCGGCCGAGGATCCCGAGTTCTGGCCCGACGCCCTCAAGGGGGAGGCCGCATATCTGCACAAGCTCGCGGTGCGACGGACACATGCGGGCCGGGGTGTCAGCTCCGCGCTGATCGAGGCTTGCCGCCATGCCGCGCGAACGCAGGGGTGCGCCAAGCTGCGGCTCGACTGCCACCCGAACCTGCGTGGCCTATACGAGCGGCTCGGATTCACCCACGTCGACACTTTCAATCCCGGCTGGGATCCAACCTTCATCGCAGAACGCCTAGAACTCGAAATCTAACGTCCGTTCGGGCATCGAGGTCCATGTCGGGGTGGGACGGGCCCGTGGCTTCAAGATCACTTGCAGTCCGACCGCGATGTCTTGGTTGCGCGAGAGGTTGTCGATATCCTCCACTTCCATCATCAACCCTGGATAATGCCGCCGCCGTCATCGCCGCCGACGCCCGTGCCGGGCTTTTCGGGCCTGTCAGGCTTGCTCGGCCTTCAGCCTGCCTGGGCGAGATCTCCGGCGGACGGATTAACGGCGGAGCTTCGCCGCCTTTCGTGCGTGTGAAGGCCGAAGATAGTTCTCTCAAAAACATCCGTTTATGAGAGATACCAAATGTCATTTTCAGAAGACGACTGCACCAGTTGATTGGGCGTAATGGCTGTTGTGCAGCCAGCTCCTGACAGTTCAATATCAGAAGTGATCTGCACCAATCTCGACTATGCTCAATACTCGTGTGGGCTCTGTTGCAAAAATCGTGAAGCTTGAGCATGCTTGGCGGAGATTGGACGGACGGAACGATGACGGATTTCAAGTGGCGCCATTTCCAGGGTGATGTGATCCTGTGGGCGGTGCGCTGGTATTGTCGCTATCCGATCAGCTATCGCGACCTTGAGGAAATGCTGGCGGAACGCGGCATTTCGGTCGACCATACGACGATCTATCGCTGGGTCCAGTGCTACGCCCCGGAGATGGAGAAGCGGCTGCGCTGGTTCTGGCGGCGTGGCTTTGATCCGAGCTGGCGCCTGGATGAAACCTACGTCAAGGTGCGGGGCAAGTGGACCTACCTGTACCGGGCAGTCGACAAGCGGGGCGACACGATCGATTTCTACCTGTCGCCGACCCGCAGCGCCAAGGCAGCGAAGCGGTTCCTGGGCAAGGCCCTGCGAGGCCTGAAGCACTGGGAAAAGCCTGCCACGCTCAATACCGACAAAGCGCCGAGCTATGGTGCAGCGATCACCGAATTGAAGCGCGAAGGAAAGCTGGACCGGGAGACGGCCCACCGGCAGGTGAAGTATCTCAATAACGTGATCGAGGCCGATCACGGAAAGCTCAAGATACTGATCAAGCCGGTGCGCGGTTTCAAATCGATCCCCACGGCCTATGCCACGATCAAGGGATTCGAAGTCATGCGAGCCCTGCGCAAAGGACAGGCTCGCCCCTGGTGCCTGCAGCCCGGCATCAGGGGCGAGGTGCGCCTTGTGGAGAGAGCTTTTGGCATTGGGCCCTCGGCGCTGACGGAGGCCATGGGCATGCTCAACCACCATTTCGCAGCAGCCGCCTGATCGGCGCAGAGCGACAGCCTACCTCTGACTGCCGCCAATCTTTGCAACAGAGCCTCCGTCGCCATGCTCACCTCGCTTTGGTGCACACGAGTATTGAGCATAGTCGAGATTGGTGCAGATCACTTCTGATATTGAACTGTCAGGAGCTGGCTGCACAACAGCCATTACGCCCAATCAACTGGTGCAGTCGTCTTCTGAAAATGACAGGACAGGCGCAATGTCAGATTCTGTCGCGGCCTTGGCGCGTGCCTGGAAGCGTTCATAGCAATCCAGCCCGCAGAAATGTTCGACGTATTCCGCGCCTTCCGGGGTGAAGGCGGCATCGAGCGGAATTTCTTTGCAGCATACGCAGCAGGTGGTGCAACTGGCAGTGTTCGGGGCGTTTGCGTTCATGGTGGTACTCCTCCAGATTGGTAGCGAAGCTCAAAGCTGCCCACTCTCGGCTGGCTGGGAAGCGGTCATGATCTTCCCTTGAAGGCCCGCAGCAGCCGCGTCACAGACAGGACAAACAAGCCGGTCAGCGTGAGGGCTGCAATACCCCAGTGCTCCCCGATGAACGCGCCGGCCGTCGTGCCGGCTAGCACAATGGCGAGAATCGGCAAATGGCAGGGACAGGTGAGCACGGCCAGCGCGCCCCACAAGTAGCCGGTGATCGGTTTGTGCGTCTCAGACGGCAAGTGCTCTGGGCTGTTCATGGCAGACTCTCCGCGTGCTGTGCCGGTTCGGTTGGCATGGCGGCCAGTTGCATTTCGAGGCTGGCCAGGGCCTCGCGCCGACGCTCGACGAGTTGCCGCAACACGGCAAGCTGCGCAGACGCACCGTCACCGTCCGCAGCATCCAGCGCCCGGCACAGCCGCGCCAGTGCGTCCAGGCCGATACCCGCTTCGAAGGCAGCCCGTACAAAGCGCAGCCGTTGCAACGCGGTGTCATCGAACAAGCCGTAGCCGCCCGTGGTGTACGCGACCGGCCGTAGCAATCCGCGCAGCAGGTAGTCGCGCACGATATGCACGCTCACCCCGGCATCAAGGGCCAGCCGGGACACTGTGTAGGCGCTCATTGAACACCTCCTTTTCCTCATCCGGCGCAGCACGAAAGCTGCTTCACGTCCTTGCTGAAGGTCTGCGCCGCGAGCTTCAGCCCTTCGACCATGGTCAGGTAGGGGAACAATTGGTCGGCCAGTTCCTGCACGGTCATACGGTTGCGAATGGCGAGCACCGCCGTCTGGATCAGTTCACCCGCTTCCGGGGCCACCGCTTGCACGCCGATGAGCCGTCCGCTACCTTCCTCGATGACCAGCTTGATGAAGCCGCGTGTGTCGAAGTTGGCAAGCGCACGCGGCACGTTATCCAGTGTTAGCAGGCGACTGTCGGTCTCGATCCCGTCGTGATGTGCTTCCGCCTCGCTGTAGCCCACGGTGGCGACCTGCGGGTCGGTGAACACCACGGCCGGCATTGCGGTCAGGTCCAGGGCCGCATCGCCGCCAGTCATGTTGATCGCCGCACGAGTGCCGGCCGCTGCCGCCACATAGACGAACTGCGGCTGGTCGGTGCAGTCGCCGGCCGCGTAGATGTTCGGGCTACTGGTGCGCATGCCCTTGTCGATGACGATGGCCCCCTGCGCATTGACGGCTACCCCCGCCGCTTCCAATGCCAGGCTGCGCGTGTTCGGTGTCCGGCCGGTGGCGACCAGCAGCTTGTCGGCGCGCAATTCACCGTGCGTGGTGGTCAGCACGAATTCACCGTCCATATGGGCGACCTGGCTGGCTTGCGTGTGCTCCAGCACCTCGATGCCCTCGGCACGGAAAGCGGCTGTCACCGCCTCGCCGATGGCCGGGTCTTCACGGAAGAACAAGGTATTGCGCGCCAGGGCCGTGACCTTGCTGCCCAGCCGGGCAAAGGCTTGCGCCAGCTCCAGCGCCACCACCGACGAGCCGATTACGGCAAGGCGTTCGGGAATGGTGTCGCTCGCCAGGGCCTCGGTGGAAGTCCAGTAGGGTGACTCTTTCAAGCCCGGAATCGGCGGGACCGCCGGGCTGGCACCCGTGGCGACCAGGCAGCGGTCGAACATCACGACGCGCTCGCCACCCTCGTTCAAACTAACGATAAGGCTCTGGTCGTCCTTGAAACGCGCTTCACCGTGCAGAACGGTGATGGCTGAATTGCCGTCCAGGATGCCTTCGTACTTGGCATGACGGAGTTCTTCGACACGGGCCTGCTGCTGGGCCAGCAGCCGCTCGCGCAAGATCGTCGGCGGTGTGGGTGGCATGCCGCCGTCGAATGGGCTTTCCCGGCGCAGATGGGCGATGTGGGCGGCGCGGATCATGATCTTGGACGGCACACAACCGACGTTGACGCAGGTGCCGCCGATGGTGCCGCGCTCAATCAGCGTGACCTGCGCGCCTTGCTCGACGGCCTTCAGTGCTGCCGCCATCGCGGCTCCACCGCTACCAATGACGACGACCTGCAACGGGCGTTCGTTGCCACTGGGCTTATCAGCGGCCCCTATCCAGCCGCGCATCTTGTCGAGCAGGCCGGCGCGGTTGTCCGTCGGTGGCGCATCGGCAAGCGTTGCCTCGTAGCCCAGTCCGGCCACGGCGGTAGTCAGCGCATCCGATGACGTGCCCGCCTCAATGGCGAGTTGCGCTGTGCCCTTCGGATAGGACACCAGCGCCGATTGCACGCCGGGCACTTTCTCCAAGGCTTCCTTGACGTGAGCCGCGCACGAGTCGCAGGTCATCCCGGTGATTTTCAGGGTGGTCATGTATTTTTCCTTTTCTGTGGTGGCTACGGCTGTTGCCGTCAGCCACGTTGTTCTGGCAATTCACAGCTGTCCGGCCCGCAGCGGCGATGTGCTGGCGAGATGAAATCCCAGACCGACACCCCAACCATCAAGGCCAGGCCGACATAGAGCAGTCCACCGCTCTGCCAGCCGTAAGCCCGCATTAAAAACACCGCTGCCAGCACCAAGATCGGGCCTATCGTGCCGAGCGCCGTGCGTCGCCACTGTCGATGATTGAGCCAAGCGATAGCATTGGCGAGTAACGCGATGCCGGCGAACATCGGCAGCAGGATGCCAATGAATAGCCCCTCGTACTGGCTCAAGAAGCCCAGTCCGATGGCCGCGCCAAAGCTGGCGATGGCAGGAAAACAGGCGGCGCAGCCCATCGCGGAAACGACGCTGCCGAGCGCGCCGGTTTTGCCAGCGATGCGCGTGATGAGTCCCATGTGTCGCTCCCGAGTTCGGTTAACGGATCAGCGTTTGAGGCTGGACGGATAGCCCGCGTCCTCGGTCGCCTTGGTCAACTTCTGGACGTTGGTCTTGGCATCGTCGAAGGTGACGACGGCCTGGCGCTTGTCGAAACTTACGTCGGTCTTGCTCACGCCCTCAACCTTGGAAAGCGCGTGCTTGACAGTGATCGGGCAAGAGGCGCAGGTCATGCCAGGCACGGACAGCGTGACGGTCTGGGTGGCGGCCCACACGGGGGCAACAACGGCAGCGAGGGCGAGGGCGGCAAACAGTTTTTTCATGATGAACTCCTGTGATTAATAGAAAAATGGCATGACGTAGGGAAATCCGAGCGAGACCAGGACCAGCGCGGCCACGATCCAGAAAATGAGCTTGTAAGTAGCTCGCACTTGGGGAATCGCGCAGACCTCACCCGGTTTGCAGGCTTGCGCCGGGCGGTAGATGCGCCGCCAGGCGAAAAACAGCGCGACCAGCGCTGCGCCGATGAAGATCGGGCGATAGGGTTCCAGCACCGTCAGGTTGCCGATCCATGCCCCGCTGAACCCCAAGGCGATCAAAACCAGCGGCCCCAGGCAGCAGGCCGACGCAAGAATGGCGGCCAGCCCACCGGCGAAGAGCGCGCCGCGCCCGTTTTGTGGTTCAGACTTTTGTGGTTCAGACATACGCTTGTCCTTTCAAATTTGGTTTGGATAGCTTAAACTTACTTCCGTAGTTATGTACGGAGTCAAGCGATATGCAAATTAATTTTGAGAATCTGACCATTGGCGTTTTTGCCAAGGCGGCCGGGGTCAATGTGGAGACCATCCGGTTCTACCAGCGCAAGGGCCTGCTGCCGGAGCCAGACAAGCCCTATGGCAGCATTCGCCGCTATGGCGAGGCGGATGTAACACGAGTGCGGTTCGTGAAATCGGCCCAGCGGCTGGGCTTTAGCCTGGACGAAATCGCCGAGCTACTGCGGCTGGAGGATGGCACCCATTGCGAGGAAGCCAGCGGCCTGGCCGAGCACAAGCTCAAGGATGTGCGCGAGAAGATGGCCGACTTGGCACGCATGGAGGCCGTGCTGTCTGAACTGGTGTGCGCCTGCCATGCGCGGAAAGGGAACGTTTCCTGCCCGCTGATTGCGTCACTGCAAGACGGAACGAAGCTCGCTGCATCGGCGCGGGGGAGTCACGGGGTGACTACGCCTTAGCGTGCTTTATTTTCCGAATTCTGAGACGACCCCTGTGTGTTGAAAGACAAGATGAGAACCATGATGTGTACGTAGGTAAATTCATCCAGTTACATGTAGCCGCTAATAAGAGCCTTAAGATCGTCGAAATGGGCGATGTGAAACTGGTGGCCATAACCAGCTCGATTCCTACCACTTTTAATGGTGGGATAAAGAGATACAAAGGGGTTACGTATGTGTCACTTTCCCAAACAGCTCAAACCACTATCGACTTCCCGAAGCGTATCTACAAAGAGGGCCAGGAATGTACTTCTGTCACCAGTCCTGACCAAGGTCCTTTCGCCCGGGATGTTAGGTTGAATTGCTACGGGCGATGTGTTGTCACCGGCGTAAGGTCCCCCTGGCGTACTGAGGCCGCGCACTTAACGCCACGTCATGAAGAAGGCATTCCCGACGTAACGAACGGAATTTTACTTCGCCGTGATATCCATACACTGTTCGACAATGACCATTGCGCCATAAACCCTGACACTATGAAAATTTACTTCAGCCGGGAGGCCCGGGAGTTGGATGATGATCTCCTGAAATGGCATGGGAATGAGATAGAGACGACACGCATGCAGGTTCCGGTTAACATCGAAAACCTTCGGATACGATGGCAAAAATTTAAGGCTAAGGATCGTCAGCGTAAATAAAGCCATAAGCTGAACCACGGCGAGGATTAGTCTTGTTCACTAAATGACAGCGAGAGATTAAATGCAAACCCAAAAAGATATTACAGTTGGCCAGATCTGGGAAGAAGTGGATCCAAGACTGATCCGGAAAGTGCGAGTTGTTGAGGTGGCCTCGTTAGAAGGGCCCAAAGGCATCCTAATCGAAAACGTGGAGTCTGGTCGTAAGAACTGGGCGTCGTCATCCCGCTTTAATGGAAAGCGTGGAGGGTATCGTCTTATTTCCTGAAGGTTTTGCCAATATGGGAAACTGAAGAGGTTGAAACCATCCCGGTGAGGGAGCATATCTGGTAAAGAAGAGTCTTTAAAAAGGTTTTACGCGACCTGGGATAATAAACGGGAAAACGATACCCAAAAAAAGAATACAGCGATGATAACGATAAGGAATGGTAAGGGCTTCAATATTTTGAGAAATGACCTGGCTTACTTTGCATCTGCATTTCTAATCAAACTGTCCACATAGGGATCACAGCTCTTAGGTTCTGAATTTTTCATATGTTCTGTACCTGAAATTGATTCCGTATGAGAAAAGGCCACCGAAGTGGCCTCTATCAAAACTGGTGGCAAAAGTTAGATCAGGAAATCATCAAGACTTTTACCGGCTGCAATTTGTTCTGCCAGAGCTTTGGGGGTACGGCCCTGTCCAGTCCACGTTTTTGTTTCGCCATTTTCATCAGTAAATGAGTATTTGGCCGGGCGTGGTTCACGGCTTTTCTTGGTAGCCGTAGATTTGGCCTGGAATGAGCCAAGCAGCTCTTCCGGGTTGATACCATCTTCTTCCATTAACTTACGCAGGGCGTCAAGTTTCTCCTGACGAGCTTGCAGTTCGGCAGCTTTGGATGATTCTTCCTGACGACGCTCATCAACAATGACATTAAGCTTTTCGAGGATTTCCTCAAGTACTTCTAAAGGCAGCTCGCGGCCCTGGGCGCGAAGAGTACGAATATTGTTTAACGATTTGAGTGCTTCAGACATACGACCTCACTTTCTAATTCTTTGATAAGGATTTACTTAATCATAATACACTCTATAAGGAAAAAGATGCCAGCTTTATGTCTTCAGGTACAAAGATATCTTGCTAAGAATACTCCTTATCTTCCTTGTGCAGACTGTTTCGTGCTTTCGATGTTGTTCATGAGTCTTAAAATCTGCTCACTGTTTAGGGTACTCATGCTGTAAATCATCAAGAAGGAAGCGCAGAACAACATAAGCAATCGGAAAAGGAAACCATGCCAGTGACAGGCCATATATGGCGGAGATAAACATAGGGTAATTTAACTCACTTACAAAATTCGCTTCATTGTATTGTTGAATCGAAATGGCAGAAGCAAAAATTATAATTAAAGTAAGAAAAATCCACTCTAGCCATCTCTTTTTATAACAAGCATAAGCGAAAGCTGTAGGGTAAAAAATAAAGCAAAAAATTCCAGCTGCAATTACGTTCATAAAAGTAACTTTCCTGATAGCGCAGTTATTTTTCGAATGCAGCATCATGAACAACTGCCATAACATTGATGATTGGCTTTCTTTTTCTGAAGAACCTTCCGCGCGGCAAAGTTTCTCCCGCTTTGAGACGATAAAGCCAGAAAACATAAGCCGGAGGAACATTGCTGTCAAAAATATCTGAACAAGTTTGAACTGTGATGCCTACTGTATTGTCTTTCCTCATCTCTTTAAAAGTGCCTTGCAATGCAGCGGATAACGTCATTTTTAAGAAACCTTTTTCTGTTTGAACGGATAGACTTGACTTAGCTGGCTTGACTGTAATGTTTGCCACTAAAGATCCCTCGTTCTGAGGATGCAGGCACTACAAAGTTACCGTCAGGTCTAATCATACGAGTTTGGATGAAATTTTTGCCGGATTTGGTTTTTTCAACCTGGTGCTCGATCTTCCATTCTTCTTTGACGGGACCGGATGACAAATGAACTAGAACCGGTACTTTTTTACGTGTTCTATCCAGAACAATACAATTTGATTTATCCGTATCAACGCTTCCCTGAAGAGTATTCAAAGAGCAATTATCATATCCCTCAACCGGAACTGCATTACCTTGGATATCAATTTTGAATCCTCCAGCTATTACAATTTCGGGTGCATTATCATTTAAAGTCTCGTCATAGGCAGCATCAACTACATCGCAAGCAGTAAGAGTAAGTGACGATGCCACAGCAAGACACAATAAAGAAAATCTGTTTTTGAGCATATTTGAGACCTTTTATAAAAATAAAATAACAGGAGAATTGTATCATTAACAGTCTAGTTCTAACGACTACCACTTTTAAGTATGTATTGAGCCAGTTTTATATTCAGGCACACCATATTGCACTCTAGCTCTTTCATCATCCTAGAAGAACTCTTAATTAAGTATTCTTCAAGTGGGCCAGCATATGCCCCTGATGTCACGATCGTTAGTTGCGTAAGAGGATGAGTCAAACTCTCAATGCCCTTCAGGATGTCATTCTGGACAGCAGAAATATAAACAGGCGAAGCCGCAATCAAATATTCATCATTCGGACTGGACTGCATTAACTGGCTTATAGTTGCGCAACGGTTATGCTTTCCTAGTGATTTTGTGATGGCTTTCCACCAGAGATCATGCCTGAATGGTACTTGATGAAATGTCGCCTCGTAAGAGGGCACCCGATCTCGACTATTTAAAAACCCCATCCCGGCAGAGATTATCCACAACTCCAGATTTCTGGTTGAGTTTAAAATTTCCTTTGCCGTAGACCAGTGATTACCTGAATACAAGGACAATGCCGGTACCGCCTGATTACTTCTGGCGTCGTCTACAATGTTACTCCAGGCATATGCTGCGTCGTCCGGGGTTTGTTTTGGATCTATGTCCAATGTCGGCCAGACGTGGCCCTGATGATTCTTGCCCTTTGTACAGGAAGTGATTAAGTGTACTGAGCGTTCAGAGAACATTATCTTCCTTACATACCCATAGAACAGCTTTCTAAGAACGGTGGGCTCGCCTGAAAATTACAAATCAGCCCCTTTCACGGCATCATTTTGATTCTTCGCGTCTGCCCCCAGTAAGATGACCGGTTTTCTGCATGACAGTGTTATTCCTAACAAACGCAACACAAAACCACGCCAGCCAGAGCAAATTTTTTCATTTGCTGCGTAAAGCCTATTGTTTTCTCTTTTAAGCTTCGCCCACTCGTTACAGAGGGTAACATCATCAAGCGCTGTTATATGCTTCGCCTCACCTTCGACGATAACGGTATGGATACCGTATGCTGTAAATCTCATACTATTTTCCAGAACCCAGTTGCGGTATTCGTTGAGTCCACCTTCGGAACCGGTAGCTCTGCGCCACATTTCAATTTGCTTGTGTGATGGGTCAAGTGTACTTGTCATTGAAGCCTCGTCTCAGCGATAACGCTTGAAATAGCCCGCTTTGGTCAAAATGAAATTAGCCATCTGACTGGCGATTTGATTGTATCTTACTCATAGTGCCCAACCTATAGGTTAAAAAGGGGCATTTTCGCTTTATAGCGTGTTCAACATCATCAATCATCCCAAGAAAGGCTGGCTTATTAAGCCGGTCCATCATTTTCTGTATATCTCTCATCAATTTTTATATCCGGCCTGAAGTGCACCGTTCAAGCACACCGATCAGGCAGTTAGTCACTAGTTAACTCTTTACTAGAGACTAAATTCCATTGATTTACGTGACAACGTCACGTCATTAAGGTTTGCAAATGCCTAATTTTCATACTATGGGATTTAATTAGGAGTAAATCCCACAGGTTTACATAAAGCTGACATTTAAAAGTGTTAAAAATCAATCAGATAGAAAGAAAAGGCTCTCCGGAAGAACTCTTCTCATTATTTCGCCGCCCGGGGTTATTGCTGACAGATCTGAAAGTGCTAATATGTTAGTCATTAGTAATTAGTAAAGCCTTTACTAAACGCGTTTCTACGTAAATTCTATTGGTTTTAGAGGGTCCTACTGTCCGAAGACAATAAAGTTGTACACAAAGCACTAAAGTTGTAACCATTCTCAAAAAACGACGCTAATGTTGTATGCTTACTGAATGTGTGGTTATAGGGTTGGAGACTATAAAATGCACATATAGGGGCACTGTTGCAAAGTTAGCGATGAGGCAGCCTTTTGTCTTATTCAAAGGCCTTACATTTCAAAAACTCTGCTTACCAGGCGCATTTCGCCCAGGGGATCACCATAATAAAATGCTGAGGCCTGGCCTTTGCGTAGTGCACGCATCACCTCAATACCTTTGATGGTGGCGTAAGCCGTCTTCATGGATTTAAATCCCAGCGTGGCGCCGATTATCCGTTTCAGTTTGCCATGATCGCATTCAATCACGTTGTTCCGGTACTTAATCTGTCGGTGTTCAACGTCAGACGGGCACCGGCCTTCGCGTTTGAGCAGAGCAAGCGCGCGACCATAGGCGGGCGCTTTATCCGTGTTGATGAATCGCGGGATCTGCCACTTCTTCACGTTGTTGAGGATTTTACCCAGAAACCGGTATGCAGCTTTGCTGTTACGACGGGAGGAGAGATAAAAATCGACAGTGCGGCCCCGGCTGTCGACGGCCCGGTACAGATACGCCCAGCGGCCATTGACCTTCACGTAGGTTTCATCCATGTGCCACGGGCAAAGATCGGAAGGGTTACGCCAGTACCAGCGCAGCCGTTTTTCCATTTCAGGCGCATAACGCTGAACCCAGCGGTAAATCGTGGAGTGATCGACATTCACTCCGCGTTCAGCCAGCATCTCCTGCAGCTCACGGTAACTGATGCCGTATTTGCAGTACCAGCGTACGGCCCACAGAATGATGTCACGCTGAAAATGCCGGCCTTTGAATGGGTTCATGTGCAGCTCCATCAGCAAAAGGGGATGATAAGTTTATCACCACCGACTATTTGCAACAGTGCCGTAAAAAGTGCTTTCCGTCGATAACTTTAGGATCGTTTTTGCCCATCTCAGCTGCATCCGCAACTTCATAGCCCAGTTCGTCGAGGGTATCCATGATGACTTTAAAGGTTTTACCCTTGTCATGGCTCTTCAGGTTTTTAACGTTTTCAAGAACAAAGATGGCAGGTTTTTTTGCGCGGATAATACGCGCCACATCGAAGAAAAGCGTTCCCTGAGCCTCACATTCGAAACCATGCGCGCGCCCGAGCGAGTTTTTCTTGCTTACGCCCGCAAGGCTAAACGGTTGACAGGGGAAACCTGCTAGAAGTACATCATGATCCGGCACATGCTCATTAATGTAAGCATAGGCATCGTTTTCAGGTACTTCAGGTTTATCACTGAGCGTGACTTCACGAATATCGAGATTGAAAGTGTGTTCCTGAGCATCGTTAAACCAGTTAGCTTGGCACTGTTGCAAATAGTCGGTGGTGATAAACTTATCATCCCCTTTTGCTGATGGAGCTGCACATGAACCCATTCAAAGGCCGGCATTTTCAGCGTGACATCATTCTGTGGGCCGTACGCTGGTACTGCAAATACGGCATCAGTTACCGTGAGCTGCAGGAGATGCTGGCTGAACG
The DNA here is from genome assembly GCF_021869685.1 of Enterobacter cloacae complex sp. ECL414. Taxonomy (NCBI): domain Bacteria; kingdom Pseudomonadati; phylum Pseudomonadota; class Gammaproteobacteria; order Enterobacterales; family Enterobacteriaceae; genus Enterobacter; species Enterobacter cloacae complex sp. ECL414. Next base: position 123,675 of record NZ_CP091482.1, read on the forward strand.
CGGAGTGAATGTCGATCACTCCACGATTTACCGCTGGGTTCAGCGTTATGCGCCTGAAATGGAAAAACGGCTGCGCTGGTACTGGCGTAACCCTTCCGATCTTTGCCCGTGGCACATGGATGAAACCTACGTGAAGGTCAATGGCCGCTGGGCGTATCTGTACCGGGCCGTCGACAGCCGGGGCCGCACTGTCGATTTTTATCTCTCCTCCCGTCGTAACAGCAAAGCTGCATACCGGTTTCTGGGTAAAATCCTCAACAACGTGAAGAAGTGGCAGATCCCGCGATTCATCAACACGGATAAAGCGCCCGCCTATGGTCGCGCGCTTGCTCTGCTCAAACGCGAAGGCCGGTGCCCGTCTGACGTTGAACACCGACAGATTAAGTACCGGAACAACGTGATTGAATGCGATCATGGCAAACTGAAACGGATAATCGGCGCCACGCTGGGATTTAAATCCATGAAGACGGCTTACGCCACCATCAAAGGTATTGAGGTGATGCGTGCACTACGCAAAGGCCAGGCCTCAGCATTTTATTATGGTGATCCCCTGGGCGAAATGCGCCTGGTAAGCAGAGTTTTTGAAATGTAAGGCCTTTGAATAAGACAAAAGGCTGCCTCATCGCTAACTTTGCAACAGTGCCCGAGCCCCTGCAGGCAGGAGAGCGCGGTCAGATAGTGGCTGTGCAAGTGGACGATCGCCTTGCAGGCCGGGTTGTGCAAATAGACCGCCCGGTGAAAAGTGACCTCTTTCGACGGTTTGTCGCCGGAGATCCATTCCCCTTGCAGCGTCACCACCGACAACCGCTGAGCCTGCAGTTCGCCGAGGCAGGCGCCGGTCGGCGTCGCCAGCAGGTTGCCGTCCGGCAGCAGCAGCGACAGATTGCCAGCGGAGCCGGTGGCATAGCCGCGGCTAAACAACGAGGCGCCAATCTGCACCATTTCCTCTCGCAGTTGTTGCTCAGTCATGACGAAACTCCTGCTGGGCACGGGCAAAGAACTGGATATCGCCGAAGTTACCTGACTTCAGCGCCAGGGAGAGCGGCTGGCGGGTGTCACGCACCCAGGGCACGCCAGGGGAGATGGTCGGCCCAATATGGAACGCCTCAACCCCCAGGGTCTGCGCCACAATGCTCGACGTTTCCCCTCCGGCCACAATAAAGCGGGTAAATCCGTTCGCCTTCAGGGCGGCGGCAAGAGCGGCAAACAGCTGTTCCACCCGTTCGCTGCTGGCCTTGTCGCCATACTGCGCCTGGATCCGCTGCAGCGTTTGCGGCTCGGTGGTGGCATAGATCATCGGCGCCAGCGGCGCATCGCGCTGCGCGTCCACCCAGTCAGTCAGCGTCCTGACGTAGCTCTCCAGATCGGTAAAGCAGGCGCTTAAGTCGACGGCGCGGGCGGGGGCCTGTTGACGATAGGCCGCCACCTGGCTGTTGGTCATCACCGAGCAGGAGCCCGAGAGCACCACCGCCGGACCGGCCAGCGGCATGCCGGCCTGAGCGCTTTCCCCCCTGGCGCCATGGCGCTGCGCCCAGTCGCGGGCGAGGCCGATGGCGAGGCCGGAACCGCCGGAGACCAGCTTCATCTCCCGCAGCGCCACGCCCTGGGTGAGCAGATCCTGTTCGCTGAGGGCGTCGAGCACCACATAGCGCACCGCCGGATCGTTGACTGCCGCCAGCGCGGCGGCGACCGGGCGACAATCGGCCAGGCAATCAGCGCGGCTTTTCCGCGCCCTTGGCACTCAATTAAGCGGCCCAGGTGCGCATCCTCCATCGGCGTCACCGGATGGTGGCGCATCCCGGACTCATTCAGCAGTTGCTCGCCGACGAACAGATATCCCTGATAGACCGTGCGGCCGTTAACCGGCAGCGCCGGGGAAATCACCGTCCGCGTCTCACCCAGCTCGGCCAGCAGGGCATCCAGCACCGGGCCAATGTTGCCCTGCGCGGTGCTGTCGAAAGTGGAACAGTACTTGAAATAAAACTGCTGACAGCCCTGGGCCTGCAGCCAGCGCAGGGCCGCCAGCGACTGGCTGACGGCCATTTCCGCCGGGCAGGAGCGGGTTTTCAGGCTGATGACCACCGCCTCGCTGGTCAGCGGAATATCGCGGGTCGGCACGCCATTCAGTTGCACCGTCGGCATGCCGTTGCGCACGAGGAAGCTGGCAATATCCGTGGCGCCGGTGAAGTCATCGGCAATGACACCAAGCTGCATGTTGTCTCTCCTCACTGTTTATGGCCCGGCAGGGTGATGCCGTTGAAAATCTTGATCACCGCGCTGTCATCTTCCCGACCGAATCCGGCATTACTGGCGGAGGTGAACATATTCAGCGCGGTGGTAGCGAGCGGCAGCGGGAAGGTCAGCGCCCGGGCAGTGTCATTCACCAGCCCGAGATCTTTGACAAAAATATCGACAGCGGATTTTGGCGAGTAATCGCCATCCAGGACGTGCTGCATGCGATTCTCAAACATCCAGGAATTACCCGCCGCGTGGGTGACCACGTCATACATCGTCTCCAGTGGGATCCCGGCGCGGGCGGCAAGCGCCATCGCTTCGGCGGCAACGGCGATGTGCACCCCGGCCAGCAGCTGATGGATAATTTTTACCGTCGAGCCAAGACCAATGTCGCTCCCGATGCGGTAGACTTTGCCGGCCACGGCGTCCAGCACCGGCGCGAGTCGGGCAAAGGCGGCATCGCTCCCGGAGGCCATCACCGTCATGTCGCCGGCGGCCGCTTTCACGGCGCCGCCCGATACCGGCGCGTCGAGCATCAATAGCTGGTACTCCGCCAGCGCCTCGGCAATGGCCTGAGCATCGGCGGAGGCGATGGTGGACGACACCATCACGACGGTGCCCGGCTTCAGATGGGCGGCGAGGCCGCTCTCGCCGAACAGGATCCCCCGCACCTGGGCGGCATTGACCACCAGCAGCACAACTGCATCCAGTTCCGCGGCGAACGGCACCGCGCTGGGGCCCGCGCCTTTGGCGCCCGCCGCCAGCAGTGCGCGACAGTTGTCGGGATTGATGTCAACGCCCCAGGTGTTCAGGCCCGCCTGCAGGCAGGCGCGGGCGGCGCCCATGCCCATTGAACCCAGTCCAATCACGCAGACGTTAGTGTGTGCAGCCATGCTGGTCTCCTTGTGAACATTAGTTAATTAATGTGATTTAATGATAGAATAAAGCGTTATCATGTGAATTTATGTGAGAGTTATCACGAATAACCCACATGAATATAAAAAATTCACAGGCGGAAAGAGGCTGCACAGCGGCGATTCTTGCCCTAAAATAGCGTAAAAAACAGCGGCAAAGCGCGATAACAACACCGGGTGTCGCCAGGGCCGTAGCCTGGGTGGTGACGCCTGGTGTGAAAAAATGGTAAGGGGAGAGCGGTGATTCCAATAGAACGACATCAGCGTATTTTAGCCCTGGTGGAGCAGCGTGGGGCGGTAAGCATTAACGAGCTGACGGAGATCCTCGGCGTGTCCCATATGACCATCCGTCGGGACGTCAGTAAACTGGAGGAGCAGGGGCTGCTGGTCAGCGTCTCGGGCGGCGTACGCGCCGTCAGCCGGCTGGCCGCGGAACCCAGTCATCTGGTGAAAAGCACGCTGCAGAGTGAGGAGAAACAGGCGATCGGCGCGCTGGCGGCGAGTCATATCGCTAAAAACAGTTGCATCTATCTGGATGCCGGGACTACCACCCTGGCGCTGGCGCGGGCGATCCTCGACCGGAACGATCTCCAGGTGGTCACCAATGATTTTGAGATAACCCAGCTGCTGATCGATGCCAGCCAGTGCGGCGTGATCCACACCGGCGGCACTCTGTGCCGGGAGAACCGCTCCTGCGTGGGCGAATCGGCGGCGCGTACGTTACGCCACCTGGCTATCGATACGGCCTTTATCTCCGCCAGCGGCTGGGACAGTCGCGGGATATTCACCCCTGATGAGAACAAGGTTACCGTCAAGGAGACCGTCAGCCAGGTCAGCGCGAGAAGCATCCTGCTGTGCGACAGTTCGAAATACAATCAGGTGGCCACGTTTATGGCGTTACCTTTGACCCGGTTCACCACCATCATTACCGACCGGCATCTTTCCGATGCCGCCGCCAGTCATATCGCCCGGCACGCCTGCGAGGTGCTGCGGGCCGGATAACGCGCGCGGCCACCGCCGGCTTAGCGTTGCCAGTGCTCGATCAGCGCCGCGCCGATCCCGGCGATTTGCTGATTTCGCTCGGCCATGCTCGCCGGCGTATCCCGCAGATAAATCACCACAATGCGCTCTGCTTTGTTATTCGGGCCAAGCAGGGCGACAATCCCGCGCGCACCCCGCTTGCTAGCTCCGGTCTTATCGGCGATAAACCAGCCCGCCGGCAGCACGGAGCGGATCAACGGTCCGGCGACCCGATCGTCCACCATCCACTGCAGCAGCTGCCGTTGCGAACGGGCGCTCAGACGCTGGCTGGTCAGCAGCTTGCGCAGGGTCGCGGCCATGCTGGCCGGGGTAGTGGTGTCGCGGGCGTCGCCGGGAAGCGCCTCATTCAGTTCCGTTTCCCAGCGGTCAAGGCGGGTGACGTTGTCGCCGATCTGGCGCAAAAAGGCAGTCAATCCTGCGGGGCCGCCGACGGTGGCCAGCAGCAGATTGGCGGCGCTGTTATCGCTCATGGTAATGGCGGCGGCGCAGAGTTCGCCGACCGTCATGCCGTCGGCAAGGTGTTTTTCGCTGACCGGCGAGTAGTCCACCAGATCCTGCTGGCGATAGTGGATCTTTCGCTCCAGCTGTTCGTCACCGGCATCCACCCGCGCCAGCACTGCGCCGCAGAGCACTACTTTAAAGGTGCTCATCATGGGAAAGCGTTCATCGGCGCGCCAGGCGGTCAGCGTGCGGCCGCTGGCCAGATCCATTTCTATCATGCCTACGCGGCCCGACAGCTGGCTTTCGCTTTGTTTAATTTGCTCAAGCGGCTGCGGGCTGGCGTGTACCGCCAGCGGCAGGGTGGCTAACAGGGAGATAATACACAGGCGAATATAACGCATAACCACAATACATCCTTGAGTGAAGGCCGATAAAGGCGAGTAAAGAAGCGACAAATAAGAATAACCCGGCGTTGGCACTGTTGCAAATAGTCGGTGGTGATAAACTTATCATCCCCTTTTGCTGATGGAGCTGCACATGAACCCATTCAAAGGCCGGCATTTTCAGCGTGACATCATTCTGTGGGCCGTACGCTGGTACTGCAAATACGGCATCAGTTACCGTGAGCTGCAGGAGATGCTGGCTGAACGCGGAGTGAATGTCGATCACTCCACGATTTACCGCTGGGTTCAGCGTTATGCGCCTGAAATGGAAAAACGGCTGCGCTGGTACTGGCGTAACCCTTCCGATCTTTGCCCGTGGCACATGGATGAAACCTACGTGAAGGTCAATGGCCGCTGGGCGTATCTGTACCGGGCCGTCGACAGCCGGGGCCGCACTGTCGATTTTTATCTCTCCTCCCGTCGTAACAGCAAAGCTGCATACCGGTTTCTGGGTAAAATCCTCAACAACGTGAAGAAGTGGCAGATCCCGCGATTCATCAAGGGGGAACCGCAGAATTCGGAAAAAATCGTACGCTAAGCTAACGGTGTTCTCGTGACAGCTCTTTGACTAGGCTTTCTAAGGCCATTCTGATAGCCCTGACTTCCTGAAAAGCCATGGCTAAAATTTGTGCGGCTAAAAGGGATAACCGATGGTAAAGTAAGTTATCCCTGTCGAGATACTGAAAAGCGTTATCCTCGTTTTTCCCAAAACTGTTTTGCCAGTTCGCTCAGAGCGCTAGTTAACTGAGCGACAGATTTCGCACTTTGCAAATTATTCTGCCCGGTCTGTACATTGGTATCAGCAGCATCGCGTATATTGATAATACTGCGGTTTATGTCTTCACTTACTGCTCCCTGCTGCTCGACCGCAGTCGCTATTTGCGCGTTCATGTCGGTAATTTCGTTAACGCGTTGGCCAATTCCATCAAGAGCTGTAGCTGCTTCCTCTGCGTGAGCTACACTCGTGTGCGCTTGCCGACTACTTTGCTCCATGACTGTAACAGCGGATTGCGCTCGCTCTTGTAGAGCGCTGATCATGCTTTGAATATCCGTTGTCGATTGCTGTGTGCGAGCAGCAAGACTGCGAACCTCATCGGCGACAACAGCAAAACCACGCCCCTGCTCACCAGCACGCGCGGCCTCAATTGCTGCGTTGAGTGCCAACAAATTCGTTTGCTCGGCGATCCCTCGTATAACGTCAAGAACTTTTGATATCTCGTTACTTTGACCTTCAAGCTCATGAATAACCTGAGTGGCTTGCCTAATTTCACCTTCAAGGGCAGTGATTGACTGGCTTGTGTGGGCTACCAGACGCTGGCCAGATGCCGTCTCAGTGTCTGCTCTTCCGGCCGCATCTGCAGCATGCTGTGCATTGCTCGCAACCTCTTGAATGCTTGCCACCATTTGGTTTACTGCCGTTGCTATTTGATCTGTCTCTGCCTGCTGCTCAACTGTAAGTACATTGCTTGACTCAATATCCTTTAGTAGGCCTCGGGTGTGTTCGCTAAGCCGATTTGATGCATCACCTATGCGACCTACTATGGCGCCTGTTTCAGCTTGCATCATTCGTAAAGCAAACTCTATTTGGCCAAACTCATCGGTGCGCCCAGTGTAGAGGGATTGACTTAATGGGTTATTGGAAATATTCCTGGCTCTTTCAACCAGTCTTCCAAGAGGAGAGAGAATAGCCAAAACACTAACAGAGCTTAAGCTTCCTGACATTAAAGTGGCTAACAATAAGCTGCTTATTGATGTATCAGTAAGCATGCCGGCAGCCATTGCGCTTGATATAATACTACCCCATATGAGCAAGAGTATTTTCACGGAAAAGCTAGCAGCCAATTTCGGCCTCGCGGCCTTCCCGCTTCTCAATTGAGCATATAATTTTTCCGCAGCCAAAACCTGCTCAGGTTCAGGCTTGGTCCTTACAGACTGGTATTCAACAATCGAACCATTCTTAGCTATTGGCGTTACATAAGCACTTACCCAATAGTGGTCGCCATTTTTACAGCGATTTTTTACTAGCCCCATCCATGAGCGGCCAGATTTTAATGTACTCCACATATGCTCAAATGCAGCAGGCGGCATATCTGGGTGTCTTACGATGTTGTGAGGCTGGCCTAATAGTTCTTCCTCAGTGAAACCACTGATTTTAATGAAGTCAGGATTAACGTACGTGATATGGCTTTGAGGGGAGGTAGTCGAAAGAATATTGGCATCTTTTGGGAGTTCTAAGTTTCGACCCGTCACTGGTAAATTCTGGCGCATAAGAACCTCAAGGGTTGGCTGTTTTATTTTATTGTTTTCGGCATTAAGCCCAATTTCTTGAGCGTTACGATAAAGCTAGCATGGAAACGATAGGTGCAAGCAAGTTAAGGGTTGCATCGCGCATGTCAATCTAGGCTATACCCTAACTTGATGTCAGGCAGGGCCGCGCCGCTTCGTCAGAATAGAGTCTGCTTTCCCATTTTTTGACACATGCCCGCGAAGGTTATAGATTTCAGCCTGACAGAAATGGGCTTTGAGGCACAACGGAACAGAAAGTGCACTTAAGCCGCCTTCAACCAAGGAGACATCGTGCAGGGGCACCGCATCGGCTACGTCCGGTTCAGCAGCTTTGACCAGAACCCGGAACGCCAGCTGGAACAAACCCAGGTGAGCAAGGTGTTCACCGACAAGGCATCGGGCAAGGACACCCAGCGCCCCCAGCTCGAAGCGCTGCTGAGCTTCGTCCGCGAAGGCGATACAGTGGTGGTGCACAGCATGGATCGGCTGGCCCGCAACCTCGATGACCTGCGTCGCTTGGTACAGAAGCTGACTCAGCGCGGCGTGCGCATCGAGTTCCTGAAGGAGGGCCTGGTGTTCACTGGCGAGGACTCGCCGATGGCCAACCTGATGCTGTCGGTGATGGGGGCCTTCGCTGAGTTCGAGCGCGCCCTGATCCGCGAGCGGCAGCGTGAGGGCATCGCCTTGGCCAAGCAGCGTGGCGCGTACCGGGGCCGCAAGAAAGCCCTGTCCGATGAGCAGGCTGCTACCCTGCGGCAGCGAGCGACGGCCGGCGAGCCCAAGGCGCAGCTTGCCCGCGAGTTCAACATCAGCCGGGAAACCCTCTACCAGTACCTCCGCACGGACGACTGACACATGCCGCGTCGCTTGATCCTCTCGGCCACGGAGCGGGACACCCTGCTTGCGCTGCCGGAAAGCCAGGATGACCTGATCCGCTACTACACCTTCAACGACTCCGACCTGTCGCTGATCCGCCAGCGACGCGGCGACGCCAACCGCCTCGGCTTCGCCGTGCAGCTCTGCCTGCTGCGCTACCCCGGTTACGCGCTGGGAACCGACAGCGAGCTGCCCGAGCCGGTCATCCTGTGGGTGGCGAAGCAAGTCCAGGCCGAGCCGGCGAGCTGGGCAAAGTACGGCGAGCGCGACGTGACCCGTCGCGAGCATGCCCAGGAACTGCGCACCTACCTGCAACTGGCCCCGTTCGGCCTGTCCGACTTCCGCGCCCTGGTGCGCGAGCTAACCGAGCTGGCCCAGCAGACCGACAAAGGCTTGCTGCTGGCCGGTCAGGCCCTGGAGAGCCTACGGCAGAAACGACGCATCCTGCCGGCGCTGAGCGTGATTGACCGGGCCTGCTCGGAAGCCATTGCGCGAGCCAATCGGCGGGTCTACCGCGCCCTGGTCGAACCACTCACGGACTCGCATCGGGCCAAGCTGGACGAGCTGTTGAAGCTCAAGGCCGGCAGCAGCATCACCTGGTTGACCTGGCTGCGCCAGGCACCGCTGAAACCCAACTCTCGGCACATGCTGGAACACATCGAGCGGCTGAAGACATTTCAGTTGGTGGACTTGCCCGAAGGCCTGGGCCGGCACATCCACCAGAACCGCCTGCTCAAGCTGGCCCGCGAGGGTGGGCAGATGACGCCCAAAGACCTCGGTAAGTTCGAGCCGCAGCGCCGCTACGCGACCCTGGCCGCCGTGGTGCTGGAGAGCACCGCGACCGTGATCGATGAGCTGGTCGATCTGCATGACCGCATCCTGGTCAAGCTGTTCAGCGGCGCGAAGCACAAGCATCAGCAGCAGTTCCAGAAGCAGGGCAAGGCGATCAACGACAAGGTGCGCCTGTACTCCAGGATCGGCCAGGCGCTGCTGGAAGCGAAGGAAAGCGGCAGCGACCCCTATGCCGCCATCGAGGCGGTGATTCCCTGGGACGAGTTCACCGAGAGCGTCAGCGAGGCCGAGCTGCTGGCCCGGCCGGAAGGCTTCGACCACCTGCACCTGGTCGGCGAGAACTTCGCCACCCTGCGCCGTTACACGCCGGCCTTGCTGGAGGTGCTGGAACTGCGCGCCGCGCCGGCCGCGCAAGGCGTGCTGGCAGCCGTGCAGACCCTGCGTGAGATGAACGCCGACAACCTGCGCAAGGTGCCGGCCGATGCACCCACGGCCTTCATCAAGCCGCGCTGGAAGCCGCTGGTGATCACCCCGGAAGGCCTCGACCGGAAATTCTACGAAATCTGCGCCCTGTCCGAGCTGAAGAACGCCCTGCGCTCCGGCGACATCTGGGTCAAGGGCTCGCGGCAGTTCCGCGACTTCGACGACTACCTGCTGCCGGCCGAGAAGTTCGCCGCACTCAAGCGCGAGCAGGCCCTGCCCCTGGCGATCAACCCGAACAGCGACCAGTACCTGGAAGAGCGTTTGCAGCTGCTGGACGAGCAGTTGGCCACCGTCACCCGCCTGGCCAAGGACAACGAGCTGCCCGATGCCATCCTCACCGAGTCAGGGCTGAAAATCACCCCGCTGGATGCGGCGGTGCCGGATCGGGCGCAGGCGCTGATCGACCAAACCAGCCAGTTACTGCCGCGCATCAAGATCACCGAACTGCTGATGGACGTGGACGACTGGACGGGCTTCAGCCGCCACTTCACCCACTTGAAGGACGGGGCCGAGGCCAAAGACAGGACGTTGCTGCTGTCCGCAATCCTCGGTGATGCGATCAACCTCGGGCTGACCAAGATGGCCGAGTCGAGCCCCGGCCTGACCTACGCCAAGCTGTCCTGGCTGCAAGCCTGGCACATCCGCGACGAAACCTATTCGGCGGCCTTGGCCGAGCTGGTCAACCACCAGTATCGCCACGCCTTTGCCGCCCACTGGGGCGACGGCACGACCTCATCCTCCGATGGCCAGCGCTTCCGCGCGGGTGGCCGGGGCGAGAGCACCGGGCACGTCAACCCGAAGTACGGTAGCGAGCCGGGACGGCTGTTCTATACCCATATCTCCGACCAGTACGCGCCGTTCAGCACCCGCGTGGTGAATGTCGGCGTCCGCGATTCCACCTATGTGCTCGACGGCCTGCTGTACCACGAGTCCGACCTGCGGATCGAGGAGCACTACACCGACACGGCCGGCTTCACCGATCACGTCTTTGCCCTGATGCACCTGCTAGGCTTCCGCTTCGCGCCGCGCATCCGCGACCTCGGCGAAACCAAGCTGTACGTGCCGCAGGGCGTGCAAGCCTACCCGACGTTGCGCCCGCTGATCGGCGGCACCCTGAACATCAAGCACGTGCGTGCCCACTGGGACGACATCCTGCGCCTGGCCAGCTCGATCAAGCAGGGCACCGTCACCGCCTCGCTGATGCTGCGCAAGCTCGGCAGCTACCCGCGCCAGAACGGACTGGCCGTGGCCCTGCGCGAGCTGGGCCGGATCGAGCGCACGCTGTTCATCCTGGACTGGCTGCAAAGTGTTGAACTGCGCCGCCGCGTGCATGCCGGCCTGAACAAAGGTGAGGCGCGCAACTCGCTGGCCAGGGCGGTGTTCTTCAACCGCCTTGGGGAAATCAGGGATCGGAGCTTCGAGCAGCAGCGCTACCGGGCCAGCGGCCTCAACCTGGTGACGGCGGCTATCGTGCTGTGGAACACGGTGTACCTGGAACGCGCCACCCAGGGGTTGGTCGAGGCCGGCAAGCCGGTGGACGGCGAGCTGCTGCAATTCCTGTCGCCGCTGGGCTGGGAGCACATCAACCTAACCGGCGATTACGTCTGGCGGCAGAGCCGCAGACTGGAAGACGGGAAGTTTCGGCCCTTACGGATGCCCGGAAAACCTTAGCGTACGATTTTTTCCGAATTCTGCGGGCTCCCCATCAACACGGATAAAGCGCCCGCCTATGGTCGCGCGCTTGCTCTGCTCAAACGCGAAGGCCGGTGCCCGTCTGACGTTGAACACCGACAGATTAAGTACCGGAACAACGTGATTGAATGCGATCATGGCAAACTGAAACGGATAATCGGCGCCACGCTGGGATTTAAATCCATGAAGACGGCTTACGCCACCATCAAAGGTATTGAGGTGATGCGTGCACTACGCAAAGGCCAGGCCTCAGCATTTTATTATGGTGATCCCCTGGGCGAAATGCGCCTGGTAAGCAGAGTTTTTGAAATGTAAGGCCTTTGAATAAGACAAAAGGCTGCCTCATCGCTAACTTTGCAACAGTGCCCTGGCCATTAATTTTGACCCACCCCAAGGTGGCCAACCGGCCAGAAATGCAGATAGGGTTCCCAGCCTTTTGGCAGGCCGGGAACCGTTCTGATGATGAGGTGGAACGTGATACACAAAATAAAATCATTACATGACGATGGCAAAGGACTTTCCATTCGGGCCATCAGCCGGGAGCTGGGCATCTCGCGCAACAGCGTGCGCAAGTATCTGCGTCAGGATGAAACAACCACTGCCCGCAAGCTGGATAACCCTGTCCGCAGCAAACAGCTCGACACCTACCGGGGATACCTGATCAGCTTGCTGGCCAGCTTTCCCGGGCTCAGTGCAGTCAAGATTGCCCGCAAGCTCAAGGAGAAACTGGGTGAGCTGCCGACCTCCGAGCGCAGTATTCGTCGTTACGTCAGCGCGCTGAAGGAAGAGGTTGCAACCGGTCAGCACCGATATTACGAGCCGGTGGTTGATGAGGTGCCGGGTGTGCAGTGCCAGGTTGACCCGGGCGAGCTGCGTAACGTGCTGATTGGTGGCGTGGAAACAGTGGTGCACTTTGTTGTGTTTGTGCTGGCGTACTCGCGGCTGATGTATGTGGGCCTGTCGTTTAAGCCGCTGGATACCCGGCAGTTCATCCAGCTGCATGACGAAGCGCTGCGCTACTTTGGCGGCATGCCTGAAGAGCTGGTGTACGACCAGACCAAGCTGGTGGTGATTGAGGAGAAATACCGGGAGCTGACCCTCAACGAGCGTTTTCATCAGTACGCCACCACAGCCGGCTTTCGTATCCATGCTTGCGAAGGCTATGACCCCGAGAGCAAGGGCAAGGTTGAAGCGGGCGTCAAATACGTCAAGCAGGACTGCTTTTACGGCGAGACCTTCCGTGATGAGCAGCACCTGCGCGAGCATGTGCATCACTGGCTGGACAAGGTCGCCAATGTGCGGGCACACGGCACCACAGGTGAGGCACCTCAGCTGCGTTTTGAACGTGACGAACAGGCTCTGCTCAAGCCCTACCTGTCACCCTCTTGCGTCACATCTGAAGCCCGTGAGACCCGCAAGGCGGATAAGACCGGACTGATCTCCTGGAAGGCCAACAAGTACTCTGTGCCCATGGCCTGGCAGCAAAGCCGTGTCGGTGTGCTGGAAGACGACAGCCAGCTGCATGTGATTGATCTACAAACTGGCGAAGTGATTGCCCAGCATGCGTTGGCGGGCGGCAAAGGTCAGATTATCAAAAACACCCACCACTACCGTGACCATGCCCAGCGCCGGCAGCAGCTGGAGCAGGACATTCAAGTACTGGTGGGCGACGAGGCACTCAGCCTGGCCTTGTGTGATCAGTTGCGGAGATCCTTGCCCAAGGTCTATAAGGATCAACTGTTCGCAGTACGCAACCTGCTGAGTAAGCACGCACCTGTTGAACGGGACATGCTGTTGAACCTGAGCCAGAAGCCGGGCCTGACCGCCCGACAGATCGAAGCGTATCTGGTGGCCACCCAGCTGGCCAGCCGGCGTGAGCGTCTGCCTGAGCCCGTGCCAGAGGCTCCGTCAGAGCTGGACTTGAGTGCATACCGACAGCTTGGCCGCTCGACTGGCCAGGAGGTGACCCATGGGCATGCTTGAACAGACTGCCGCCCAGTACCGTAGCCTGCGCATGACCTCCATCGCCGCAGAGCTCGCCCAGTTACTGGCCGAGGCCGAAGCCAGTGAAATGTCGTTCCTGAGCTTTGCACAGCGACTGGCTGAATACGAACTCCAGCAGCGTCAGGCCAACCGGGTACAGCGCAATTACAAGACGGCAGGCTTTCCTGCGCACAAGCATCTGGAGGGCTTTGACTATCGCCACCAGACCACCATCAGCAAGCGCCAGATCAACAGCCTGCTGGACTTCCGGTTCATCGACGAGCGCAACAACGTGATCTTCATCGGCCCGCCAGGCGTGGGCAAGACCCACCTGGCCATCGGGATTGGCCACAAGGCCGTCGAGGCCGGATACCGGGTATTGTTTCGCACCGCGCTGGAGTTGGTGGAAGAACTGGAGCTGGCAGAAATGAAGGGCGAGCTGAAAAAGAAAATCAGCCAGCTGAGCAAGGTCGACCTCTTGATCATCGATGAGCTGGGCTACCTGCCCATGACCCGGCAGGCCCGCTACAACCTGTTCCAGCTGATCAACAGTCTGTACGAATACCGGTCTATCATCCTGACCACCAACAAGGACTTCACCTGCTGGGGCGAGTTCTTCCACGACGACAACGTGGCAGTACCGATCATCGACCGAATCATCCATCACTCACACATCTTTATGCTGGGAGGAGAGAGCTATCGGCTGAAACAGAAAACAACGGGTTAAACGTGCAAGGGTGGGTCAATTTTATTGGCCAAAGGTGGGTCAAAATTAATGGCCATTGACAAATGGCAAGAAGCACAGGCTCCAAATGTGACTTTATGACGTCGACGACTATCCGCACCTGAGCGGATACCTCTGCGGGGACGGTGTGGTTCATGCATGACGCCTAACGTTTGACATGAGGGGCGGCCAAGGGCGCCAGCCCTTGGACGTCCCCCTCGATGGAAGGGTTAGGCATCACTGCGTGTTCGCTCGAATGCCTGGCGTGTTTGAACCATGTACACGGCTGGACCATCTGGGGTGGTTACGGTACCTTGCCTCTCAAACCCCGCTTTCTCGTAGCATCGGATCGCTCGCAAGTTGCTCGGCGACGGGTCCGTTTGGATCTTGGTGACCTCGGGATCATTGAACAGCAACTCAACCAGAGCTCGAACCAGCTTGGTTCCCAAGCCTTTGCCCAGTTGTGATGCATTCGCCAGTAACTGGTCTATTCCGCGTACTCCTGGATCGGTTTCTTCTTCCCACCATCCGTCCCCGCTTCCAAGAGCAACGTACGACTGGGCATACCCAATCGGCTCTCCATTCAGCATTGCAATGTATGGAGTGACGGACTCTTGCGCTAAAACGCTTGGCAAGTACTGTTCCTGTACGTCAGCAAGTGTCGGGCGTGCTTCTTCTCCGCCCCACCACTCGACGATATGAGATCGATTTAGCCACTCATAGAGCATCGCAAGGTCATGCTCAGTCATGAGGCGCAGTGTGACGGAATCGTTGCTGTTGGTCACGATGCTGTACTTTGTGATGCCTAACTTTGTTTTAGGGCGACTGCCCTGCTGCGTAACATCGTTGCTGCGTAACATCGTTGCTGCTCCATAACATCAAACATCGACCCACGGCGTAACGCGCTTGCTGCTTGGATGCCCGAGGCATAGACTGTACAAAAAAACAGTCATAACAAGCCATGAAAACCGCCACTGCGCCGTTACCACCGCTGCGTTCGGTCAAGGTTCTGGACCAGTTGCGTGAGCGCATACGCTACTTGCATTACAGCTTACCAACCGAACAGGCTTATGTCAACTGGGTTCGTGCCTTCATCCGTTTCCACGGTGTGCGTCACCCGGCAACCTTGGGCAGCAGCGAAGTCGAGGCATTTCTGTCCTGGCTGGCGAACGAGCGCAAGGTTTCGGTCTCCACGCATCGTCAGGCATTGGCGGCCTTGCTGTTCTTCTACGGCAAGGTGCTGTGCACGGATCTGCCCTGGCTTCAGGAGATCGGAAGACCTCGGCCGTCGCGGCGCTTGCCGGTGGTGCTGACCCCGGATGAAGTGGTTCGCATCCTCGGTTTTCTGGAAGGCGAGCATCGTTTGTTCGCCCAGCTTCTGTATGGAACGGGCATGCGGATCAGTGAGGGTTTGCAACTGCGGGTCAAGGATCTGGATTTCGATCACGGCACGATCATCGTGCGGGAGGGCAAGGGCTCCAAGGATCGGGCCTTGATGTTACCCGAGAGCTTGGCACCCAGCCTGCGCGAGCAGCTGTCGCGTGCACGGGCATGGTGGCTGAAGGACCAGGCCGAGGGCCGCAGCGGCGTTGCGCTTCCCGACGCCCTTGAGCGGAAGTATCCGCGCGCCGGGCATTCCTGGCCGTGGTTCTGGGTTTTTGCGCAGCACACGCATTCGACCGATCCACGGAGCGGTGTCGTGCGTCGCCATCACATGTATGACCAGACCTTTCAGCGCGCCTTCAAACGTGCCGTAGAACAAGCAGGCATCACGAAGCCCGCCACACCGCACACCCTCCGCCACTCGTTCGCGACGGCCTTGCTCCGCAGCGGTTACGACATTCGAACCGTGCAGGATCTGCTCGGCCATTCCGACGTCTCTACGACGATGATTTACACGCATGTGCTGAAAGTTGGCGGTGCCGGAGTGCGCTCACCGCTTGATGCGCTGCCGCCCCTCACTAGTGAGAGGTAGGGCAGCGCAAGTCAATCCTGGCGGATTCACTACCCCTGCGCGAAGGCCATCGGTGCCGCATCGAACGGCCGGTTGCGGAAAGTCCTCCCTGCGTCCGCTGATGGCCGGCAGCAGCCCGTCGTTGCCTGATGGATCCAACCCCTCCGCTGCTATAGTGCAGTCGGCTTCTGACGTTCAGTGCAGCCGTCTTCTGAAAACGACAAACAGCCAGAAAGGCTGTTACAGGCGATTTGATCTGCAACCTATTGGTTAAATTAATGTATCAAAAACGATGGTTTTTGTGACAGTCTTGAAAAGTCCTGACTTCTCCCGAAAAATGACTCCCCTCATGTAACAAAACTCGTTACTATATCAACATAACAATAACCCCATAACTAATTAGCGTGAAAAGAATGAAAATCGGCTATGCACGTAAATCTACGCATCTTCAGGATGTGGCGCACCAGGTTGACGAACTAACAAAAGCTGGATGTGAGCAAATCTATCAGGATCAGACCTCACGTAGCGGCCCCAAGCGCGACAAAAAAGGTGCGCCGGAACTGGAGAACTGCCTGAAAGCATTGCGCGAGGGAGATACCCTAGTAGTTTGGGCACTAGATCGGCTCGGCGGTTCATTGGGTCAAGTCATTACTTTACTCGACGACCTGAAGAAACGCGGAATAACTTTCATAGCCATCAAGGACAGAATAGACACAAATGCGCCAGTTATAGGGGAAATCTATACGCATCTGATGGCGATATTCTCTAGCTTTGAACGCAACCGCAATATTGAAAGAACGCGCTCAGGCCTTGCAGCTGCACGCGCAAGGGGCCGTGTGGGAGGGAGAAAACCGTCACTTTCTGAAGAAGATGTTAAACAAATTAGAATCTTACTTGCTGATCCTGAAATGACAGTTGGTGCAGTTGCTAAGCGCTTCAACGTTTCTCGCATGACTATTTATCGCTACACCACAAAATCATGAATGACCGCAGCATGGCGGTTTTATTTTCTTATGCCCGTCAGGGCATGGAAGGCGTCCGCGCCGGACTTAACCGGCCACCGGCCGCAAATCGCCGGAAACCGCAACGCTGACCGGATCGCCCGGCCCAGCCCCCTCCCTGTGTATTCGCATGTATCTGATCCCCCATTCGCAAATCAGTTGATCACTCACTCGCAAATTACTTGATCACCTCCAGCAGGAAGTTTGCATCACTTCAGGGAGCGAATAATTGTATCTCAGGGGCACTGTTGCAAAGTTAGCGATGAGGCAGCCTTTTGTCTTATTCAAAGGCCTTACATTTCAAAAACTCTGCTTACCAGGCGCATTTCGCCCAGGGGATCACCATAATAAAATGCTGAGGCCTGGCCTTTGCGTAGTGCACGCATCACCTCAATACCTTTGATGGTGGCGTAAGCCGTCTTCATGGATTTAAATCCCAGCGTGGCGCCGATTATCCGTTTCAGTTTGCCATGATCGCATTCAATCACGTTGTTCCGGTACTTAATCTGTCGGTGTTCAACGTCAGACGGGCACCGGCCTTCGCGTTTGAGCAGAGCAAGCGCGCGACCATAGGCGGGCGCTTTATCCGTGTTGATGAATCGCGGGATCTGCCACTTCTTCACGTTGTTGAGGATTTTACCCAGAAACCGGTATGCAGCTTTGCTGTTACGACGGGAGGAGAGATAAAAATCGACAGTGCGGCCCCGGCTGTCGACGGCCCGGTACAGATACGCCCAGCGGCCATTGACCTTCACGTAGGTTTCATCCATGTGCCACGGGCAAAGATCGGAAGGGTTACGCCAGTACCAGCGCAGCCGTTTTTCCATTTCAGGCGCATAACGCTGAACCCAGCGGTAAATCGTGGAGTGATCGACATTCACTCCGCGTTCAGCCAGCATCTCCTGCAGCTCACGGTAACTGATGCCGTATTTGCAGTACCAGCGTACGGCCCACAGAATGATGTCACGCTGAAAATGCCGGCCTTTGAATGGGTTCATGTACAGCTCCATCAGCAAAAGGGGATGATAAGTTTATCACCACCGACTATTTGCAACAGTGCCAATTAATTCTCCAACCTGTTTGGCGGCCATAGCATAAGCAATAGCTGAGCCAGCACCGCCTGTTCCAGCTAGATAGACTCTTTTACCTGTCACATCGAAGCCTCTTTTCAAAAGGCTCGATACGAAACCTTCACCATCGAGCATATCCCCATGTAGTTGGCCCTGAGCATTCCTCCTGATGACGTTGCATCCTCCGATTGCCATAGCAGATTCACTGGCTGAATCAATTAATGAAAGCGCATGTTGTTTGTGAGGCATCGTTATAATGGCACCACGAAAATTCTGAATACATTTCAGACCATTGACAGCGGTTTGCAGACCTACAGAGTTTATATGGAGAGGGACCATCAAAGTGTCGGGGATTTGTTTTTCAAGGATGGCGGCATTTATCATGAGTGGAGCGCTGACCTGAGCGATCGGGTCACCTATGATCGACAACAGTTGCAATTTACCACTAACAATACTGAGTTCATTCATCACTGATACCCGTATGTAAAATAAATTAACCAGACTATTTTACATAGGATTACATGAAAGACTGGTTTAATGGCAAGTAGAAATGCTGTATCAGCCACCTCAACAGGGGAAGACACATCTACATACAGTGATTGAAGGTTACGCCTTCAAATGCTCATATGTCAATAACGTAATTAGAGAATTTGTAGAAACCTACATGTCAGGCTTATTGCGAGATATAATAGATTTAAATTGTACTTTTAATACCTGATACAACGATAAATCTCCAAAATTTGGTGTAAATAATTATCTCATCTGTATTTTTTAGTGGAACATTCGTATTGTCCTGTCCCCCGTTGACTACACATTCTGAAGTGAGGGATGTCTGTTCTTAGAACGAAGCGGACAAGATGGCTGGGTTAGAGGTCCGCTGTGAGCGAAAAGCAGTCCTAATATTGCTGTACTTGTTGTGATTGAAAGACGGGTAGCCGGAAGTCGCCTTGACCCGCATGGCATAGGCCTATCGTTCCCACGATCAGCGATCGGCTCGTTGCCCTACGCCGCTCCAAAACCCGCGACGCAGCGCCGGCAGGCAGAGCAAGTAGAGGGCGGCACCTGCAATCCATGCCCACCCGTTCCACGTTGTTATAGAGGCCGCATAGATCGCCGTGAAGAGGAGGGGCCCGACGATCGAGGTCAGGCTGGTGAGCGCCGCAAGAGATCCTTGAAGCTGCCCCTGACGTTCCTCATCTACCTGCCTGGACAACACTGCTTGCAGCGCCGGCATTCCGATGCCACCCGAAGCAAGCAGGACCATAATCGGGAACGCCATCCATCCCCTTGTCGCCAAGGCAAGCAGGATGTAGCCTGCGCCGTCGGCAATCATTCCGAGCATGAGTGCCCGCCTTTCGCCGAGCCTGGTGGTTACAGGGCCGGTGATCATTGCCTGGGCGAGTGAATGTAGAATACCAAATGCGGCAAGCGAAATGCCGATCAAGCTCGTGTCCCAATGAAAGCGATCCTCGCCGAAGATGACCCAAAGCGTGGCCGGCGCCTGTCCGACGAGTTGCATGATGAAGAAGACAGCCATCAGGGCGGCGATGACGGTCATGCCCCGGACCCACCGGAACGAAGCGAGCGGGTTGAGAGCCTCCCGGCGTAATGGTCGACGTTCGCCTTTGTGCGACTCCGGCAAAAGGAAAATGCCCATCAGGAAATTGAGGCCATTCAAGGCTGCTGCGGCGAAGAACGGAGCATGGGGGGAGAAACTGCTCATCAGCCCACCGAGCACAGGTCCCGCGACCATCCCGAACCCGAAACAGGCGCTCATGAAGCCGAAGTACCGCGCGCGCTCATCCCCATCTGTGATATCGGCAATATAGGCGCCGGCTACCGCACCAGTCGCCCCGGTGATGCCGGCCACGATGCGCCCGATATAGAGAACCCAAAGGAAAGGCGCCGTCGCCATGATGGCGTAGTCGATAGCGGCGCCGGACAGCGAGACGAGCAAGACCGGCCGCCGGCCGAAACGATCCGATAGCGCACCCAGCACAGGCGCGCAGGCAAATTGCATCAACGCATACAGCGCCAGCAAAATGCCATAGTGGGCGGTGACGTCGTTCGAGTGAACCAGATCTCGCAGGAGGCCCGGCAGCACCGGCATAATCAGGCCGATGCCGACAGCGTCGAGCGCGACAGTGCACAGTATTACGATCAGGGGTCTGTTGGGTTTCACGTCTGGCCTCCGGACCAGCCTCCGCTGGCCTCCGGACCAGCCTCCGCTGGTCCGATAGAACTCACGGATCCTTTATCACTGATAAGTTGGTGGACATATTATGTTTATCAGTGATAAAGTGTCAAGCATGATAAAGTTGCAGCCTAATACAGTTATCCGTGTCGCCCTGGACCTGTTGAATGAGGTCGGCGTAGAGGCTCTGACGACACGCAAACTGGCTAAACGGTTGGGGGTTCAGCAGCCGGCGTTATACTGGCACTTCAGGAACAAACGGGCGCTGCTCGACGCACTGGCCGAAGCCATGCTGGCGGAGAATCATACGCATTCGGTGCCGAGAGTCGACGACGACTGGCGCTCATTTCTGATCGGGAATGCCCGCAGCTTCAGGCAGGCGCTGCTCGCTTATCGCGATGGCGCGCGTATCCATGCTGGCACGAGACCGGGCGCACCGCAGATGGAAGTGGTCGACGCGCAGCTTCGCTTCCTCTGCGAGGCGGGTTTTTCGGCTTGGGACGCCGTCAATGCGCTGATGACAATCAGCTACTTCACTGTTGGGGCCGTGCTTGAGGAGCAGGCCGGCGACAGCGATGCCGGTGAGCGCGGCGGCACCATTGAACAGGCTCCGTTGTTGCGGGCCGTGATAGACACCTTCGACGAAGCCGGTCCGGACGCAGTGTTCGAGCTGGGGCTCGCGGTGATTGTCGATGGATTGGCGAAAAGGAGGCTCGTTGCGAGGAACATTCAAGGGCCGAGAAAGGGTGACGATTGATCAGGACCGCTGTCGGAGCGCAACCCGCTCACTACAGCAGAGCCATATAGACAACATCCCCTCCCCCTTTCCACCGCCTCGTGCGCCTGGCGGGCAAGAGCCAGGGCGGCCGTCTTCACATTCTGCCCTGCGCAGATAAGATAGATTTAGCGTGGACTCAAGGCTCTCGCGAATGGCTCGCGTTGGAGGCTTTCATTGATACTTGTGGGGCACCGCAGGGAAATACCGGCTATGTCGTGCTGCGCATCGCAGCCTGCGCCCTTGACTTGTCTCGCCTCTCGGGACTCACCCCTTGATACTGAACAATATCGCCAGCAGCTTCAGTCCTGTCCCGATAACCACCCCGTGGTATCCACTCCGATTTCAGACTGCGGAACAGTCATTCTGCAAAGCATTATCCCAGCAGTTCCCGCTGCGGCTCATGCTGAGCATCATTCCATATTGAGCGGCCAGAATCCGGTACGGCAGGCTGCAATATTGGGTTCCCTGGTCCGAATGGAAAATTATACCTCCCGGGCAACCTCGGCCCTGCCAAGCCATTGCCAGCGCTTGTTTTTGCAAGCAGGCTGTTTGCTTCTGACGAGAACGCCCAGACCACTAATTTATCTGTATATATTCAAGTTTCATCTTGTTTCCCCATGTAAGTATCCCTGCAAAACGAACCATTCACTTTTAGAGATCCTCCGACATACTAATTATGTCCTCTGAGGAGATCTCCATGCGTAAAGTCCGATTCACCGAGCTGCAGACATTCGGCCGGCACTGTTGCAAATAGTCGGTGGTGATAAACTTATCATCCCCTTTTGCTGATGGAGCTGCACATGAACCCATTCAAAGGCCGGCATTTTCAGCGTGACATCATTCTGTGGGCCGTACGCTGGTACTGCAAATACGGCATCAGTTACCGTGAGCTGCAGGAGATGCTGGCTGAACGCGGAGTGAATGTCGATCACTCCACGATTTACCGCTGGGTTCAGCGTTATGCGCCTGAAATGGAAAAACGGCTGCGCTGGTACTGGCGTAACCCTTCCGATCTTTGCCCGTGGCACATGGATGAAACCTACGTGAAGGTCAATGGCCGCTGGGCGTATCTGTACCGGGCCGTCGACAGCCGGGGCCGCACTGTCGATTTTTATCTCTCCTCCCGTCGTAACAGCAAAGCTGCATACCGGTTTCTGGGTAAAATCCTCAACAACGTGAAGAAGTGGCAGATCCCGCGATTCATCAACACGGATAAAGCGCCCGCCTATGGTCGCGCGCTTGCTCTGCTCAAACGCGAAGGCCGGTGCCCGTCTGACGTTGAACACCGACAGATTAAGTACCGGAACAACGTGATTGAATGCGATCATGGCAAACTGAAACGGATAATCGGCGCCACGCTGGGATTTAAATCCATGAAGACGGCTTACGCCACCATCAAAGGTATTGAGGTGATGCGTGCACTACGCAAAGGCCAGGCCTCAGCATTTTATTATGGTGATCCCCTGGGCGAAATGCGCCTGGTAAGCAGAGTTTTTGAAATGTAAGGCCTTTGAATAAGACAAAAGGCTGCCTCATCGCTAACTTTGCAACAGTGCCCTTTTTACCTCAGCACCGAGAACGTATCGTTTTGGTCGGTTTCCGCGGCACTGTTGCAAATAGTCGGTGGTGATAAACTTATCATCCCCTTTTGCTGATGGAGCTGCACATGAACCCATTCAAAGGCCGGCATTTTCAGCGTGACATCATTCTGTGGGCCGTACGCTGGTACTGCAAATACGGCATCAGTTACCGTGAGCTGCAGGAGATGCTGGCTGAACGCGGAGTGAATGTCGATCACTCCACGATTTACCGCTGGGTTCAGCGTTATGCGCCTGAAATGGAAAAACGGCTGCGCTGGTACTGGCGTAACCCTTCCGATCTTTGCCCGTGGCACATGGATGAAACCTACGTGAAGGTCAATGGCCGCTGGGCGTATCTGTACCGGGCCGTCGACAGCCGGGGCCGCACTGTCGATTTTTATCTCTCCTCCCGTCGTAACAGCAAAGCTGCATACCGGTTTCTGGGTAAAATCCTCAACAACGTGAAGAAGTGGCAGATCCCGCGATTCATCAACACGGATAAAGCGCCCGCCTATGGTCGCGCGCTTGCTCTGCTCAAACGCGAAGGCCGGTGCCCGTCTGACGTTGAACACCGACAGATTAAGTACCGGAACAACGTGATTGAATGCGATCATGGCAAACTGAAACGGATAATCGGCGCCACGCTGGGATTTAAATCCATGAAGACGGCTTACGCCACCATCAAAGGTATTGAGGTGATGCGTGCACTACGCAAAGGCCAGGCCTCAGCATTTTATTATGGTGATCCCCTGGGCGAAATGCGCCTGGTAAGCAGAGTTTTTGAAATGTAAGGCCTTTGAATAAGACAAAAGGCTGCCTCATCGCTAACTTTGCAACAGTGCCTTCTACGGCACGTTTGAAGGCGCGCTGAAAGGTCTGGTCATACATGTGATGGCGACGCACGACACCGCTCCGTGGATCGGTCGAATGCGTGTGCTGCGCAAAAACCCAGAACCACGGCCAGGAATGCCCGGCGCGCGGATACTTCCGCTCAAGGGCGTCGGGAAGCGCAACGCCGCTGCGGCCCTCGGCCTGGTCCTTCAGCCACCATGCCCGTGCACGCGACAGCTGCTCGCGCAGGCTGGGTGCCAAGCTCTCGGGTAACATCAAGGCCCGATCCTTGGAGCCCTTGCCCTCCCGCACGATGATCGTGCCGTGATCGAAATCCAGATCCTTGACCCGCAGTTGCAAACCCTCACTGATCCGCATGCCCGTTCCATACAGAAGCTGGGCGAACAAACGATGCTCGCCTTCCAGAAAACCGAGGATGCGAACCACTTCATCCGGGGTCAGCACCACCGGCAAGCGCCGCGACGGCCGAGGTCTTCCGATCTCCTGAAGCCAGGGCAGATCCGTGCACAGCACCTTGCCGTAGAAGAACAGCAAGGCCGCCAATGCCTGACGATGCGTGGAGACCGAAACCTTGCGCTCGTTCGCCAGCCAGGACAGAAATGCCTCGACTTCGCTGCTGCCCAAGGTTGCCGGGTGACGCACACCGTGGAAACGGATGAAGGCACGAACCCAGTGGACATAAGCCTGTTCGGTTCGTAAACTGTAATGCAAGTAGCGTATGCGCTCACGCAACTGGTCCAGAACCTTGACCGAACGCAGCGGTGGTAACGGCGCAGTGGCGGTTTTCATGGCTTGTTATGACTGTTTTTTTGTACAGTCTATGCCTCGGGCATCCAAGCAGCAAGCGCGTTACGCCGTGGGTCGATGTTTGATGTTATGGAGCAGCAACGATGTTACGCAGCAGGGCAGTCGCCCTAAAACAAAGTTAACTCGAGGGAGAAATCGTGAAGTTATCACTAATGGCTGCCAAGTCGAAGAACGGTATTATCGGTAATGGACCAGATATTCCATGGAGCGCCAAAGGCGAGCAACTTCTATTTAAGGCAATTACATATAATCAATGGCTTTTAGTTGGACGCAAAACTTTTGAGTCAATGGGCGCTCTCCCAAATCGAAAGTATGCAGTTGTAACTCGCTCTAATTTTTCTACGAATGATGAGGGTGTAATGGTTTTCTCCTCAATTCAGGATGCCTTAATAAATTTAGAGGAAATCACGGATCATGTTATCGTTTCTGGTGGTGGTGAAATATACAAAAGCTTGATTTCCAAAGTAGATACTTTGCATATTTCAACAGTCGACATCGAGCGAGATGGAGACATAGTTTTTCCTGAAATCCCAGATACATTCAAGTTGGTATTTGAGCAAGATTTCGAGTCTAACATTAACTATTGTTATCAAATCTGGCAAAAGAGTTAACAAGCGCCTGCAATCTGACCTCCGGTTACTGTCACCTTTTTTTGCGGTGGAGCTGCAAAAAAGGCGCCATTAACCTCCGGCAGTTGAGGCGGGCGTTAGACATCATGAGGGTAGCGGTGACCATCGAAATTTCGAACCAACTATCAGAGGTGCTAAGCGTCATTGAGCGCCATCTGGAATCAACGTTGCTGGCCGTGCATTTGTACGGCTCCGCAGTGGATGGCGGCCTGAAGCCATACAGCGATATTGATTTGTTGGTTACTGTGGCCGTAAAGCTTGATGAAACGACGCGGCGAGCATTGCTCAATGACCTTATGGAGGCTTCGGCTTTCCCTGGCGAGAGCGAGACGCTCCGCGCTATAGAAGTCACCCTTGTCGTGCATGACGACATCATCCCGTGGCGTTATCCGGCTAAGCGCGAGCTGCAATTTGGAGAATGGCAGCGCAATGACATTCTTGCGGGTATCTTCGAGCCAGCCATGATCGACATTGATCTAGCTATCCTGCTTACAAAAGCAAGAGAACATAGCGTTGCCTTGGTAGGTCCGGCAGCGGAGGAATTCTTTGACCCGGTTCCTGAACAGGATCTATTCGAGGCGCTGAGGGAAACCTTGAAGCTATGGAACTCGCAGCCCGACTGGGCCGGCGATGAGCGAAATGTAGTGCTTACGTTGTCCCGCATTTGGTACAGCGCAATAACCGGCAAAATCGCGCCGAAGGATGTCGCTGCCGACTGGGCAATAAAACGCCTACCTGCCCAGTATCAGCCCGTCTTACTTGAAGCTAAGCAAGCTTATCTGGGACAAAAAGAAGATCACTTGGCCTCACGCGCAGATCACTTGGAAGAATTTATTCGCTTTGTGAAAGGCGAGATCATCAAGTCAGTTGGTAAATGATGTCTAACAATTCGTTCAAGCCGACCGCGCTACGCGCGGCGGCTTAACTCCGGCGTTAGATGCACTAAGCACATAATTGCTCACAGCCAAACTATCAGGTCAAGTCTGCTTTTATTATTTTTAAGCGTGCATAATAAGCCCTACACAAATTGGGAGATATATCATGAAAGGCTGGCTTTTTCTTGTTATCGCAATAGTTGGCGAAGTAATCGCAACATCCGCATTAAAATCTAGCGAGGGCTTTACTAAGCTTGCCCCTTCCGCCGTTGTCATAATCGGTTATGGCATCGCATTTTATTTTCTTTCTCTGGTTCTGAAATCCATCCCTGTCGGTGTTGCTTATGCAGTCTGGTCGGGACTCGGCGTCGTCATAATTACAGCCATTGCCTGGTTGCTTCATGGGCAAAAGCTTGATGCGTGGGGCTTTGTAGGTATGGGGCTCATAATTGCTGCCTTTTTGCTCGCCCGATCCCCATCGTGGAAGTCGCTGCGGAGGCCGACGCCATGGTGACGGTGTTCGGCATTCTGAATCTCACCGAGGACTCCTTCTTCGATGAGAGCCGGCGGCTAGACCCCGCCGGCGCTGTCACCGCGGCGATCGAAATGCTGCGAGTCGGATCAGACGTCGTGGATGTCGGACCGGCCGCCAGCCATCCGGACGCGAGGCCTGTATCGCCGGCCGATGAGATCAGACGTATTGCGCCGCTCTTAGACGCCCTGTCCGATCAGATGCACCGTGTTTCAATCGACAGCTTCCAACCGGAAACCCAGCGCTATGCGCTCAAGCGCGGCGTGGGCTACCTGAACGATATCCAAGGATTTCCTGACCCTGCGCTCTATCCCGATATTGCTGAGGCGGACTGCAGGCTGGTGGTTATGCACTCAGCGCAGCGGGATGGCATCGCCACCCGCACCGGTCACCTTCGACCCGAAGACGCGCTCGACGAGATTGTGCGGTTCTTCGAGGCGCGGGTTTCCGCCTTGCGACGGAGCGGGGTCGCTGCCGACCGGCTCATCCTCGATCCGGGGATGGGATTTTTCTTGAGCCCCGCACCGGAAACATCGCTGCACGTGCTGTCGAACCTTCAAAAGCTGAAGTCGGCGTTGGGGCTTCCGCTATTGGTCTCGGTGTCGCGGAAATCCTTCTTGGGCGCCACCGTTGGCCTTCCTGTAAAGGATCTGGGTCCAGCGAGCCTTGCGGCGGA
Source organism: Enterobacter cloacae complex sp. ECL414 (assembly GCF_021869685.1). NCBI lineage: Bacteria > Pseudomonadati > Pseudomonadota > Gammaproteobacteria > Enterobacterales > Enterobacteriaceae > Enterobacter > Enterobacter cloacae complex sp. ECL414. Next base: position 150,533 of record NZ_CP091482.1, read on the forward strand.
ACTTCACGCGATCGGCAATGGCGCTGACTACGTCCGCACCCACGCGCCTGGAGATCTGCGAAGCGCAATCACCTTCTCGGAAACCCTCGCGAAATTTCGCAGTCGCGACGCCAGAGACCGAGGGTTAGATCATGCCTAGCATTCACCTTCCGGCCGCCCGCTAAATATCTCCTTTTGGGTTGTTAATAAAACATCCAATAAGTTGACTGTGCGTGAAAAAGAAAGTTTTGTGTGATGGCGTTGAAGATCGCACCGTTAAGCTCTTATGTGGGATGGTGCAGAGCTCGACGACTACCGATAAAACGCAACCGCCGCAAACAGACAAGAAAAAGCCCCAACTGATAACAGTTGGGGCTTCAGTATTGTGATTGGTGGAGCAATAGCACCCTGAACCCAAAACCTTCTCGCTCAACCGGTAGTGGCTGATAACAACTCGTGAGGGCTATTGCGGGTTAAGCATTTAGCGATGTCTAGGGCCAGACTGGACGTCTGAACGCAAGCCGCTGATACTGTACATAACCACAGTATCAGCGGAGGATACCCATGTCGCTGGCAAGGAACGCCACGGCGAGTCAATCGCCCACTCAAACAAACGGTTACGAACGCCACCAACCCGACCAGACGCTGCTCTACCAGCTGGTTGAGCAGCACTACCCAGCCTTCAAAGCCTCACTCGAAGCCCAAGGTCAACACCTGCCTCGCTACATCCAACAAGAATTCAACGACCTCCTCCAATGTGGCCGTCTGGAGTATGGTTTCATGCGGGTTCGCTGCGAGGATTGTCATCACGAGCGTCTGGTCGCCTTCAGCTGTAAACGACGCGGCTTTTGCCCTAGCTGCGGTGCCCGCCGGATGGCCGAGAGTGCGGCGCTGCTGATAGACGAAGTCTTCCCCAAGGAGCCCATTCGCCAGTGGGTGCTCAGCTTTCCTTTCCAGCTACGCTTTTTGCTGGCTCGCCATCCCCAGCTGATGGGCCAGGTCTTGAGTATCGTCTATCGTACACTCTCAACTCATCTGATCAAAAAAGCCGGTTACACCAAAGCCTCTGCACAAACTGGCTCAGTGACTCTTATCCAACGCTTTGGCTCCGCGCTAAATCTCAATGTCCACTACCACATGCTGTTTCTCGATGGTGTCTATGCCGAAGATGACTATGGCAAGCAACGCTTCCATCGTGTCAAGGCACCCACTTACGATGAGCTGAATACGCTCGCTCACACCCTCAGCCATCGCATCGCTCGCTGCATGGAAAAGCGTGGGATTTTGGAGCGTGATGCCGAGAATACGTGGTTGACACTGGAAGAGGGCGAAGACGATACGCTGACTCAATTACATGGTGCTTCGGTTACGTATCGCATTGCCGTCGGCCCCCAGCAAGGGCGCAAAGTCTTCACCCTGCAAACCTTGCCAGGGCGTGAGGATAAAGCCGACTCAAGCAGTCGAGTAGCCAACCATGCTGGTTTCTCGCTACACGCCGGTGTGATGGCCGAAGCGCATCAGCGGGATAAGCTTGAGCGCTTGTGTCGCTACATTAGTCGGCCAGCGGTTTCAGAAAAACGTCTGGCATTAACCGCCAATGGGCAGGTGCGTTACGAGCTCAAAACTCCGTACCGCAATGGCACCACCCATGTGATCTTCGAGCCGCTGGACTTCATCGCCAAACTCGCTGCGTTGGTACCTAAGCCGCGAGTCAACCTCACACGCTTCCACGGCGTCTTTGCACCGAACAGCAAACACCGAGTTCAAGTAACACCCGCCAAGCGGGGCAAGAAGCCCGACAAATCGGAAGGTCTCGATACTAACTGGCGTGACAAGAGTCCTGCAGAGCGCCACCGCGCCATGACCTGGATGCAACGCCTCAAGCGAGTCTTCAATATTGATATTGAAGTCTGCGAACACTGCGGCGGTCACGTCAAAGTGATTGCCAGCATCGAAGATCCGAAGGTCATTGAGCAGATTCTCAAGCATCTGAAACAGAAAACAGCCAAGGCGAATGCCGCCAAGCAGCGTGAGCTGCCACCAGAACGAGCGCCGCCACTGACTCCCAGCCTGTTCGATCCATCACAGAGTCGTCTCTTTGACTGACGACCCCAAATCCAACACTGCTCAACACTGCCAACTTTTAAACGGGGCGGTGGGGCAGTTTGTATCTCTCGAGCTATCAGGCTAGAGATTTTACCGCCAAATCGAACCTTATTAGAGCGGTTTAGGCTGGACCGGCAGTTAAAATTGGGGCTTGAGCGGTAAACGAGTGAGGGAATTTCAGGTAAGATACTTCGGATGAGGAGCAAAAAGGTGGTTTATACTTCCTATACCCGAGGCGCGACAGAAAAATCGCGGCGTTTTGCTTTTCAGTTCGACCTTTTAATGAATACTGATGTAACACGGATTGACCGTATTGGGAGTTTGAGATGGTGACAAAGAGAGTGCAACGGATGATGTTCGCGGCGGCGGCGTGCATTCCGCTGCTGCTGGGCAGCGCGCCGCTTTATGCGCAGACGAGTGCGGTGCAGCAAAAGCTGGCGGCGCTGGAGAAAAGCAGCGGAGGGCGGCTGGGCGTCGCGCTCATCGATACCGCAGATAATACGCAGGTGCTTTATCGCGGTGATGAACGCTTTCCAATGTGCAGTACCAGTAAAGTTATGGCGGCCGCGGCGGTGCTTAAGCAGAGTGAAACGCAAAAGCAGCTGCTTAATCAGCCTGTCGAGATCAAGCCTGCCGATCTGGTTAACTACAATCCGATTGCCGAAAAACACGTCAACGGCACAATGACGCTGGCAGAGCTGAGCGCGGCCGCGTTGCAGTACAGCGACAATACCGCCATGAACAAATTGATTGCCCAGCTCGGTGGCCCGGGAGGCGTGACGGCTTTTGCCCGCGCGATCGGCGATGAGACGTTTCGTCTGGATCGCACTGAACCTACGCTGAATACCGCCATTCCCGGCGACCCGAGAGACACCACCACGCCGCGGGCGATGGCACAGACGTTGCGTCAGCTTACGCTGGGTCATGCGCTGGGCGAAACCCAGCGGGCGCAGTTGGTGACGTGGCTCAAAGGCAATACGACCGGCGCAGCCAGCATTCGGGCCGGCTTACCGACGTCGTGGACTGCAGGTGATAAGACCGGCAGCGGCGACTACGGCACCACCAATGATATTGCGGTGATCTGGCCGCAGGGTCGTGCGCCGCTGGTTCTGGTGACCTATTTTACCCAGCCGCAACAGAACGCAGAGAGCCGCCGCGATGTGCTGGCTTCAGCGGCGAGAATCATCGCCGAAGGGCTGTAACTCTCAATAATGGGGCGCTACGGTGCCCCACTTTCTATTTATATATCCGTAAAAGCTTTTCTTGATATACATCTTCAGCTTTTTGTATGATTATTAATATCATTCTTTTCGATGGCCTTAAGACCTTTTTAAGTCAAAAGTATTACCTCCCCCAAAAAACAAATCCGCAAAGTAATGGAAGTAAATTATTTTATTTTGAATAGTCTTCATTGTGATTAGTCACATGACTCATTCTTTTTATTGTAATTATCTGATTTACATTCGCAGTTTTCTCATTGTTTCCGCCGGAAGTTATTCTTCCACTGTTTTTCCTCTTTATTTCCGCATGGTTGTTTTTCCACCCTTTGGATGGCTTGTAAGAATATTGTTTTAATCCGGCCAATAGAGTTATTGGGCCTCCAAAAGAATATTGACATCATTTTATGGCAGTGAAATTATTCGATCATGGATAAGGAGGGGGACAATGAAGTCACTAATTTATGATTACGGAAGAATCAACTGTATGAGTTGCCCTTCTCAATGTGAATTAAAACCAAATGCCTCATTGCGCGTTTCGTTTTGCCAGGACTATTGTTTTTGTACCTGGCCAGAAGGGAGTGGCTATTTTTCTCTGGGGATTATGGAGGGGCTCCTCAAACAAAATTATAATAATCTATATTTAGGCTGTATTTTTGTCGATTTTTCTATCAGCCATTTGCGCTTTTTTACTAACGAACGTTGGATAGATTATTTAATTGAAACGAAATTAAAAATTGTTATCGTTTGTGATAAATACCTTAAACCATTGGCTAATTACTGGTTTAAGCATTCTAAAGATATTTTTCTTGTTATCTATCAGCAAGATCGGCTGACGCTGGCCTGTGAAAAGTTAAAAAAGAGATTTATCTATCAGCGCGACGCCTTCTTTGGCGGAGAGTCACTCTCTGAACTGGAGTTTGCTGTCTTAAGCGCATTGATTTCCGGAGACGGTTGTCTGCAACTGGCTGATGAACTCAATGTCGATATTCGTACTATCTATGCTGCAAAGCGCCGTGCGGAAAAGAAAATGGGGGCCGATATCAATACCCTTTTCCGATTCTCACATTCGTTATAAGCGATTTTAAACTGATTGATGGCCCTTTTCATTGTTATCACTTTGCCGTGAGAAGGGCCTACAGTTAAATATTAATGCATAAAGCGGTTGAATACGCATGTTGCCGGATTTTAGCGTTTGCAGCCCCGTGCAAGAGAATACGTTCAATGCGAACTATGCAGTTTATTACTACGGCTCTGTAAACGGTAACGGTCAGGATTTTACCCGCTACGTACGATAAGGCAATTATTACCACCAGGGCGACAGGGGGAGCTTCAGGTGGGCTGAAAAACGGGAGTCTGTATTTGATTAGCGAAAACGATAAATTTAACGATCTGACCGTTAATACTTCAGGCTGGTTAGCCGACGGTATTAACCCTGGTCGGGAACGTGCCGGCAGAGATAATAACGTGACGGTAAACCATCAGACCAATATCAAAGCAGCAGGAATAGGGGGCGTGCGAACGCTCCGGTAAATAATGCTAATGAGGTCGCTACCATCACTCTCAATGGCCCCACCACCATTGAAACCACTTCGCCGGTTTCTATAAAGGTTGACTGTGCTGCCGTATCGAGAACGCTATGACTATTTACGCTGAAGAGTTGCGCATCATGATGGATGCTATTATGGATATCATTTTCGACCACGGCACGCACAGGCAGGCACGCACCTTTATGGCTGTTTTCACTCTCGACGCGGAACACCCTTACCCTGACGGCGTTCTTCCGCACCTGGTCAGGATCTTCACCACTGACCACGCCCGTCAGTTTCTGAAGCGTATCTGCCGGACTGCTGTACTCAGCCTGGCTGAGATAGCGGCCGTTCGGGGTTAACCAGAAATCCTGGCTGTCACTGACACGGTAGGTTTCGCCGTGGCTGGCGATGCCTGAGACGTTACAGAAGCGGTCATAATCGGGGTTCTAGGGATTTTCCGTCCAAAAACGACAAAGTGCTCTGGAGGCCGCGCCGTCCGTGGCCTCCAGAGGGGTATTACTTTTCGCTGACGGGTAAATATCCCTCGATTGAGCGCATAAGCTCCTCCAGATCTGGCAATTTTTCGCTCAATTCGAAGTGGTAAGTCCCCTTGAGGTTAATGTTGTGCCAGGCCACAGGGGATGCCTGTTTGACGATATCTATTCTCTTGGTATCTCCTTGGTATTCGAAGCTGGTCAACAGCTGGCTGAGTATCCTGGAGTTGAAGTAAACGATGGCATTGGTGACCAGGCGAGCGCACTCATTCCATAGCTGGATTTCTTCGTCTGAACTGCCCCGGAACTGATCCCCATTGACGCTGCTCACGGCCCGACGCAGTTGGTGATAGGCCTCTCCCCGGTTCAGCGCGCGCTGAACATAGTTTCTTAAACTGGCATCATCGATGTAGCACAGTAGATAATTCGCTTTCACCAGGCGATTGTATTCCGTCAGGGCTTCCAGCAGCGGGTGATTGCGCTTGTACTCCGAGAGCTTTCTCACCAAGGTGGCTTGCGTTGTTTTCCGCTGCTTAAGTGATACTGCAATCCGTTGGATGGTATCCCAGTGCTGCGCAATACGATGGGTATTGATTGGCTTTTTTAAGCACAGCTGAATTCGGTGTTCTTTGTCTTCCTTGACATCAAACATGTCATTGATCACTTTGCCAACCTGGGCATAGCGTGGGGCAAACTGGTATCCGAACAGATCCAGTAACGCGAAGTTCACATGGTTCACCCCATGGGTATCGGTTGAGAGCACATCCGGAATGATGTCTGACGTATTGCTCATCAACAAATCAAAGATGTAGTGCGATTCATGTTCGTTGGCGCCGATCACTCTGGCGTTGATCGCAGCGTGATTGGCGATCAAGGTCATGGCAGAAACACCTTTTTGAGTGCCAAAGTACTTCGACGAATAACGGGTTTTGAAGGTCTCGCGCCGGGCTTCGAACTTTTGACCATCGGCACTGGCGTGGATCACATCTTCCTGGATGTTGTAGTACCGGAAGATGGGTAGCTTGGCTGTCGCGTTATTGATGTTGTCGTTAGCAGCATTCAATGTTTCCAGGCGAAGATAGTTCGCCTGGATAGTGCTGAGCTGATCATAGGTACGATCAGAGATCTGTGCCATGCCGTAAATGCCTTGATTGGTTGCATTGCCGACCAGAATTGCCAACAGGTCATATTCGGTGATGCTGCCAACTTACTGATTTAGTGTATGATGGTGTTTTTGAGGTGCTCCAGTGGCTTCTGTTTCTATCAGCTGTCCCTCCTGTTCAGCTACTGACGGGGTGGTGCGTAACGGCAAAAGCACTGCCGGACATCAGCGCTATCTCTGCTCTCACTGCCGTAAAACATGGCAACTGCAGTTCACTTACACCGCTTCTCAACCCGGTACGCACCAGAAAATCATTGATATGGCCATGAATGGCGTTGGATGCCGGGCAACCGCCCGCATTATGGGCGTTGGCCTCAACACGATTTTCCGCCATTTAAAAAACTCAGGCCGCAGTCGGTAACCTCGCGCATACAGCCGGGCAGTGACGTCATCGTCTGCGCGGAAATGGACGAACAGTGGGGATACGTCGGGGCTAAATCGCGCCAGCGCTGGCTGTTTTACGCGTATGACAGGCTCCGGAAGACGGTTGTTGCGCACGTATTCGGTGAACGCACTATGGCGACGCTGGGGCGTCTTATGAGCCTGCTGTCACCCTTTGACGTGGTGATATGGATGACGGATGGCTGGCCGCTGTATGAATCCCGCCTGAAGGGAAAGCTGCACGTAATCAGCAAGCGATATACGCAGCGAATTGAGCGGCATAACCTGAATCTGAGGCAGCACCTGGCACGGCTGGGACGGAAGTCGCTGTCGTTCTCAAAATCGGTGGAGCTGCATGACAAAGTCATCGGGCATTATCTGAACATAAAACACTATCAATAAGTTGGAGTCATTACCAGCCACGGCATTCGCGGAACAAATCGCGGTCAGGATTATAGACGCTGGTGCTTACGTCCCACAGCCCCAAAATCGATGAGAACAGGTTGTCGTGGGAATATGATTTTTTCGCCGCATTATTTTCAAGGCAAGACATGTTGATGTGTTTCCCGGCGATAAAGCCCGGTGACATCCAGACCTGCATCGGAATATGCGTCTGCTGATCCGGTGCCAGTTTGTACGGCGTGCCGTGCAGATATAGCCCGCTTTCGCCCAATGATTCACCATGATCGGACACATAAAGCAGCACGGTGTTGTACTGATCGCTGTAATTTTTTAGCTTTTCAATCATCTCAGCTAATACATAGTCTGTATAACGAAGGGTGTTGTCGTAGGTGTTGACCAATTGTTCCTGAGTACAGTTTTCGATATCGCTACGTGCACATTCGGGCATGAAGTGGCGATGCTCAGCCGGATAACGCAGGTAATAAGTCGGTCCATGGCTGCCAATGATATGGAAGGCGACAAGCTTATCACCTGGCATTTTGGCGATTTCATCATCAAGGTTTTCCAGCATCACCTCGTCATGGCACGTTTTGCCATCGCACAGTTTCGGGTTATCACTAGGCTTAATTTCGACAGTCGGGATGCGGCTACATACGCCTTTACAACCGCCATCGTTCTCTTTCCATAACAGCGAGACACCGGTTTTCTGCACGATGTCGAGGAAATTTTCACTGTTAGATGCTTTTTTACTGTCGTACTCGGTGCGATTCATATTCGAGAACATGCACGGAACGGATATTGCGGTAGCGGTACCGCAGGAATGCATATTTTTAAACGAAATAACGCCGCCGGATTTGCTGGTAAAGGCATTGGTATCACGCGAATAACCGTTCATCGAGAAATTCTGGCTGCGTGCCGTTTCGCCAATCACCAGGAACATCAGCGTGGGTTTTTCGTGAGCGACGACGCGTTTAGCATCATTCCCCAGCGTCTGGAAAGGCACTTTAGTCGTAAAGTACGTATCCTTAACATACTGGAAAGTGCTGTAAGCGTAGTTCGCCGGGATGATCTCTTTATTCAATGTCGAGTTATTGCGGCCGACAGAGGCATAATCCTGATAATAAAGTGCGGCAACACCTGCAATCAAACTCAACGATGCCAGCACGGAGAGCAAACGGTAAGCAATGCCTTTATACCATTTTTCAGGATATTGAATTTTTATTGAAAAAAGGAGGATGGCAGGAAGGATACCGGTAAAGACGAACCATATAATAATTGAGCCATTAAGATAGGAATGCGCTTCCTGGGGGTTAGTTTCAATAATGTTTTGAATCATCGTTTGATCAAACATTACTTTATATTTTAGTGTCGAATAACTGACCAGTGAGCCAGTGATAAACAGTAAAGCAAAGAAAGGTTTCAGCAGAAAACGAACTGAGAAAGGCATAAAAACAACGTTAAGCGCCGCAACCAGAACAAAGGGAATAGAAATGACAAAACCAATTTTGACATGCTCTAAATGCGACAAAATCTCGTAAAAATGCAGCAATATTGGCCAGTTAAGTAAAAACGCAAAGATCATTGCCAGAAGTAAAACCAGCGGAATAACTTTCACCCTGAAAAGTACAGGCATTAACACCTCCGGAAAATAGTAAACCAGTAAAAACATTGATGATAATTACAACAATTCAATCTAATATTATGATTGCCTTATTCGCTGCAAAGCAGAGATTATCATTCTGAAATCTTAGGTTAACCTTAACGAGGCTTTGTTGAATAAATCAGATTTCGGGTAAGTCTCCCCCGTAGCGGGTTGTGTTTTCAGGCAATACGCACGCTTTCAGGCATACCTGCTTTCGTCATTTTGTTCAGCGCTCGTACCAGGGCCATAGCCTCCGCAACCTGACCATCGTAGTCACGCAGCGTCAGTGAACCCCCGAACAGCTGTTTTACCCGGTACATCGCCGTTTCCGCTATCGAGCGACGGTTGTAATCTGTTGTCCATTTCCACCGCGCATTACTCCCGGTCATTCGCTGATTAGCCACTGCACGGTTACGGTCTGCATATTCACCGGGCCAGTAACCCGCACCTTTTCGGGGAGGGATAAGCGCGCTGATTTTCTTATGCCGCAGTTCATCGTGACATAGCCGGGTATCGTAAGCGCCATCGGCGGCGGCTGACCTGATTTTCCGGTGGGTTTGCCGGATTAACCCGGGGAAGGCCTCTGAGTCCGTAACGTTGTTCAGCGACAGGTCAGCGCAGATGATTTCATGTGTTTTACTGTCAACGGCGAGATGCAGCTTACGCCAGATACGGCGGCGTTCCTGGCCATGCTTTTTGACTTTCCACTCGCCTTCACCGAAGACCTTCAGCCCGGTGGAATCAATTACCAGGTGTGCGATTTCACCCCGGGTGGGCGTTTTGAAACTGACATTAACCGACTTTGCCCGCCTGCTGACACAGCTGTAATCCGGGCAGCGTAGCGGAACGTTCATCAGAGAAAAAATGGAATCAATAAAGCCCTGCGCAGCGCGCAGGGTCAGCCTGAATACGCGTTTAATGACCAGCACAGTCGTGATGGCAAGGTCAGAATAGCGCTGAGGTCTGCCTCGTGAAGAAGGCGCTGCCGACTCATACCAGGCCTGAATAGCTTCATCATCCAGCCAGAAAGTTATGGAGCCACGGTTGATGAGGGCTTTATTGTAGGTGGGCCAGTTGGTGATTTTGAACTTTTGCTTTGCCACGGAACGGTCTGCGTTGTCGGGAAGATGCGTGATCTGATCCTTCAACTCAGCAAAAGTTCGATTTATTCAACAAAGCCGCGGTGATGCTTACGGTATGGTGGTTATCAAGTTTTATCCTGATTAGCACCCTTAATGGCTATTTCGATAATCAGGACCGCGATTTTCTGACAGGTAAACTTCAGCTCACCGAAGAGTTTCTTAAAACAGAGACGTTCCGGAACAAAATGGATATTAAGTCATTATCAGAAAAAATAAACGATGCGATGGTAGGGCACAATGGTTTATTCATTTCTATAAAAAACATGGAAAATGAAAAAATTGTTGAACTCTATGCCAAAAATTCTGTTGTTCCAGCGGTCCTGCTTAATAAGTCGGGTGATATTCTCGACTATATGATCCAGACGGAAGAAAATAACACCGTGTACCGCAGTATCTCGCGGCGGGTTGCCGTGACGCCGGAACAGGGTAAAAGCAAACATGTCATCATTACGGTTGCCACGGATACTGGGTATCACACCCTGTTTATGGATAAGCTCAGTACCTGGCTGTTCTGGTTCAATATCGGTCTGGTCTTTATTTCTGTTTTTCTGGGCTGGCTGACCACACGTATTGGTCTGAAACCGCTACGGGAAATGACCAGTCTGGCTTCCTCCATGACCGTACACAGCCTGGATCAGCGTCTTAATCCCGATTTGGCTCCGCCGGAAATTTCTGAGACCATGCAGGAGTTCAATAACATGTTCGATCGCCTGGAGGGGTCATTCCGGAAACTGTCAGATTTCTCGTCTGACATCGCGCATGAGCTGCGCACAGCGGTCAGTAATCTGATGATGCAGACGCAGTTTGCACTGGCTAAGGAAAGGGATGTTTCGCATTACCGCGAAATCTTATTCGCTTACCTGGAAGAACTGAAAAGGTTGTCACGAATGACCAGTGATATGCTTTTTCTGGCACGTTCAGAGCATGGTCTGCTGCAGCTGGATAAACATGATGTGGATCTGGCCGCCGAACTGAATGAATTACGTGAGCTGTTCGAGCCTCTGGCAGACGAAACAGGAAAGACAATCACCGTTGAAGGAGAGGGCGTTGTTGCCGGAGACAGCGATATGCTGCGACGTGCTTTCAGTAACCTGCTTTCCAATGCAATCAAGTATTCTCCCGATAACACCTGTACAGCGATACACCTTGAGCGTGACAGTGACTGTGTGAACGTGATGATTACGAATACGATGTCCGGCCAGGTTCCCGCTAATCTGGAACGTTTGTTTGATCGGTTCTATCGAGCTGATTCATCAAGGGTCCACAACACGGAAGGCGCGGGGCTGGGATTATCAATTACAAGGTCGATCATTCATGCTCATGGCGGCGAGCTGTCAGCAGAACAGCAGGGGCGGGAAATTGTGTTCAGTGTGCGCCTGTTAATGGATTAATCCCGTTCTTCAGGAGAAACCTGGAAGGTGACAAAATTGTCATCATTCAGTCACGCGATAAACAGAGGCGGTTTTTTATAATCATACATAAATCAGGAGCAGAGTGATAACGCAATCGCCTGGTTCCTGGAGTGATGAATAACCCGCCCTGAGATCAAATGCTTTCTCTGTTATAAGCCGTTGATTGTTTGGGTATGAAAACACCGGAGACCCAACCATGAAAAAGATCCTTGTATCATTTGTTGCCATTATGGCTGTCGCTTCATCCGCCATGGCTGCAGAGACAATGAACATGCATGACCAGGTAAATAATGCCCAGGCACCCGCCCATCAGATGCAGTCAACCTCTGAAAAAAGCGCTGTTCAGGGAGACAGTATGACAATGATGGATATGAGCGGACACGATCAGGCTGCAATGTCCCATGAAATGATGCAAAACGGCAACGCTTCTGCCCACCAGGACATGGCGGAGATGCATAAAAAAATGATGAAAGGCAAACCAGGGGCCACCAACGAATCAGCAACGTCATTTTCAGAAATGAACGAGCATGAAAAAGCCGCTGTTGTGCACGAGAAGGCGAATAATGGTCAGTCTTCCGTTATTCATCAGCAGCAGGCTGAAAAGCATCGCAGCCAGATCACCCAGAATTAACCCGCAGCTCCACTTGTTAGACCCTCATTTGACGCCGAAGTCACTGGCTTACGCTCCCGTCCGGGAGCGTTTTTTTTATTCTTTCATTTATCATTGAGTCTTATGGGAATGGATTTAATCAGTTACTTAATCCCTGCCTCAGCAACAAGTCCCGGAAAGAGCAGCTTTATATTCCGGGTTTTTCTGCTCATAACCTCAACGGTGGCGCTTAGGATGTACTTTGTAAGTACCCAGAGTGTGTGTCATCAGTACCGGTGTTAATGCACCAGCCCATTCCAGCCATGTATACCCATGTAAATCCCAACAGCAGCAATCAGGGCGCTTGAAATATAGGGGGCTCTTCTGGCGATGGTATTGAAGCCACTCCAGCGTTTGGCGACCTGACGAACGCTGATCGCCGCACCCACTCCAACCGTTACGAGGGTCAATGCCAGGCCGATACTGAAACAAACAACCAGTGTGGCACCCAGCGTAAGCGCTTTAAGCTGAAGGCAGATCAACAATACAGTTATAGCTGCCGGGCAAGGGATAAGCCCTCCTGTCAGTCCAAATATCAGGATTTGCCCGTTGGTTACTTCTTTCCCGTCGAAGCGGCGTTTTATGTCATTGGCATGAGCCAGTTCGTGAGCGTCCTGATACTCTTTCGAATTCACATCCAGCCCATCAAGCTCAGAGTGGTCATGGTCATGGTCGTGTTCAGCGAACGCCACATCATAGTCATGGACATGACCACGATGTCCCAGAGACAGACGTACGTTGAAACTGTGAGGCTCAGGGATGGGAGATGTTGACTCCAGATAATCACCATGATCAACAAATTCAAAAGTCTGAGAGATCGTACTGTTTTCCCGAAGTGTGGTTAATGAGATATCTTCAGAAGCCCATCTTTGGCCACTAAGAGTGCGTAGCCGCCAGTGGGGAAGTTGTCCTTCTTCAAAAATGGACAGTTCAACTTTTCCATGGCCAGTATCGATCAACCTTGTTTCGTCATGGTGATGATGTTCATTCTCCTGCATTCCCTCCAGCCAGTTTTTCTCACCGCTCCAGGTTCGCCAGAACATCCAAAAAGCCGTACCAAGGATGATCACTGAAGAGACCATCTGTAGCCAGGGTTCGGCTGATTCTGCGGTAAATTTATTACTGATATACATCCCTCCAAAAGCAATCAGCCATACGACTGCAGTGTGCGACAATGTTGCCGCGACACCCAGCATCACGGCCTGACGTACGGTGCCTTTTATAGCAATGATGAATGCTGCCATCATTGTTTTGGAGTGCCCGGGCTCCAGTCCATGAAGCGCGCCAAGCAGAATGGCGCTGGGGATGAAAAACCATGCGTTGCCTTGCTGAAGAAGTGTCGTAAATTCGTTCATGAGAATCATTCTTGGTTATTAAGTGTAGGCCGGATTCTACTCCCCCCCAGTAAAATATACTACCCCCCAGTAGAATAACGCTGGTATAGTTACATAAAATATCCAGGAGAGTGAGAGCCCACATGTCACATACCATCCGCGATAAACAAAAACTGAAAGCACGTACAAGCAAGATCCAGGGGCAGGTTGCTGCGCTGAAAAAAATGCTTGATGAACCTCACGAATGTGCCGCTGTACTGCAACAAATAGCCGCCATACGTGGTGCCGTGAATGGTTTATTGCGTGAAGTGATTAAAGGACATTTGACTGAACATATTGTTCATGAAAGTGAAGAACAGAAACGAGAAGAAGACCTGGACGTTGTGCTGAAGGTTCTGGATTCTTACATCAAGTGACAGTTTGGCTAAAAGCCCTGAGCATTAATTTATCTAAATAACACGTTATCAAGTGACGGTTTTGGGCTGTTTGTAGCGGCATAGTGAGTTTGTTTAATCAATGAGCTTTAAGATGCCCCCCTTCATGCAAGGCAACGCGTACATTTCTGGTACATCTACTTCCCTTACTTTGCTCAGGGCAACCCACATTGTTAAAGCCTCTACTCGCTGACCATCAAAATCACCCAACGTCAGATAATGGAAAAAAATTTTGGATGACATTTTGAAACGTGTCCTCTGCTGTGAACGTCGAGAGATGCTACGCGAGAAAGGAGATGACCTACTTAGTATCCTGTTAAGTAGGTCTATCTGAAGAAGTAGACAACTTTAAAGTCTTTTTCATGTTAAAGGAGACAACTTTAATGTCTGTGTACACCTACCTTTGCTCAAATCAAAATGTTCTGACATACCAAAATGGAGTGTAAAATGACTCAAAACCAGGGTTCTGAGCCAGTACCGGCGAGCCGGACAGGGCAGCTCATCAGCGCCCGGGATATGGCCATGCAGAAATTCGAAGAAGGGATGCGGTTAATCTCGGAAGCGTCGGAACTGTGCGGTCTCTCTCTCTTCACCAGCAGAATTATGCAGCCCAACGCATTTGGTCTTCCGTCGTCACTGGATCGCACCATCGAGGAGGGGCGTAAGGAAATTGACCGTAAAACGTGGAAAAGGCTCTTTGAAGAAACAGGTATGGACCGGTACTGGAACCATAAGCAAAAAGAAGCCTTTAACGAATCCCTTCGTACGGATCCGCCCGTCGCTTCCCTGGAGATTGTTAAGGGAACATTACAGCATGCACTGGCTAACAGACGAGACACCCTTGCAGAAGGTTTCGTTGATGTTCTCAACAAGCTTGACCGAAGTTTCAAAAGCAATGCCAGGCAATATACAATGCCAAAAAAGCTTGTTCTTCGGGGGATTTTTCCTGGTGTGAACGTGCTGAGGTACAACGGTTTCTCGCAGGACAATCACTTTTGTTTACGCGACTTTGAGAATATTGTATGCATCTGTTCTGATACTCCAACACCTGCAACCGGCGGTGGGCTGAGTATGGTCGACAGGCTGACGGCCATGAGAAATACAGAATTCACAGGCGAGTTCAGTGATGAGAATGGCTGGCGGTGTCGCCTGTTTGAGAATGGAAACGTTCATATTTGCATCGACAGTATCTCGCTTCTGAATGCTCTGAACGATCTTATCAGCATATATTTTGCAAACCAGCTTCCGGCCGCAGGAAAAAAATGATGATTGAAAATGATAAAGAAAAAAGCCTGAACGATGCTACCCCGCCAGAGGTGCAGAATGACATCCGCAGCGAATCCACTGAAAAATCAAAGGAAATGGGTCGTTCAAGGTACTCATCTATCGCGATGATCGATTACTTCAATGCAATCGAACGTCTGTGCAAAGAGAAAGAAATTAACCCGGAAAATATCGATCTGAGCTTCAAAGTTCACTGGCTCAGAAACGCTGTTGGCGGCTCGTTTGCAAGGTCACAGGAGATGTTCGCGGAGTACCAGAAGTATGTTAAAGAGGTTCCTGAAGAGGCCCGTTACCTGGATATACCCGATGAGGTAAAGGTTGCACTCGGCGATATTATCTCGTACATCACCTGGCACTACCGTAGAAGCTATACCGCAATACAGAATGATAGTGTTAAAAAAGCTGAAGCACGTAGCATGCAGCTGGAGGAGGAGGTAACGCAGCTGTTACAGCGGCTTGAGCAAAGCGCTACCGATATGGATGAGCTGAAACTTGAGAATCAGGCACTACAGGGTCGATTAGAGATCCGGGACAGTACCGTCAAGGAGTTAGAAACAAGGCTGAATGTTGCCGAAGCAGAACTCGAAACCTGCCATCACCAGTTAGATAGCACACGGCATGAATTGAGCCTCGCACAGCAGTCAAATGACTCACTCTCCCAGCAACTGGCTGAACGTAAAACAGAGATCGCTGGTCACCTTGAATATCAAAAAAAGCTGAACGAAGAGATCAACACGCAGCGTTCTGATAACGCCGGTCTTTCCAGACAATGCGACCAGTTAAGTCAGACTGTGTCAGATACAAAGGCAGAGAGGGACAGGTTTGAACAGGAATTGATTGCTGCACAGAACCTTTGTACTGAGCTGAAAAGTGCACTGTCCGGGAAAGAGGGTGACCTGGTGGCGGTGAATGCCGAGCTTACTGAACTCCATAAACTAAACGAGTCGCTGAGCGCCGACCTGAATAAAGTAACTTTGGTCAGCCAGGGCTATGAAGCGGAAGTGGCTGAACAAAGCAATGAACTCAAAACGCTCCAGGCCAAAGTAATGAAGCTGGAAGCTACCCTGGAGGCGGAGAAAACAATCTCAGAATCCCTGAAAGGCACCATTGATACATTAACTGGTGCAATGGCAGGGGGAGGTACTGGAAAGTCAAAACAGCCGCGTAGCAGAAAAACATCATGATAAATGAAGCCAGGTTGATACACTTCTCTGCATCCCCTGGCACATAAGAACTTCTGCGGACATTCAGCCCGTCCGCAGGAGTTTTCGTCCTTCAGTCAACAAATGCACTACCTTTTTTGAGTCTCCACTTTCCAGAGCAGAAAACACGTTACCGATTCTACCAACAGCTTGTATCTGAGTGATAACCCCAGTCTTGTAATCATCTAGGATCCCTGACAGGAAAGCGTTCAGTTTTGTCTGTTCGCTTAGCGAAAGCATGTAGGACATTTTTTCTCCATTTTAAGCAGGTGTGTCAGTTGAAAGAGGTTTGCGTGATTCTGGAAAATGAGGCAGCACCATAGTTTCAGATGCTGTGGTCGCATCCCAGTGCCACCATCCATAAGGCCCATATTCACGGTTGTAATAATCTTTTTTGAGTTGCTTTCGGGCCAGATAAGCAGGAGTGGCCATACCAAATACTTCCATCGGGAACGGCTTATCGCTTTTTGTGTCGAGCAGGTAGAAGTCAGGGAACACCTCACTAATACTCGCATCATAACGCATGGGCTTAACGTACTGCCGGTGCTCTGCATCCAGCTTTTCTGCAACAACCGCCTCATAGGAGGAGTCCAGAGGTATCCAGTTCTCGCTAACGTGCATCAGCACAATTTGATGAGCTCTTACAGAAGGGCCTCTGCCGGTTACCGCAGCTGGTGACGTCAACGCAAAGACAACTATTTTCGCCCCGGATTTCCATGCTGCGTACTCCGATGAAAATCGTTTCTTTACGCTATCCCAATGGACTTCTGAATTGAAAAAAATCAGCGGTAGCCCCCCAAAATTCCGCAGGGGTAAAAATTTAAGTGGCTTCTCATGCTTTTCAGCATCGTAGCGAGGTAAAACTGACAGGAGCATGAGACGTTTATCACTCATCGCCTGTGATGAAAGACGCTGAATTTGCGACTGAGCGACAGGTTGTTTCGGGTCAGGTACACCAATGAATAAATGGTCACCTATGCAGGCTCTGCCGGTACGAATTTGTTTAGCGGTTTCAAGCAGACGATACCGTACCAGTGAATCGTTACGTTTCCCTGCCATTTTCGGGTACCAGACATTCAGACCAGACTCTGTCCACAAAAGACTAAGCAAGCCCAGGAGGGTCATTGAGGCCTGACCTCCTTCTGGTCGCTGAACATGGGGCAGGGGAGGCACTTCTGATTTTTCAGGAGGATCTTTCTCTGTCATACCGATACCGAGCCTTACAGCCATATCACCTTCGGTTGTAATCCGGACCACACCACTCGCATATCCTTTCAGGCCGGTATGCCGGGCATCAAGGGAGAAGAATACACAGGAAGGATCATGCTCAATGCCCGTGTTAGCGGCTTTGACGAGAATAAAGGCATCACCGTTCGGTAAAGCACGAACATAAAGTCGCTTTTCTCCTTTTCCACGACATCCGCAGGTGATGACTGATTTTTGACCTGAGGTGTGGTGTGCCTTTTTAAGAGCCGACTGCCACCCTTTAGCAAACTCATCCTGCGTTTGAAAGTCAGGTGAATACCTTTTGACGTTTGGATCGTCGTCGTAAGCAATCATCACTGCGAATTTTTGGCTCATAGTAGTCTCCTAAACAGGAAGTTTAATATCCCAACCAGAGCAACACTTCCTGAGCGTCATACTGTTCCTTTACGCCCATGTCGCTAAAGAATTCTTCGAAATCTGTTTCGGGAACGCAATGCCTGGACAGTTCTTGTAATGCTCGTTCTTTAGATACCGTCTCACCTTCAGCTGATTCGAAATACGTCATGGTTGACCTCTGACATTATTACAACAATCTTAAGCATTTAAATTGATGAAGGAGCTCAGGTCAGCTGACTTCGTCGTAAAACTGCCGCAAGCGCTGGGAGGCTGCAAATTCAATTCGTGACTTCAGCAGTTTGGCGACGGCCGCAAAGACATCAACGACCACGGAGTTCCCAAACTGTCTGTAAGCCTGTGTATTGGACACAGGGATACGGAAAACACTTTCCCCGGGTTTATCGAAGCCCATTAGCCTGCTGCATTCACGTGGCGTTAGCATGCGTGGCCGACGGTCCATGTTGTATGTGTTATGGAAATCAGTTTCTCCCAGTTCATGAGACCAGCCCCGATCAATAAGAATTTCAGATCCGTCTTTCATATAGCGGCTTGAGAGGGTTCTGGTGACACTATTAACATTGGAAGGATCTACTAGTCCAAAACCAAAACCATTGCCTTTTGCCGCATGTTTCTTTGCATAGTTGTATAAGTACTCCCAGAGTTTAGGGGAGAGGATGTATTTACTATCTACGCTCGGATCCAGTAAATCTGAGAGAGAAGGGCGCTTGTCCGGATAAAAGTCTTTAATGTCTCTCAGAGTAAAACCGTCTTTCAGACGTAGGTCGCGGCGAAAACCAATAAGGACGATACGTTCACGGTGCTGGGGTCGGAAATGACGGCCATCGATGACTTTAGGATCATCCGCGCCCGTGCTTTCGCTGTTTGCGACGTCGTAGCCAAGCTCATCGAGCGTTTTCATGATGATGTTAAAGGTATTACCCTTATCGTGACTCTTCAGATTTTTTACGTTTTCCAGAACAAAAATTGCAGGTTGTTTTGCCCGGATGATCCTGGCCACATCAAAGAAGAGCGTACCCTGAGTGTCGCACTCGAAACCGTGTTTGCGACCCATAGAGTTCTTTTTACTGACACCGGCGATGCTGAATGGCTGGCATGGAAATCCCGCAAGAAGAACATCATGATCCGGGATAGAGGCATCGATAAATTTGTATGCCTCGTCATCAGTAACCTCGGGCCGGTTGCTAAGAGTGATGTCACGGATGTCTGAATTGAAGCGGTGCTCGTTCTCATCGCAATACCAGTTCGCCCGGTAAGTACGGCTGGAATAAGTATTCCATTCGCTCGTGAAAAGACATTTACCACCGATGGCATCAAATCCGCTTCGCAGTCCACCTATCCCTGCAAACAGATCGATAAAGCTAAAGTGCCTGTCCTCATAATCAGCAGGTCGTGAAGGTATTAAAGTCTGTAGATAGCGTCCATCTGCGATACTCAGCTCACAATGCTCAGGTATGCATGTAACCTGACGTTTAAGGGATGCACGGGACCAATTACTGCCATTTTCATCATTTAATACCTGAGCCAGATATTTCAGGTCATAAATGGTCGAAGCTGTTAACAAAGTTTTGTGGATCAGAGATGGTGTTTTATCCACATCATTCAGGTCTGTCTCAAGATCATGAGTGTAACGTTTCATCCAAACTCTCTCAGGAATAATATCTTTGAGATAGATTAACACGCTTAATTTGGATTATTTTTTGGTTCAGGTTCTAAATTTATTGTGATTATTCTGCCTTTAAGTTGCAAAAAGATTGGTTTTAAGCCCGCCCATGAAATAATGACTTGTTAAAATACTGCCTGTAAATAGGCTTGTGGATACATGTCTGTACTCAACAAATCAAGGTGAAATGATGTTTTTTTTAACAAAGTTACTTTTGCCCATCATGATTGTTGTATTCCCAGTGGCGTCCTGGGGGAACTCAACAACTTTTGAGGCAAAGGTGGTTAAGATTGTTGACGGTGACACCATAACTGCGTTGGATGCTCAAAACACAACCATCAAAATACGGATGTATGGTATAGACGCTCCTGAATCTAAACAGGCTTTTGGCCAAAAAGCAAAACAGGCCTTAACCACAGCTATAGCAACTAAAATCGTTACCGTGATAGACCATGGTACGGATATCTATGGCCGTATGTTAGGTACCATCTGGTTAGATGGATATGATATCAATGCCTCTATGGTGGACAGTGGATATGCGTGGGTTTATCGGTTCGAAGATAACGCCATTGTCCCTGGCTATATCAAATATGAATCCGCAGCACAAAAGGAGGCAAAAGGGTTATGGGCAGACACCAACCCTGTCCCACCATGGCAGTGGAGACAGGCAAACGAAAAGCCCAGAAAGGTGAAAGGGAAGAAATAACCATGATGAAAGAGCCTCATCCGTTACTTCAGTTGGTACTAAACGATTCCGGTCGTCTAACCATGCCTGTTTATTATAGAGATCAACAGTATTGCCCGACTTGCCTTACAAAGGTGTTGAAGAGTGAGGATGGAAGTTTGGCGCACCTCGGGGAAATAAATCAAAATACATGTAGACCTTCTATTTCAGTAGTTGTGACAAAAGCAATTATTGAAATGTTATGTGACGGGGAAAAAATATTTGTAAATCCAATACGATACCGAGGCCGGGTGCTGGCACCCTCAGTAATTTTTTCTCCCGACACTCACACTTTCAAACCGTTTATAAATACAGACTATCAGCCTGTGGGAGCAAACTGGAAAAGTGAAAAGGGATATAAACTCGGTCTGTTTTATCTCAAAGATCGAGCCAACTCTATCAATAAAGAGGAATTTGATTTCATTGCCGTTATAGACCCTAAGGCAATGCAGAAAGAATTTATTTCGGCCTGGTCTGAGGTTGATGAAAAAAATCCATTGGAAACGCTGAAGCAGATCTTACGATCTAAAAACAACTCTTCTTTATGGGTAAAATGGCCTGGCAAAATTGAGCATGCGCAAAAAGGAAATTGCAACGAAAATTACTGGTTCGATTATCAATCTGATAATCAGGAAGTGAACTGTACGGTCTCTGTTGTAGGTATCGAAGGTAACAGTTCCGGTGAGACAATTTATAGATTGCAAACTTTGCTAAAGCGTAAGCTCAATGAATATCAACTGGTTCGGTCTTTAGGGACTATTATGCTTCTTGATAATACCGGGAATATGATTCCATCAAACCATCCTTATTTTGAAGTCATCTCAAAAGCATGTATAAATGGAGTGCGTGACTTTGTTCGTCAAAACCCGTGGGTAGTCTGACGGTCAACTATAAAGCATAATATAATTAG
This sequence comes from Enterobacter cloacae complex sp. ECL414, assembly GCF_021869685.1. Classification (NCBI taxonomy): domain Bacteria; kingdom Pseudomonadati; phylum Pseudomonadota; class Gammaproteobacteria; order Enterobacterales; family Enterobacteriaceae; genus Enterobacter; species Enterobacter cloacae complex sp. ECL414. The sequence goes on from NZ_CP091482.1 coordinate 171,822, forward strand.
TAATAACAAGGAACAGACATGAATGAAAACTCAGTAATCTTAATAAGTTTATTTTGGTTTTTTTTTGGATCGAGTGTTGTAGCTGGTTTTATGGATGCATCATTATATTGCTGGATTTTTGCAGCCATAAGCGCATTGTTTCTTCTTTCGGTGATACAAACACCAAAGGAGTTAACGGTATCTATTCTTCTTGCGGTACTTATGGCAAGCTCCGCAGGTGTTTTCATTCTGGCTTATAAAGTCAAAACGAATGTCGTTTCACCAATCTATCTCTTAAAAAAGCCTACTGCATACATGGCTGAAATAGATAACCGAAGGATTCATGGTTACTAAATATTTTGCAATTGCATCATTTGACGGTCCGGGTTTATTTACCCACAGCATCGACTAATTCAAGAGGTTACATATGATAGTTTCAGAAGCAATTTTTTATTCTTCTATTATTTCCTGGGTTCTTTATTGGTGGTTTATTGGAAATATTACTAAAAAGGTAGGGATGCTTGTTGTTCCACTCACGCTTACCTTCGGATGTTACATTTATGCAATTCATTTGGATGATTCCGAACAGCAAACCAATTTACGTTGGGAGCAGATCGGTTTTATTACCTTTATAATTGTGATAATGTGGGCAGGAAAGTTTGTGATGAAAAGACTATCTGAATGATGATCTAATCCACACTTTTCGATATCTTAGAAAAGTAACTTTGTGAGCAAACAGTCATATGACATGCAAAACGCTGATCTCAAAGACAGATGATGGATACACATTTAGCATTTCACCTTACGAAGACGGGTACCGCTTATCAGTCTCGCCTGAAAATCGTCACAATGGTACCCAAAGCTTTGACGGCTGGTTCCCACGTTTTTTTTCCGAACCACAGTATGCCAAATCATCTTTAACTAAGTTTCTCGGTGAGTCCTTAGTATGGGAAGAAGATTCAAGTAATGCTCTATGAGATTACTTATTATAAATTTTTCTATTAATCTCCATGGAGTGATATATGAATTTGGCCTATTTTTTATTTTTGTCTATAACTGTTATGCTTACGAGCTTTATTATTAAATCACTTGTCGTATTGGTAAAGTTCAAATTACTTCGTGATGAACGTCTCGAATATACCAGCAATAAAAATATTGATGAGATGTACGATTTAATGAATGCGAAGGAAGAAATCCTCATAAGGCATCATAAGCAGATGTTGGCATTGCATCTTTCACTATTAATATTCGTTCTATTTATTGCTTACATTTACTAAAAATAATTTTATTCAACATTTCAACAAAGGGTTTTCAATGGAAAGCTTCGAAACTGAACAAATGATTCAATATGCTTTCTACATAAATATCGTAATAACGACTGGTTTGGCATGGTTTTGCTTGCGGTCAGGATTGCATTACAATTTTTTCAGAAAAGCAGAGAGTGCCAGAACAAAAGGGCTGAGTAGTACCTCTACTGAACACGGTCCAGCAATTGTGAGAATAAAGAAGCTACAAGCATTAGTAGATTTTATTAGTAACTGTGCTTTTCTAATCCTTTCAATTGGCACAGCTTATATTTTGTATTTTTGGATCCACAGTTAACTCATACAAGGTAACTTCGGCAAATAACAACTTCTAATGCAGGACTTTAATAACTATAACGGATGCTACATGAAAAACGACAGTTTAATTACGCGGTATAAAATACTTAAAGGCGAACGCGATGAGTCTATCTTCACCATAATAATCGCGCTAGTAGTAAAGCTGGGGCTGGTAGCCCTGGCATTCTATCTGTTGCTTGGTTCCACGATTGATTGGTCAAGCTGGAAAACCTATGCCGCCATGTTGATCTTTGGAGCATTTCTCTAAAAGGATGACCACGGCAATACCAGGTCAGACAACAAGGTCGTTAGCATGATCGTTGGAAGCAACGGAAGCACCTTGAAAAAGGTCGGCAGCACTATAAAATCCATCAGCAATGCACACAAATAAACTACTGGTATCTTAAAATGAAAGTGAAAGAGTTGATCGCCATGCTGAACGAAAGAGACCCTGAGGCAATTGTTCTGATTTCCGGCTATGAAACGATCGGCGGCACGGAAGTCGCAGAAGCTGATTTGCTCATTGATATGCAGTCAATATGCTTAGAACAGGCTGATAATCTCACAGGAAACCGTAAAGTTGTTTCTTCCGGTGGTGAAGATTCAGTTTGGTTAGGCTGGAAAGATGATTACCGTACAAAGGTGTTTTTAGAAGATGCCCAAATTCCTGATCAAGATGAATGACGGTCAGCGTTGGCTTCAAAGGCAATCTATCAGTACGTGAAACGTAAATGTTAAAAAATAACCACATATGAATCAATAACTTATGTCAAAGCTAAGTAGAGATGTCCGGGGTGGGGCAAAGTTCAAATGTCCTTTGATAATATTGAATTCCTGGATAAAAATCGCATCTTAACCTCTTCGTTTGAGTACCTTGTTGGGTTGACCCCGTATTCGCTTTATTTGTAGTATTGGGCTGCTTTGAAGTGTTTCATGTTCAAACGCGACGTGTTCTGTAAGTTCTTCCTGACAACAGAGCCGACAATATATACACATCCGCTATGGAGAATCTGACAACCGCTATGCGTATTACGCCACCCTGAGTTTTTCCTTCCTCTGTCGTACTGAGCAAGCCTCAGCACGCACTCAATAACATCCCGTCTGCGGATGTGCTTTACCGTACGTAAAAATGTAGCCCTCCAGGGCTGACTGTATCTAAAAACTGAGAAATTACTATGTTGCTGTCCTCGACGCGTAAGGACTGGCTGGGTAACGTCCGTGGTGACGTTCTGGCCGGTATTGTTGTCGCGCTCGCACTCATTCCAGAAGCGATCGCCTTTTCCATTATCGCCGGTGTTGATCCCCAGGTGGGCCTCTACTCGGCGTTCTGTATTCCTCTCGTTATGGCCTTCTTTGGCGGACGTCCGGCGATGATTTCGTCCTCCACCGGTGCAATGGCTCTCCTGATGGTGACGCTGGTGAAAGATCATGGCTTACAGTATTTACTGGCTGCCTCCATACTGACCGGGGTATTCCAGCTGATAGCCGGATATCTGAAGCTTGGCGGGCTGATGCGTTTTGTTTCACGCTCAGTGGTCACGGGGTTTGTTAATGCACTGGCAATACTGATTTTTATGGCCCAGTTGCCTGAGCTGACCAATGTGACATGGCATGTTTATGCCATGACTGCGGCAGGGCTGGGGATCATCTATCTCTTCCCTTATATCAACAAAACCATTCCTTCACCGCTTGTGTGCATCGTGGTGCTGACTGGGATTGCCATGTGGCTGCATCTGGATGTGCGAACCGTCGGGGATATGGGGAAACTTCCCGACAGTCTGCCGGTCTTCCTGCTCCCGGACGTGCCTTTAAATCTTCAGACGCTGCTCATCATCCTGCCATATTCTGCGGGGCTTGCGGTGGTTGGCCTGCTTGAGTCGATGATGACCGCCACTATCGTGGATGACATGACCGACACGCCAAGCGACAAAAACAGGGAGTGCAAAGCTCAGGGCATCGCGAACATCTGCACATCCTTTATCGGAGGAATGGCAGGCTGCGCGATGATTGGGCAATCTGTTATCAACGTAAAATCCGGTGGACGCGGACGACTTTCAACCCTCACGGCGGGCGTGGTGCTGCTTTGCCTGATTGTGTTCCTGCGCAACTGGGTCTCCCAAATTCCGATGGCAGCGCTGGTCGCGGTGATGATTATGGTTTCCATCGGGACATTCTCCTGGCGCTCCATTGCCAACCTGCGGACACACCCCCTTTCAACCAGCGTGGTCATGCTTGCCACCGTCGCGGTTGTGGTGGCAACACATAATCTGGCCTTCGGTGTGCTGACCGGTGTACTGATTGCTTCGCTCAATTTTGCCACTAAAGTATCCCGGTTCATGCGTGTAACCTCAGTTCTGGAGGGGACGAGCCGGACGTATACCGTCACCGGCCAGGTATTCTTTGCATCAGCAGACCGCTTTACGAGCCACTTTGATTTCCGTGAAGCGATTGAGAATGTGGTGATAGACGTTTCACATGCCCATTTCTGGGACATCACGTCCGTCAGCGCCCTGGATAAGGTGGTCATTAAGTTCCGTAGAGAGGGCGCCGGGGTTGAAATACGTGGGATGAATGAAGCCACCCGCACCATCGTTGACCGGTTTGGTGTTCACGATAAACCTGAAGAAGTCGAAAAACTGATGGGCGGTCATTAACAGACTGGAGGGAAAACTATGAATAATACTGTTACAGCCTGTGTGGACGGTTCACTTTCAACGCGGTCAGTGTGTGAATATGCGGCGTGGGCAGCCCGCACTTTGCAATCACAGCTAGCACTGTTGCACGTTATCGAAAAAGACAGCACCCCGGTAGTGTCAGACCTGACCGGCACTCTCGGCATAGACAGTCAGCAATTGCTGACCGATGAGCTGGTAGAAATTGAAGGGCAACGTAATCGCCTGCTGATGGCCCAGGGGAAAGCAATACTGGAAAGTTGTGCTGAACTGCTTCAAAAACAGGGAAGCCCGGATGTGCTTTTGATGCAAAAACACGGTACACCGGATGAAGTTCTGGCAGAGCTGAGCGACCTTCGTCTCATGGTGCTGGGGCGTCGGGGTAGCCAGCATCCGGTAGGCTCTCATCTGGAAAGCGTTATTCGTCTGCAAAAGAAACCCCTACTGGTTGTTCCGGAGAACTACTCAGTGCCTTCCAGAGTCATGCTGGCTTATGATGGCAGTGAAGAAAGCAGGAGTAACCTGGAACGTCTGACGATGAGTCCCTTACTCAGGGGGCTGGAGTGCCACCTTGTCATGGTAAACGGTAAGAAGGAAGAGCTGCTGACCGCACAGCAAATTTTACGTGACGCGGATATAGAAAACAGCACAACACATCTTACCGGGCAATCAGTCGGGGACGCGCTTATTCGTTACGCCGAGGAAAATGCTGTCGATCTGATAGTGATGGGGGCCTACGGTCATTCCAGGTTGCGGCAGTTCTTTATCGGTAGTCATACCTCCGAAATGCTGCAAAAGACGCAACAACCGCTTCTTATCCTCCGTTAGCACTGATTATCTTAAATAAAAAAGGGCGAGTTCTCTCGCCCTTCGTCACAAGAACACGTTTAGTTCAGCCGGTTACCTTTTTCATCAACTACCTTCTCACCGTCCTCTTTCGTGAACGCGCTTTTCTGCGCATCGGGAAGAATATCCAGCACGACTTCAGAAGGGCGGCATAGCCGGGTACCCAGCGGCGTTACCACGATAGGGCGATTGATCAGAACAGGGTGCTGCAACATAAAATCGATTAACTGCTCGTCAGTAAAGCGGTCTTCCGCCAGCCCTAACGCTTCAAAAGGTTCGACATTCTTACGCAGCAGCGCTCGTACCGTGATCCCCATATCCGCAATGAGTTTTACCAGCTCAGCTCGTGATGGTGGGGTTTCAAGATAATGAATAACGGTCGGCTCTGTACCGCTGTTGCGGATCATTTCAAGGGTATTGCGTGACGTGCCGCAGGCCGGGTTGTGATAAATGGTAATGTTGCTCATATCAGTATCTCATTACAAAGTGAAAGACAGACGAAGCGCCAGTGCTGCAAGCGTGACAAACAGCACGGGGATTGTCATGACAATGCCCACCCGGAAGTAATATCCCCAGGTAATTTTGATATTTTTCTGCGACAGAACGTGCAGCCACAGTAACGTTGCCAGACTGCCGATAGGGGTAATTTTTGGCCCCAGGTCGCTGCCGATGACGTTGGCGTAAATCATCGCTTCTTTGATAACACCGGTCGCTGTGCTGCCATCAATCGACAGCGCCCCGACCAGCACGGTCGGCATATTGTTCATCACTGATGACAGGAAGGCCGTCAGGAAGCCCGTACCCAGCGTTGCCGCCCACAATCCCTGCTCTGCCAGCTGATTCAGCAAGGAAGAGAGATAGTGGGTCAGACCGGCATTTCGTAAGCCGTAGACCACCAGGTACATCCCCAGCGAGAAGATAACGATTTGCCAGGGCGCACCACGCAGCACCTTACCGGTGTTAATGGCATGCCCTTTTTTCGCAACAGCAAACAGAAGCAATGCACCAGCGGCTGCGACCAAACTGACCGGTACGCCCAGCGGCTCCAGTCCGAAGAATCCCACCAGAAGCAACACCAGAACCAGCCAGCCGGTTTTAAAGGTATTCACATCACGTATAGCGTCTTTCGGTTCTTTCAACAGAGAAACGTCGTAAACGGCGGGAATGTCCTTACGGAAAAACAGATGCAGCATCACCAGCGTAGCCGCAATCGCGGCCAGGTTAACCGGGACCATCACGGCGGCATATTCTGAGAAACCAAGCTTAAAGAAATCCGCCGAGACGATATTCACCAGGTTTGAGACAATCAGTGGCAGGCTTGCCGTGTCAGCGATAAACCCTGCGGCCATGATAAACGCTAAGGTTGCTCCCCGGCTGAATCCCAGCGCCAGCAGCATCGCGATAACGATAGGTGTCAGGATCAGTGCCGCACCGTCGTTGGCAAACAGTGCCGCAACCATCGCACCAAGCAGGACGATCCAGGTGAAGAGCAGCCGCCCCCGGCCATTCCCCCAACGGGCAACGTGCAGCGCGGCCCATTCAAAGAAGCCGGATTCGTCGAGCAGAAGACTGATGATGATCACGGCGATAAAGGTGGCGGTCGCATTCCACACTATCTGCCAGACCACCGGAATATCCCCCAGATGAACGACGCCAGTCAGCAATGCCAGAATTGCGCCCAGTGAGGCACTCCAGCCAATCCCCAGCCCTCTGGGTTGCCAGATAACCAGGACGAGCGTGAATAAAAAGATAGCACCAGCCAGTAACATCAGAAACTCCATTCACATTTGTTTATTCGGATATATATATCGCCATCAGCAGGAGACAGATGCCACGCTACTGAGCTTGTTGCGTATGTTTTCTCGTTCACAGTTCCAGGCTGTATCAATAATACCCGCAGCCCATGCTGGCATGTGTGGCGACAGTCGGTAATGCACCCATTTTCCTTCGCGACGGTCGATGACCAGCTCGGCTTCACGTAAAAGGGCCATATGGCGAGAAATTTTTGGCTGAGACTCTGCGGTTGCCGCACAGATGTCACAGACGCACATTTCACCGGACTCCCTGAGAAGCATCACGATAGTTGAACGGGTCTCGTCGGCGAGCAGTTTAAAAAGCTGAACAGGCTGTAGCATGCTTAACCTCGTAAAAAAATAACAATACATATGGTATTTCATATGTGATAACTTTTAAAGCATAGCTTATGAAATGGAGATTTTTTATGACCGACTTACCAGCAATCGAACCGGCTTATTTTGATGATGCGCTTGCCAGCAAACTTACGGGCAACAACGAAACCATGCCGCGAATTCTCATCCTGTACGGTTCAGTACGAGAGCGGTCCTACAGTCGTTTTGCAGCGGAAGAGGCCGGGCGGTTGCTGGCAAAGATGGGGGCTGAGGTGAAAATATTTAACCCATCCGGTCTGCCGTTACCCGATGATGCGCCCGAAAGTCACCCCAAAGTGCTTGAACTCCGCGAGCTGGTCAGGTGGTGTGACGGAATGGTCTGGAGTTCTCCGGAAAGACATGGCGCCATGAGCTCGGTGATGAAGGCCCAGATTGACTGGATACCCCTGAGTGAAGGTGCTGTTCGTCCTTCCCAGGGTAAAACGCTGGCCGTCATGCAGGTTTGTGGTGGTTCACAGTCGTTTAACACGGTCAATCAGATGCGGATACTTGGCCGCTGGATGCGGATGTTCACCATCCCCAATCAGTCGTCAGTGCCAAAGGCATGGCAGGAATTTGATGATGAAGGGCGCATGAAACCCTCACCCTGGTATGACAGGATTGTCGACGTTACCGAAGAGTTGTTCAAAATGACGTTACTCCTGAAAGGGCACACAGCCTACCTGTCCGACCGCTACAGCGAAAGGAAAGAGAGTCATCAGGAGCTCGCGGCACGGGTCAATCAGGCCAAAATCTGACAGCCAGGCATGCCCGGATGGATTACCGGGCTTTAAATCGGTTTCTTCCCAAATATCTCTTCAGAGCGTGACTGAAGTTTCACCAGGGCATTGAACATATCGTCCTGATCCAGGGAACGCTGGGATTTCTTCGTCGTGGGAGCTTTACGCCTGCGAGAAGGGCCGTCTCCGGATGGTACGGATTGCGACCGGTTATTATCCCGCTCGGCCTGGACCAGCTGCGCCATTTCCAGGGCCCGCCCCAGACGTTTGTTATCCACAATGGCCCCCTGATCGATTTCAGAAAGCTTGTCATAGGTGGAGTAGGGAAGTGATACGCCATTAAGCCGGAGCTCTTTATGTCCATCCGGGTAATGCCAGACATCGATGTATTTACCAATCGCCCGACGACTGAATTCGCTGTCTTCAATCAGATAAAGGACTTTGTCGTATTGCACTGTGAGTGATTTCGACACTTTACGAGCTTCATGCCAGTTAAATACCATATCAAGATCGTCATCGACATCCAGTTCCCGATGAACATCAAACGCCTGGCGAGGCGCTTTTGCGAAACGACGGTTGTAATCGTTCATGAACTCTTCGGCAAATGCGTTCGCAGCTTCCATGGAACTGATGCCCTGGAGCCTGAGCTCCTTGACCAGTCGGTCCTGAAGCGTCAGGTGCGCCCGTTCAACGCGGCCTTTGGCAGCACTGGTTTCTGCACAAATGGTCTGAATGTTCAGTTCATGCATCGCACGGCCAAACTGGGTATCGCCGTCGCCGCCGGTTGCATTTTTATTGTTGATCCTGAATACGCTGGCTTTGTCGCTGTACAGCGCAAGCGGTTTGCCATGTTTTTCAATATAGCCCCGGGTCGCTTCAAAATAGGTGAAAGTAGACTCAGATTTCACGAAAAGAAGCTGCATTAAACGACTGGTTGCGTCATCAACGTAAACCAGTGCCGTACACTTAGGTCCCCGATTTTCAAACCAGTGGTGGTCGCAGCCGTCGATTTGTATGAGTTCACCGGCACAGGCACGGCGGTAACGAGGTTGCTGAATTTTTGGCGCACGTTGCTTACGTGGGACCCACAGACTGGCCTGAGTCATCAGCTTACGGACGGTTTCTTTGGAAAGATGAACACCGTGCACCTCAGACAGTTTTTCACAGGCCAGCGTCGGACCGAAATCGTTATAGCGTTCGCGAATAATGTTCAGCGCGTATGCGGCCAGTCCCTGAGGCAACTGGTTGTTACTGGATTTACCACGACGGCGGCTGGTCATGCCAATCGGACCATCTTCACGATAACGCGCAAGCAGACGACGGCACTGACGGTCGGAGATACCAAGCCGCTGAGCTGCCATTTGTGTTGTCAGACGCCGGTCGATGACATCCTGAATGATTTTGAGTCGGTTAACTTCATCCAATGTGAAAAACTCCGCTGCGAGAGCCGTCATGGTAATCCTTACTTGATTATACACGCCGGACATCTTAACTTAGCCATTATCGGACATTACAACTTTGCTACTACAACTTATGTCAAAGCAAGTTTAAAATGTCACCTCTTTGTGCAAGATAGAAAGGGCACTTTCAGCCTATGTAATCATATTAATGTGACTGCTGCGTTATCCCACTCAACCAATTAATAAAGCAAAAGTTAAATATGAAAGACTGGAATAAAAATATAACGAAAACATCTTAATATGGAAATATCTGTGTCAACGGGATCTTTAGTTATTGAATATCTGGTTCTAAATAGGTTCTACATTCAACGGGAAGGGAAACCAAATATCTATATGTTTTTTATAAATACCATTACGTGGCAAACAACAATCTGCATATTTTTTTAAAGAATCTCCACATGGACAAATATTTTCTGGCGATAATACTCCATCATGTTCTTTCGCCTTAAATCTCCAGGTCGTAATATTGAAAATTTGATGTGGGGATTGTATGTATTTGACAACACTAATTAAAGTTGAATAGTTATAATGATCACCATCATTGGAGAAAAAAACACTACATTTGTTAACGGGATTACTAACTATGTCATAAGTAATTAATTCAAAATCGATCACTTCATCAAAGCAAAGAACTCCATTATAAAGTTTATTTTTAACATGACCACAATCATTAATAAAACTACGGGTTGTATTACATACTGAACATTTCACTTCTTTTATTATTTCACGAGAACTACCGAAGATTTTATATGGGAATAACGCCTGCCAATTACATACCATTCTCGCTAAGAAGTTAACACCATAGAAATTAACCTCAGGCAGAAACTCATTATTTTCTTTAATATGTATTAAATCTATTTCTATCCTTTCAAGTTCTACCCATGCTTCATAAAAATCACCTCTTGTAAGTAAATTAATGACTTGAATATATTTTAAATGGGCTAGTAAAATTGTTTTGTATAAAAACAATCTGTTTGATTCATTATTCAAGCTCAAGGATTGAGCTTTTTTTAACTCAGCATTAAGATAATCAAGAATAGCACTATCTTCTTGAGTAATACACATCCAACGCTTTAACTTTTCGTGAATATTCATAATATCTATATAGATTTTTATTTGATTTTGTTAATTACTTTTAAAACATCGTCTACTTTTCCAGAAACAGTGTATTTCACATGTTTTCCTGATTTATTTTTTTTAATTATAGAGACTTTAACGTCTATATCTCTAGTTCCAAAGTTATCAATTTTTTTCTGAATATAATTTGAAACAAGATTTACTAAAAAAGGTATCATTACTGATGTGGCAAAGAAAGTGCCTAACGCTAACGTTATACTGTTTAATTGCAGGTACGAAACACCATTAGAATCTCCGTACACTTTAACATTAGAATGTGATTGCTTGGTGAACTGGAAAAAATCCAGTGCATTACCTCCAGTAATTTTTGAACTATCAAAAACGATCGCAATCTCATCATCTTGAGGTTCATATGAAGAAATGATTTTTACCTCTTCATCTTCATCACTCATTTCACTCAAAGTAATGGGGTTCATTCTCAACTCCTTGTTTTATATTTTTACATTCAAATTTTACTATACGACTGGTTAATTGCTCCTGTCCAACACACACCAGAGTTCATATGCTTAGCATACAAGGGACCAATGCCAGTAGCGACAGGCTAGTGTGTCAAAAAACCACATGAAGATCAATCTCCTGCGGAAAATTTGGCCGCAATTAGTTTCATTGTCCTTTCCATGCCTTGATAAACTGTCGCATCTGTAATGTTTAACCTTGCGAGTTCCTTAAGTATTCTAGCTTTGTTTCTGATCACTATTTTTTCTACTTTAAACTCTTGCATAGCATCATCAGGGTTTGAAACTAAATCGGGATAAACAGCATTATTCCCAAATAATAAGAATGCACCTGACTGTGATGACATCCTTTCATTATTATTTCTTCCTTTAACGAAAATTAACCTTTCCAAATCTGATGGTATAATTACATCTTTAAAATAAGGTTTTTCATCTTTAATGTAATGTATGAGTTTTTGACAAGCTTCAGTTTTATTGAAAGCCTCCTTGTCCATTTTACAATCCAGCTGATCTTTCAGTGTTTGACTTAGCATTGATATATTTGATATGCAACTTACTGTATCAGAGTCAAAGAATTTTATACGATCCCTTTTTGTTTTGAAAATAATAACATGTCCATCAACCTCATTTGTATTTTCATTATTACTAATGTCGCAACAAGCGAAATACAGAGCGATTAGTGGATTTGATGTTATATCCAACAAACGAGTTGGTAGTCCGTAGTGTTGCATCCTTACTAACTTGTCTAGCATTGTTTTATCATCAACAAACTCAGTTGGCCTTGCTGTTAGGGCTTCACGGACTAAATTTGATTCACTGTGCAAATGCTTGAAGTTACCTTTTTTGTTTTTCCTGAAAACTGATGGAGCCAACTCGTAAGATACATCAGAATGTCCACGATAAAATATTTCTGCATCTTCTTCATGATCTTGTTCTAAAACACGCGCCATGAAACTTTGAACATTATCTATTATTGGGTAGTTATCAACTTCATCAGGAAGTGCTTCAGTAGGAGGAAGTGGTGTACTTCTTGTCGTTATATTTAGAAGTGCTAATGTTTGATTTAAATCACGTGCTTTTATTCCCCAGTGAGTCCGTTTCAGCCCATATGCACCTAATTCTAAAGCTGTTTGATATAACTCTTTGTTTATCACTACGACATCATCTTGTGAGTGAGTGATTCTGAAATCAAACTCAACATTTTTGTTAACTGTTCGTAGATTTGAAATTACACCAAGTCGCAAAGTAATGTATTCAACATTGTCTCGGGAATAAAGTTCTGACATAAAAAGCGTAGGTAATTTCTCAATATAAGATAATGCTTTATCATTCAAAGGCGTTAACTTCAACCGGATGTCATCAGAGGTGCCTTCTAACATACGTGATATAGGAAAATCACAACTCCCACTAACCCGTTCATACATGGGCCAATGTTCAAAATAGTCAGGTTCTCCGCCCATAATTAGATTAAACATTAAAACTAAATCCTTATATTTTACTTAATGAATTATTTACAATCCAATCAATTGCGCCAGAGGTGCGAATCCAAGGCTTTATATTATGATTCACATAATAAATGGCTTCATCCATTCCACCTAACGTGATATATCCACTGTTAGACTTGATCTGTAATCTGCACTTCGATAACAAGCCGGGGATGTGTCTATTAGAATCAATCGCAGCTTTAGCGATATCATCGGCATCCGGGGATGACTGTCGGTAGGCGAGTAGGGCGCGTGTATACTGAAAAAACGAACGCATATCCCCAGGATAATCGTCCAGTAGCAAGGCCAGATCATCCACCATTTCAAGCTCAAGGTAATAGTTCGCTAATAAATGACGAATCCCCTGGTTATCGTTCGGGTTGAGCTTCAGCATTTCGCGGCTATGAGCCATAGCCGGATAAAAATTACCAGACTCCCATAAGGCCTCAGCCAAAGCTGCTTTTGCTCTCATATATGGACGTGTTTCGACAAATCCCCAGAAACGTCCTGCGAACTCCTGAAAATCCTCGCCAAGTGCAATGCTGGCTGCGTACAAAGCAGTCTCCAGCTTCCCGATTTTTGACTCAGGAGGTTCTTGAGATATCTCGCAGTAGAATGAGTATGCGTCAGCACAGAGCGGGGATTTCTTGATAGCTTTTCTGATGAGTTTCAGCACAACTTCCAGGTCATCATTTTCCCAGGCATCGAACATGAACTCCTGAGCCGCAACCAGATCTAGATGTAATTGCTCAGAGCTGACAGCAGTTTTATACAAATCAACGCGCTTTGTAGTCGGGAATTTAATCATCTCAAGTATCCTTTTGGGGACTCACTGTTCCGGTACTTTGCAGCACTGATGGTCGATTCTATCGCTTTGAACTTGCCACAAACAAGCTCGGGTCTGCCAGAACGGGATTGATAGCCCGGAGCTGTTCCTGGATGCGCACCTGAGCCTTACGGCTGGGCGATTTTTTGCTTCGTTCCCGTTTGCCTTCGCTTTCCCGCTCATCCTGTTTTACCTGAGCCAGTCGGAGTACAGTCCCGAGACGTTTGTTATCAACAATCTGCCCCTGGTCGACACAGGCCAGCTTATCAAATGCCTGGCACTTAAGGCTCCGGTGCCCATAGAGGAAGGCGAGGGTGCCATCGGGATAATCCAGTACTTTAATTTTTTCACCGGCAAGACGGCTATTTTCTTCTGTGGTGTCCATGAGATAAAGGATCTTATCGTACTGGAAGGTCAGTGATTTCGACACGGTACGAACATCATGCCAGGCAAAGATGTCTCTTAATTCATCGGGGCTTTCCTGCACCGGACGATGCAAATCTTTGGGGAACTTAGCCGGTCGTGAAAACCGGCTGTTAAAGTCAGCGATGAAAGTGGCAAGCCAGGCATTTGCGGCCTCAATGCCGGTTATACCTTCCAGACGCATTTCTTTGATCAGCCGATCCTGAAGTGTCTGATTCGCACGTTCCACGCGGCCTTTAGCTTCAGAGCTGTTGGCACAAATAAGCTCGATTGCCAGGTCATAAAGCACACGTCCGAACTGGGTAACGGTGGTATTGCGTTTCTCCGGACCACTGACGCGAAATATTGCGTGTTTGTCACTGTACAGCGATACCGGCTTCCCATGCTGCTCGATGTATTCCCGGGTTGCCAGCATGTAGTCAAAGGCTGTTTCTGACTCGCTGAACCGCAAATGCATCAGACGCCCGGTGGCATCATCGATAAAGACCAGCAGGCAGCATTTTGGCGCACGGCCTTCAAACCAGTCATGGTGGGAGCCGTCGATCTGGATAAGTTCACCCAGACAATCACGCCGATGTCGGGGTTGATAAACCCGTGACTTACGGCGAGCATGCGGGACCCAGAGTCCGTCAGACGTCATCCAGTTGCGGACGGTCTCGATTGAAAGCCGGATATTATGGCGCTCTCTGAGTTTTTCTGCGGCCAGTGTGGGCCCAAAGTCACTGTAGTTTTCACGTATCAGCGTGAGTACTCGTAGTTTGAGAGATTCGGTCAACCGGCGGTTGCTGGGCTGGCCGCGTTTGCGGCTGACAAGTCCTTCAGCACCAGAAACTCGGTAACGATTGATAAGTCGTTGCGCCTGACGTTCTGAAATGCCAAGCTGTGATGCTGCATCACGACGGCGTAGACGCTTTTCACAAACTGCCTGTATCACCGGTAGGCGGTGGATCTCTTTATCTGACATGGTCACCAACATGCGTTGAGCCCCTTAGAATTGCATTCAGTTTAGCTTACTCTAAGGTGACGTTTCTATCTGGATAAAAAGTGACATTACTAAATGGTTCTAACAACTTAAGTGCGCATAATCAGGATTATGTAAGATCAGCGTTAAGTAGTCGATTTATTTGAAAGTGACGTCGTCTTTAAGTTAAAATCACCTATAATCAATACCTACTGGAGCAGCTCATGGCTGACACCTACCTCCCCCCGGGCTTTAAAAAATGCAAATCATGTCAGCAAGTTAAACCCTTTGAACAGTTTGGAAAAGAGCTCAAGGGCAAGTTTGGCCTCAAGAGTAAATGCCGAGCGTGTATTAGCGAGAAAAACAAAACGTACGCAGCAGGCCCAGGGGCCGAAGTAAAGACGCAAAATAATAGGACCTACCAGGCAGAAAACAAGACTGAGCTCGCGGAGAAAATGCGCGTTAAGCGTGCGAAAGAAAAATTTGGTGATCGCTATAATTCCTACCTCGCTTCTTTAGAGTCCATGAAAAAACTCAAATAATGTAATCGCCAACGGAGGAATAATGAATGTACATCTGAAATATGATACGATAAAGCACTATCACTTTGATTGGCTAACGCCTGCTGGCGACTATCCTAATTCAGCGGTTATGCTCGTAGGTTTCCGTGATGGGCGCTGGATTATTGTTCAAGAGTTCGGAAATGATTATAGCTGCTTCGAGGGCGTTCTGAAGAATGGTGATGATCTTAATACGGAGCCTAAATTCTATTCCGACTTAGAAAGCGTAGCGGTTGCTGCTTTTGGCATGATGAAGCAGATATATCCCCAGTACCAAGATAGCACGTTAGAAGAATTCCTCGCTGGATAAAATATTCTAGAAACCAAACTCGCCTTATTCGAAGGAAACTGACTATGTATAGAAAGGTTTTAGCTCTTTCAGCCTTACTGATTTCTGCTTGTTCCACCGATAATCCTCATAAACAAAGTATGCACCACAATGATTTTGAGCTTTCGGACTCAGCTGTAAAAATTCAAATCAAGTCTGGAAATAAGACAATCTCCGGCTCAGGTACTTGGATCGATGAACAACATATTCTTACAGCTTCACATTTATGGCTTGATGCAAGCAAGGATTATAGTCTAAGTATAATAACAAGGAATGGGAGCCAACCAGCAACAGTTATCAATATTGATGATCCTAAGAACCGGGACCTCGCTCTTTTAAAAGTAGAAAAAAATACTATTGTCAAAGCCCCACCTAATTGGAAGCTTCCAGTATGTGATAATGTTCTAGCTCCAGGTGAGTCTGTTTGGGTTCTATCGGGAATGTATAATACGCTTTCAAATACGTATGCTTCCCCCGACTCAACCTACTATTATAAAGGAATAGTTGGTTCTGATGGTTTGACTGCTTTTTATCAAAATGGAGTTAGTGGAAGCGCTGTGTTAAACCAATCTAAGAGTTGCTTATATGGTGTTGTGAGTCAACAAGACATTAAAAAGATCAATGTCTATCAGATATATATTACGAAGATTACTACAAATGAAATTATACGCGGATTCATAGGTTATAAAAATAATTAAATGAGCGTAATCTTACAACAGGCAATTCCGACGTTATCTGCGTTGGTCTACCTATCTGAACCTTTAAAAGGAACGTCTATCATGTATAAACTTTTACCCGCAATACTAGTCTTTCTTTCGGTGTTCCTTGGACTAATCGCTCTACTCAGTGCTATCAAAAATGGTTCTGATGAATTGGCGGTATTCCTCATTACACTTTCGGCGTGGTTCGCTGCTTTAAGTAAGTTTTATTCACTTAAACTGTATAAAAATAGTTAGCCTGTGAATCCAAATACAGTTGACAAGTATCCAGCACTGCCCCCGTGATTTATTCAGGTTAGAAGCATTCCCGGAGTGCAGGCTGGGATTAGAAAAGTTACTTTTCTTACGATGTACCAACCAATAGGGCACGACTTATCGTAATGCCTAATTACATATTACCTGTTTAAGTCGATCTAATAATTTCATTGGAGCAGACATGTCCCCGGAATTGGTATCAGGCATTGCACGAGTGGCGCATGAAAAGCTACTTTCAGTTTTGACGGAGTGCGGCACAAAGAAGACGAAAGGCACATGCCTTTTTGCAAGCTATCTTGTATGTTATTTAGCAAAAACTAAAGGTCTAGATGCTGTTGTTCGTGGGGGTAACGGTGCAGATGATGGCGGTATATTTACAGAGAGTGGTGGCTTTGGCCATTATTGGTGTGAATTGAACTTCGAAGAAGTGCAATATTATATTGACATCACTTCCGAGCAGTTTGGGTTTCATCCATACATAGTGAAACGCGTCAACGATATAACAGGATGGCCACGATATATTCCTGGTGATCAGGAAACGGTCGATAGTCATTTAGAACAATTATTACGCGACGGCTATACAGAATAGGCTGCGTATACACTATCGCAGCCTTTCAGGCTCTTAACCCTTGTGACCAGTTAACGGAACCACTCAGGATGACGCTGCCGATCAACGTTGATAACCTGCGAATTAAATTCAACGACATCCGCTGGAGTAAGCATTAATTCATCAGGATTTACAATAAATGGTCTTAAAACCACTTCGCCACCGTCTTCTTTTGCACCGTAGATATTAATAAGAAAGTGCAGTCGTTGATTTCCGTCAGCATTGCGTTGCCATTCTCTAAAAGTCAAAGTCTGTTTAATATAGTTTGTTAAAAGAAATGCGAATTCAGATTCTTCCGTTTGTGAGATACCGTTTTTGTTAGACATTTTTTTTAGTATCTTTCCGAGCATGGATACACAGGCATCTAGGGAAGGTGCGAATAAGCAGGTCATTTCTTCCCAAGCTGACTCGCTGATTAAAATTTCGCGGATCTGGGCCGATTTTTTTCCCGCAAACACATCGAATCAGCCTATTTAGGCTATTTTTTCCACCATTTCTGGCGTTATTTCCGGTTTTTACTGAGATCTCTCCCACTGACGTATCATTTGGTCCACCCGAAACAGGTTGGCCAGGGTGAATAACATCGCCAGTTGGTTATCGTTTTTCAGCAGCCCCTTGTATCTGGCTTTCACGAAGCCGAACTGCCGCTTGATGATGCGAAACGGGTGCTCCACCTTGGCACGGATGCTGGCTTTCATGTATTCGATGTTGATGGCCGTTTTGTTCTTGCGCGGATGCTGCTTCAAGGTTTTTACCTTGCCGGGACGCTCGGCGATCAGCCAGTCCACATCCACCTCGGCCAGCTCCTCGCGCTGTGGCGCTCCTTGGTAGCCGGCATCGGCTGAGACAAATTGCTCCTCTCCATGAAGCAGATTACCCAGCTGATTGAGGTCATGCTCGTTGGCCGCGGTGGTGACTAGGCTGTGGGTCAGGCCACTCTTGGCATCGACACCAATGTGGGCCTTCATGCCAAAGTGCCACTGATTGCCTTTCTTGGTCTGATGCATCTCCGGATCGCGTTGCTGCTCTTTGTTCTTGGTAGAGCTGGGTGCCTCAATGATGGTGGCATCCACCAAAGTGCCTTGGGTCATCATGACGCCTGCTTCGGCCAGCCAGCGATTGATGGTCTTGAACAATTGACGGGCCAGTTGATGCTGCTCGAGCAGGTGGCGGAAATTCATGATGGTGGTGCGATCCGGCAGGGCGCTATCCAGGGATAATCGGGCAAACAGGCGCATGGAGGCGATTTCGTACAGGGCATCTTCCATGGCACCGTCGCTCAGGTTGTACCAATGCTGCATGCAGTGAATACGCAGCATGGTCTCCAGCGGATAGGGCCGTCGGCCATTGCCCGCCTTGGGATAAAACGGCTCGATGACAGCGGTCATATTCTGCCATGGCAGAATCTGCTCCATGCGGGAGAGGAAAATCTCTTTTCGGGTCTGACGGCGCTTAGTGCTGAATTCACTATCGGCGAAGGTGAGTTAATGGCTCATGATGTCCCTCTGGGATGCGCTCCGGATGAATATGATGATCTCATATCAGGAACTTGTTCGCACCTTCCCTAGACTTAACGATGTTAAAATTTTGGTTGTATTAAAATCCTCCTGCGAAAGTGAAATCATCCATGTATTATCTTTATGATAGTCGGTGATATAAATAAAATGAGATGTAAAAGGCGTTGAGTGATTGAACTCTCCTAAGTTCCATCCATACTGTCTCACTGTATTTGAGCTAAGTTCTTTGTCGGTAATGTTCATAATTCATACCTTTCGATAAAGTCTGTAATGATAATTAGCTATCTCAAAGGCCCAGAACAACTCTTGAAATAACCTCACTCGAAGAATTTATCATATTGAACACCCCTACCTAATAACCTTGCCGACTTAATAAATCACAATAGCCCTCCCCTGTCATTTTAAAACGCTACTTGAATTTTTGATAGCTTATAGTTGTTTTACGTTCTTTGTGATACTCATATGTCATCTTCTCTTTCCAGTACCAATCTTGTAAATCCTGCAAGTCTAGCCCATTTTTCTCACGTATGCTTTCGTGTAATTCGCTAAGCGCGAGTTTATCATTAGGTTTATAAATGGCTAATTTTTCTTCAAATAAATCCAGCCAACGTTTCCCCATCTTTCGACGCAAAACAAACACCATCGTGATAATTGTACTGAAATGCACAGCAATTAGTTCCAACTTATGCGATTGCTGACCAGATAAAATTACTATTGTAACAACAGGGATGGCCGTATATAAAGCAATCAAAGCGACCATAAGTTGATATGGTTTTTCCCGTATTACCATGTCCATGGGTAAACCAGAGGACGCTACTGCTTGCCAAAATCTTAAATACCTTCCGATGGACTTAAACCTTTTCCCGTTTTTATGCATAAACCTGTTTTTATTTACTATCATGTTAGACCTCTATTTTTCTGTAATTCTAGAAGAATGTTACCTTAACCCTTAACAGGGATAACACCGCATGTATTATCTCCATAATCAAAGCGCAGGGCCGGTAATAAAAAGTACCATACCATCGATGTGTAGTTCGTTCAGTGCATCCCTGTCCGTGGATAGCTTTCTAATGTTGTCAGGAGTTGCATCAATCGGGTATAAATCTTGCGTCAGTTTGACGAGATTCTTCTCAGTGCAGGTAAGACCGCCTTCAGCGAGAGTGCGCAGGTAATCACTAAACACGACTTCTTTTTCATCAGAGGTAAGTCGCTCGAAGTACCCCATATGTTCGGACGTGAAATTCTCATCTGCAATACTTCTCACTACTGAGATGATATCCGACCTTATGACCAACTCCCGCACCGCAGCATAAAAAATCCTGCCGTAATGTCCTGACACGTTTTCCTTTGCGAGCCACCAGCGCTCATCCGTGGTAACGGGTACTGTGGTCGGGGATGCCAGTAGCAGAACGGGGCTTAAACCGGATCGCGATAACCCTTCAGCAAAAGCTTCTTCAGGAAGACTGCTAACAGGCTTGCCTTGATAACGTGCTTCTACCATCTATGCTTCTCCTTTCTGATGTAGGCATGACTGCCTTCTATTTAAGCAATCAGTAAACCGGATTGAGCTGAGCAACGTTATCCTTCTCCCATCATTGCTTGCCACTTTTACCATAAGCGCCAAACAATTAGCCCCATTATTCCGGTTGTAAACTGAACCTTAACACTAACCAGTATGAATCGGTCATCTGGGGCAAAGTGTCCACCGGGTTGAAGTAGCCAGGTTGTTAGCGGCGGATGGAAAGCCAGTACGAATCCGTAAACTATAAAAGCCAAGCTCAGTAAAAGAAGGAGCATGCGCCCAATACGTTTGAGTTGATAAGATAAACTCGCGCTAGTTTTTCGTGGGGGTACGATATGGTCTTTCAACACTGTCTCCTTGCCAGCAAATGCCGAAGCGCTGGCATAAAGATTAAACAATTTTTATGCCAGTTACTCCGGCGAGATGGGTGATAATCCTCGTTGCCATCATAAAGCCTTATCTCTTTCAAATTTGAGCGATAAGGGGTCTTTGAGCCTGTAATGGCTTTTTGTTTGATGTTTTGATGGCACCTGCCCCCGCGTTTTACCATGACCGAAGTACATAGCGGCTCACACCTTCTGCTGGCTGTTGCCACTCGCTATTCTCCGTTGACGGTCTGAGGCGCGTCGAGCCCCGGGAGATGTTTTTCATCGCCTGCTCAAGAGTGTCCATCCTGTAGGTTTTGATGTTCACCCCTTCTTCAGAAATAGGCCCCAGCAGTTCCGTAACCTCACGCTCACCCTGATAAATATCGACCCACTGTGTAATATTCACCTTATCACCATTCGCATCAATGCCACGTCGGTTAAAGTGGTCAATTTCAAACTCACACACGGTTACCGGTACCAGCCCCTCCGGGCGCGGATACCCGAGTATTTCATCAAAACCAGGTTCCCCTTCATCAGTGACCAGATCAGGCGTCAAATAGAGTTTTCCGTTACGGGAAAAATGCGCAACATGGCAGGACCACTGGTCATTTAACATCGTTGGCATGCTTGTGAACATTCCTGAATACCACCGTCTGGCATTATCAACTGATTTGGTGACGAGGATTTCATCTGGTACTTCCCCGTTGTCCATGGTGTAAAAACTGAGAGACAGAGCGGTATTTCTGCGTGAAAGTAGCTTTTCTTTATTGACCTCTTTATTTTCAAATTTGGACAGGTATTCCTCAAGGAACAGCGCCTGCAACTCGGGTGTCGGCGCTTTCTGATAAAACCAGTCGGCCAGGTCTTTAGTGCCAATATAGATGAGGCTGGCTTTACCTTTTTCGCTCTTGACCGCAACAGGAGCCATTAGGCTTACTTGCTGTACGTACTCACTGGTTTCATTGATACTTTCATAGGCCTCAATCCACTGGCCAAGCAGATTGGTGTAAATCACCGGATCGTTCAGCTTTAAAAACTGCTTAAGAGCCTGAGCGCCACGGGAGCATGTATCAAAATAACGCTGCTTCTCTTCGAAGCTTTTGAAAGCAGTCTTTTTGCCCGACCATGTGGCCACCAGCTGTTCATCTTCGAACAGGGTGTTTTCAGCTGGTAAGAAGTGTTTCATTTTCGCAAAACGTTGATGAGTGACGTTTAAGACATTTCGGGATGTAGCAAGTACCATTCGATGAACCCAGGCATGCCCTTCCATCCGGTTGTCGCATTCAAAATTTGCTGGTGCGGCATATGCAACAAGTTTCCCTGAAGCATTTACCGATAACCTGACCAGCTCATAGCCTTTGCTGCTAATAAAATTACGAACCCCGGGAAGATGTTTGAGCCCCACATCAGCGAGCATATAGAGCTGGTTCAGGAGCTCTTTGGAGCCCTTCTCTGTACTCATGGCAGCTTCCAGCGTCGCCCCCCTGTTATCAGCTCGCCAGGCTACAATGCATCGATCTATCAACTCTGATCTCAGATTAGGCTGGCCAATATTTCCATCGGCCAGAGCCTGGCTCAGCATCTGCCGGTAAGGTTCTTCTGCCTCACGCTCGGCACGAATATAATTTAAAGCCATCTTGAAGAAGCGAATGTAAAACAGGTGATTAGACCTGAATTTACGTCTGTGAATGTACCATTCGAGCTCCTCCGCTTTAATGGTATCCATGCACAGGAAACCCAGTTCAGCATCATTCCTGCTGGACTCCTTAAATAAAGACAAATTCACCTTACAATTGAAATCTCGATCCGTTGAGTATCTGTTTACTGTTGCGTTGACACAGATATCGTCTCCCTGACGGAATGCAATAACCGGCTCATAGTTTTTATGGGTTCTCCCAAGCCATTTATAGCCAGAGTAGCTGTTGTCTTCCTGAACTGCTCCTGGTGCTGTCACTGGGTTCATCAACGAATCCCAGTTGCACATTACCCGGGATCCGGACTGAAGGCATGAGTTTGCCTGTTCAAGATAACTTTGCAGAGACGGCCGTGTCTCAGCCATACCCAAAAGGCCAGAACCGTCTTTGTCGTGCAGAAATTGGAAGTACCGTTCCTGGAACTCAAGGCTCAGAAAACTGTAAGGGGTATTGGTATCATAGAAATCACCAAATAGTTTGAGCCGGTGATCGAGGCCGCAGATAAGGATCAGGAAACGACGGTAGTGAAGTGCCATAAGATCATG
This sequence comes from Enterobacter cloacae complex sp. ECL414, assembly GCF_021869685.1. NCBI lineage: Bacteria > Pseudomonadati > Pseudomonadota > Gammaproteobacteria > Enterobacterales > Enterobacteriaceae > Enterobacter > Enterobacter cloacae complex sp. ECL414. The sequence continues at coordinate 194,689 of NZ_CP091482.1, forward strand.
CTGCTTCAGTCGGTCGGTATAACTGACGTCCTCAAACTTTATGGTGCTGCCATCAATCCCCTGGAAATGTGCTTCCTGTTCGCTGGCGGAAGGGAATAGCTGCGAAGCCCCAAGATGGCTTTCTACCGAAGAGTAAACCTGATGAATATTTTGACCGTCCCGGACCAGAAGGAATACAACCCGGTTCCTGTCATTGCGGACATGATTTTCCCAGGGATCGCGGTAATCGATATAACGTCGTGTTGTGGCCATACATACGATGGAACGTTCGGACGGAAAAATCTGCTCCACCAGCCCGGGGCTGGTTCGTAAAGTTTCATGAAATTTTTCCATATCAGAGAAGTCGAACCAGCTATCGAGATCGCACCATACGGCCAGCTCTTCATCCACCATCAGCTTTGCCTGAACGACCTGGAGCGGGAGGTGTGATGGAGCGGATTCACCCTTCACGATATTCACTACCTCAACGTCTTTGCCGGTATACAGTTCCAGACTGCCAACGCCATCGTGGATTTTCTTCACATATTCCATGGCTTCTTCTGTAGTGGCCAGACTTGCCGCTGCAACTTCCTCGAAATAGGGCAGCATTCTTTTGCTGGCATTAGCGATTGCCTGCGTTCGTTGTGTGATGATTTTGCTGATGGCTGTGCTGATCTGCCCTTCTTTTAAGGCCGCTTCTCTGATTTGTTCAATGCGGGTATCTGAAATACCAGAGGACAGAGCATTTTGAACTGATCCAATCGCCAGTGAGGTTACCGCCTGCTGCTCTTGTGGGGGCACTAACGCAACGCTAAGGCCCGTCACAGGGTTTTCACGGTCATCTGTACCTAATTGCTCAATCGCAAGGTCACGGAGCCCCTGAGCATCGCTCACGAGGGCTGTAAGCGATGCCTGTAGGCTATTCACTTCTTCCTGAGCTTGTCTGAGTTCAGCATCCCGGATTACCTTATGGTCGGGTTCAAATACAAAACTGGACAGAAAATCCTTAACCAGGAAGCGATGCTCTCGCATTTCTTTGCCACGTTCCCTACGGTTGCCGCTGCTGTCTTCAGTGACAATAGCTACAGTCTGACCGTAAACGCGGGGATGGGCGCGTAGAATCACTGTGTGCAGCTTATCTTCAACGTAACGCAAAGACGTAATGAGCAGCGTATCCCCTGCCACAATACCCTCTTCAGGGATGCTGTCAGTGGACGTCCAGTACTGACCCGCCAGCAAAGAATGAAATCGCTCTAAACGGTCAATGTTATTTTTGCTGACCAGGTCACCCATATACCTTTCCTTCCAGATTCGTATGTTAGGTGAATCATACCAGATTGCACTTACCGTCTAATAACTCAAAAAACACCAACTTCGGCATTCACTAGAAATGAATCCGTCCACTATTATTCATTAATTAAATAGATTCTTAGATATGAATAGCGCATTGCTTTTAAAGCAGGTTTCGCAAAGGGTTAAAAAAGGCTTCTTAAGTGAAGCCTTTAATAATAAATGCTACTTATCTTCAGAGGGATACATTTCCCAGTATTTATTACGTACATTAACAAGGCAATGGTCTGCTGTTTCTGAAGCGCCTTTGTCGCGGTTTACAAAGGCTTCTGCAACTTCATCCAACTTATCCGGTACCGTATTTAATGGTAATGCCTGCTTCAGGTTGGTGGTTACCAGTTCCTTTGCTTTATCATGATTAAGTTCAGTTCGGATGCTTGCATCTTTACAAATATCATCAACCTTACCATCAAGAATAATGTTTGGGATAGGTTCGTTTTCAACTTTATGTGTAGTATTAGCAGAGGAGCCAAAAGCGACTGACATCATCGCACACAGCAGAATATTTTTTAATTTCATAGTTCACTCCATTATGACTATTGATATCTACTTATGAAGTATTAGTTATATCATGTTTGCCGTCAAAACATAGAACCCACTGTTTTGACTTTAAACATATCATGCTACAACGTTTTTTTGCACGTGACTTTAGTAGGCATGATTTATGAGGTTTCAGCAGGACGTCAGATTGTTGTCGATCCAGTATTGATGCAAGCCTACCGTCCATTTCTTCGATAAGGCCGAAAGTAAAAGCGCTAAACCACAGCAGTTACCAGGAGTAAAAATTCGTATGGGATCTGGAGAACCGACTTTAACACTCATAATGAACTCCAGAATGTTGCCATGGCATAGACTATTTCTAAGCCTGACGATATCTGCTTCAGGTTTTTTACCAGCGTCTATCTTTGCCAACATATTCTTCTCGGCTGGAAATGACAGTAATTCTATCGGCATCCCTTCCTGCTTAGCCTTTCGCATTAAAGCGTTACTCATTACTGACGTACCATCTAAGTCCACCAGTACAGGAACTGACTGCTGAACGTTAACAGTTGATTTCAACTTCAGCGTAACCCTGAGTGATGTTTCGATCCCATTCAGAAAGCTCGTACAGGCCGGTAACCATAGACCATGATGCAGCGCCTCGGTTGCTTGTTTAAAAAACCAGTCAATCACGGGGACAGTGCAATGCTCATAATAGTGATTTACCTCGCTGAACCTTGCCATATAAGCATCGTACTCAGCCTGGTCTTCAGGAGATAAAAAATTTGGTGGGAGGAGCATCAGAATCCTTTCATCCTAGCTTGTATACCTTCTTCGTAGGCCAGCTCGCCATTATCGGTAAAAGATGGTTTTTGATGTTTATGATAAAGCTTAATTTTTCGTCAGGCTTGATAGCGTTACCGGAGAGATTTGATCTTTTCTCTTCAACTCGCAATACTGTTTATACATACAGTACAAGAATTCGAGTGTAGCTATGTCTGTTATCCTTGAGCACATTAGCAACAAGCCTTACGAAATGGCACCTTTTTTCAGTGATTTACTAAGCTGTGGAGTGATGAGTCCGTGCGCCGGGCATGAAGATAATGAATTAAATTTGCATGAATATGTAGTCCGCAACCGCCCCTCAACCTTCTTTGTCAGGGCGGCGGGCCTCAGTATGATCAATGCCGGTATCAATGATGGAGCAATACTGGTTGTGGATCGGTCTTTAACAGCACGACACGGCTCTATCGTCGTTGCGCTGGTGGATGGAGAGTTTACGGTAAAGATCTTACACACGTATCCTGAGCTGCTTTTGATGCCTTCTAATCCAGCCTATAAGCCGATACGTGTAAATCCTGAATCCCTTGAGATATGGGGCGTCGTCACCTTTGCACTGAATCAGTTCAGCCATGTACATGCACGTTGATATTAACGGAGCCTATGCGGCATTTGAGTGTGCGATGGATCCCAAGCTGTCAAAAAAGCCGCTCATCATAGCCAGCAATAACGATTCGTCCGTCATTGCAATGAATAAACTGGCTAAAAGCGTTGGTATTAAGCGTGGGACCCCAATTTTTAAGTGCAGGGATTTGATTCAGCAACACCGGATCGAAGTCCGGAGCTCTAACTTTACTTTGTATGAAGACTACTCAAATCGCTTCCATGAAACGCTGGAAAGCTTCGCGCCTCAATCGAGTCGATATAGCATAGATGAAAATTTCATGTTATTGAAAAACATGAACAAGATAATAGATTATGAAGATTACGGCCGGTTGATCAGAAGTACACTTCTTCATAATCTGTCCCTTACCTGTGGTGTGGGTTGTTCAAGCACCAAAACCCTCGCTAAATTATGCACCTATGCGAGCAAACGATGGGCAGCTACAGGCGGGGTTGTAGTTTTGACTGATCAGGCCAGGATCAGGAAGCTCCTGAGCCTGATCAGTACCAGAGAAATATGGGGTATTGGTCGAAAGATTAGTGAACGCCTGTCGGCTTTCGGGATCATCACTGCCGGTGATTTTTATAATAGCGACGTTCGCTTTTTACGTAAAAGCTTTGGCGTTGAAATCGAGCGTACCTGGCGGGAACTGCATGGCGAACCATGTTTCCGGCTGCACGAGTCTCCTCCTGTCAGGCAACAGATTATCGTTTCCAGAAGTTTTGGTCAGCGCCTTAATGAGATAGGCAAGCTACATGAGGCAGTTTCATTTTTTACCGCCCGGGCGGCAGAGCAGCTGCGCAAGGATGGCTCGTGGACCCGTCAAATCACAGTCTTCATTCAGAGTAGCAATTATGCGCAAGGTGAAAACCGCTACAGCAATTGTGGTATCGAGCCGCTTACCGCTACACAGGACACCCGCGATCTGGTTGATGCAGCCATGACCATCCTGAACCGCATTTACAGACCCGGGATAGCGTATGCGAAAGCAGGGGTAATGCTCTCCGCTATGACTGACGGCACAGAGCAACTCAGCCTGTTTGATACTCGCCCGGCCAGGCCTGGCAGTCAGGCACTGATGAAAGTTATGGACCGGTTCAATAAAGAAAAGCGCGGAGCTCTGTTTTTACTGGGGGAAGGCATTCAACAGGATTTTCGTATGAAGCAGGCCATGCTATCACCGAGATATACGACCCGCTGGGATGAATTACTCGTTGTAAAAGCGTAGCGGCCATGACCGGCATGGCCGTACTCATCAAATGTGAAAGTAACTTTAGGCCCCGCGAGCTTTTTCGATTGCGCCCTGCAAAGTTGCTGCGTCCATAGCCCCGGGGATAAATGTGGTAGTCGCCGCATTCGGCTTTTTCATATTCATAATGATGAAACCGGGTGTGCCGGTGATCCCGAGCGCTTCGCCCAGCTGCATATTGCCGGAGATCACGTTTTCATACCGGTTTTTTTCCCTGTCAGAAAACGTGCTGTTAAACCCTGACTTTTCCACCACAGTATTAAAGTCAGTGAGTTCGAATTTGCGTTGAGAGGTCATGAAGGTATGAGCCACAGCCATCAGGTTGTTGTGGTACTTACGATAGGCTTCAGCACCGAAATTCTGATAGACGTGCAGACCCGTAGCGGCCCCCATGGCAGATACAGGTTTTGAACCGGCAAAAATCGGGAATTCTTTAAAGAAGAATTTTACATCTTTGCTCTGATTCATTACCGATTCAACAACAGGTGTAACCCGCATGCAGTAAATACACTGATAGTCGAAGAACTCGATTACCGCGACGTCGGCGTCATCAGGGCCGATGTTTGGCGTCTCCTTGGTATCCAGCAGAGCTGGCGCATATGGAATTATTCGTTCCACTGAGGCACTCACGTTCTGATTTTCCAGCGCCTTACCTGCTTCCACTAAATAATGGGGATTTTTTACCAGGTAAGTAGCGGCAATTTTGCCAATTTCTTCCTCACTGAGCACCTTCGGTTTAAAATAAGTTGCCGTGATTAACGCCGAGGCAGCGGTAGCAATAACCGCAGAAATTAAAATCGTGGCCATCGGTTTTAAATAAAATTCTTTAGACATAGCTACCTTTATGCTTTTCAGCCTGTTAGTTATTAACCTGCGATGGATTATACTGGCCCGGTAAATCGGAATTATTCGTGAAACAATGCTTTTTGGAGATTAAAGGATGATTAGGCAGGGCTTTATACTCACAACCGCAATGCTTTTGAGTGGATGCGGATATCATTTCGCAAACCAGGTAGATGCGTACGATCTAATGCCTCGTCCTGTTACAAATAAAAGGTTTCAGATAGTCCCTCCGGACGAAAGTATTCAGTCCAGAATGTTTTCAGGCCGTTTTGCTGATGGATTAGCAAAAAAAGGAGTCATTATTTCCACTCACCAGCCAGATTATGTGCTCAGGTTCCGAATCAGCAGCTCACAGGAGAACATGCAGTATAGCGAGCAGCTTCTTACTGGGGTGACAGGCTACGTTGTAGATAAAAAGACAACGAGAACTGACAAGCATGGCGAATTGCATACTGACTATGACTACAAGCCAGTCGATGGGGTAATAGGCACTGAGACGATGTCGCAGATGCACTATATGCGACAGCTGGATGTCGAGGTATACCCGTCAGCGAAAGGAGCAAAGCAGGTTCTGAAAGTGAGTATGCAAAGCAATGCACCTGTGCCGTCAGACAGCATTGCTTATTCAGCAATGATCGACGCCTTTACTGATAAATTTGATGCGCCGCTGCGTTCCGGAAATTATGTTGCAGTGATCCCCTGGAACTGAAAGCAGACGGCGGGAAGAGAATGTTCAAAAGTGACTTTTGGACACGCACATTAACGTGGCTATCGCCCTCCCCCATTAAAATCATAAAGTCGGTAAAGATCGCCCATCGTGATGGAATTGGGCTTATTAATGAACAGATACTGTAACTGTTCTTTATGTTGAGTACTGGCAGCTGCATTCATAAGCACTTCCAGGTAGAACTTGTAGCCTATGCTTCGCTCTGAATACATATACTGGAACTGCATCAGTAAAATGCCTGACATAACATACAACAGCAGCAGACTGAGTAATACAGTGCTATCAGGCTGTTCCAGTGCCATACTGACATACCCTGAACCCAGAATGCACAGAAGCCACCCCGTCATTAGAGCAGGCACCCTACGACTCAGACGTTTATAACAACGTTTTATTACGGGATCCCGGAGATACTTTTTGTCAGGTATCCCCGTTGCTCTGATGACGAAGCTACTGAGTATCGACATCTTTTTTCCTTCTGGACGCTCTCAGTCAATAAATCAGGCCAGGCGCTCATTGAAAGCTACCACGAGCTGCGAATCGGGATTTTTTACCAGTTCGGGCCGGATAACTTTTAGTTGCCTCGTTGGGGCGAGCTCATCTGTAGGCCTGATGGTGGTATTACCCGGCCCCTTGCGGGTACTGTCGGTGTTTACCTTGAGCTTTTTATTTCCCAGGTAGCTTTCCATCTTTTTAGAGATGGTGTCACCTGTGGTCGCAACACCAGAGAGTTCCTTTAGATGTTCACCTTTATCCATTTGTACCGATGACATCAGAAATCCGATTCCGGGATCGTTTTCCGTTCCACAGGCTCCGTACTGACATTGTGCAGCGAAAACGGGCTGTACACCTACAGCAACCAGCATTAACGTACTCAGTAAAGTAGATTTCATACACACCTCTTACAGTCGGAAAAGTTACTTTTGCGCAGCGCCCATTTGGGTCACCAGGTTTTCCGGGCTCAGCCACCCCGTAAATAACTGCGGTTTGCCGCTTAGTGTCACCATGGTAGGAGTACCTTGCAGCGGGATTGTTGAGGCCACCTGGAAATGCGATTTGATAATGTTTAAGCAAGCCTCATCAGGACGTCCTTCCGGGATAGTTGAAACCGGATTCATCGCTGCATCCAGAGCTTCGTTTGGCTTTGCTGAACACCAGATTTTGGCCATGTTCCCGGCTACTACCGAGTTCAGTCCTGCACGTGGGAATGCAAGAAACTTAATCGAAATACCGGCATCAAGATAAGACTTCAGATCATGATGCAGTTTTTGGCAGTATCCACAGGTTATATCGGTAAAGATAGCAAGCCGGTATTTTTCGTTTGGTGATTTGTAGTCGATGGATTTTGTTTTGGATGCGAATTCCCGGACGCCCATTAAAATGGCCTGCTCAGTGGTGTTTACCACATCTTTACCTTTCACGTGGAATAAGCTTCCGGTAAAAATGTAATCTCCGTCTTTGCTCACGTAACTTACCCCCTCCCTGGAAATCACCGTAAAAATATCTTTTACTGGCGAGGGTTCGACGTGCTCGATTGAAAGCCCAATGGCTTTGAGCTTATCCCGGGCTGCATCTGGCAGTACCATTGTATTAACCGGCTCGGCATTCATCGTGAAGGCGGTACTTAATGAAAGAAGTAATACCGATGCCTTAATAATTTTTTTCATTTCCGCTCCTTAAATCGAGCACTAATATTATCACGCCCCAAAATTCCAGAATTTTGCTTAAACGCTTAAATCAACGGGTAAAGCCGAAAGAAAGTCGATAGATATATGGGAGAATAGATAAAACGTAGATTCAGTGGAGAAATCGTTGTGTTTACACCACCAGCAGATGATGTGAAACCTATTCCCGTTCCTGATGAGATTTACACTCAGTGCATTACGGATGCCGCCCGCTACTTCGGAATTGATGCTGAACTGGTTTTTACGTTGTTTGACAATGAAGGCGGTAAGGTTGGTACTTTCAGCAGGAATACTAACGGCACTTATGATATTGGCCCAATGCAGATCAACTCATCCAATCTACCTGAAATAAAAAAGCATTTCCCGACGGTAACGTGGCGGGTTCTGGCTTACGATGCTTGCGCAAGTTTCTGGGTTGGAACATGGTGGCTCTATAGAAAAATTGTTGATCGCAAGGGCAATGTGTTTGAAGGGATTGCAGATTACAACAGCAAAACCCCAAAGGTACGTGCAAAGTACATATTTAACTTCATGGTAAAGTACAATCGCCGGATCCAGCAGCGTAACGGGATGGGTGAGCTTTATCAATGGACCCAGCAACCTCCTCGATACAATGGCCATATAGCTAAAAATGTCCCGGAGCAAAACCCGACTCCTGTTGTTAAATAAATACAACCCGATATTACAGAAGATCATCGAGTGGCTTGGGTAAACCACCACAAATATTTCACACTGACTCAGGAGTAATATATTGTCTTCTTCTGCAAGAAATTTATTTAAGATTCTCTCTTCTTTCTTGATCCAGAAAAACCCTCATCATGAAGAAGTATGTGTTCATGAAGAAACAACAGCTGGTTTATGGGCCCCTCTCCCTGATTCGCATGTCGTGCTTTTCTTAGATTTCGATGGGGTTTGCCACAGGTGTAAAAATGAAACCTTTGAGCGAATGCCACTGTTAGAGAAATTGCTGGATAACTGCCCTGCCATGGTGATTGTTATCTCCAGCTCATGGCGTGAGTGCGCTAATACAAGTTATCTGAAATCTCTGTTCCGGGTGCCTTATAGAGACAAAATCATAGGTGCAACCGGTTCGGTATATTTAAAACACGGACAGACTGGTGTGCGGGCTGCCGAGTGTGAGGACTTTGTCTTTTCACATCGAGTTAAAGCATTTATCTGCCTTGATGACGACGAATCATTATTTCCGGCCGGTTATCCGCATTTGCACAAAACCGATTATTACACGGGCCTCACCGAATCTGACCTTGCAGCTCTTAACGCAAGGTACCATCAGCTCATGGGACGCTGATGAACAAAGTAACTTTCCTTTTACCCTGTCACTGCTGATCTCGTACGCCCATCCACTTTAGGATTGATTGTTTTATACCATACGCAATAATGTCTCATATGAATTCGACAAGAAAGGGACATTATGCTGCATCACTGTCAGGCTAAGTCACTGGATGACATATACCTTGAGGATATTCCCCACATCATACATCCGGCCACGGCGGTACATGACCTCGAAGATACCGCCCTGCCAAACCGGATTATTCAGGAATGGAATTTACCGCAGGGATATACACAGTTTGTCAGCCGGTATCACCAGTTCCACCATCAACGCCCCTGGCTCGCTTACCGCGATACGCTTGACGACATCAGATACGGTAAGATCGTTCTGCTTAGAAAAGACATAACCGGCAATGCCGGGCCGGGGGTTATATCAAATGGCAACCTACGCAATGACCTGCCCCTGTCCCTCTTTACCCGTCTGCGCGATATCATCTCTCGTCAGTTGAAACGCCCGGGGTATTACGTTCGATCAACGACACCAGCACAGCACGCCCAATCAACAAAAACCATTAATTCCAAAGCGGCTGGTCGTCTTCTCGCAGCTGGCGGGCTTTATAATGGAAATGTGGAGGGATTTCGACATACGGCTGAACAACTTGGCGGCGAAGCTGTTGAAGGCTATGACCAGGTATTGAACGAAACAACTTCAGGTATGCTGGTTGCAGCGGCTTCACTTCTGGTTATCCGAAATCCAAGGTCTGCGGATGAATTGACAAGTTATCTCGGCAAGTACAAAAAAGCACACGTTTTGCTCGATGATATGAATGTTAGCGAATTGAACTACATGCGCCGAGACAGAGCTGAATATTTAGCTCTCCGTGGACAATTCAACAATACTGTACGCCCTAACTTCCTTAAATCACTTTCAGACCACCCAGATGCCCTGGCTACGTTTGAACCTAACGATTTGATGAAACTTGCAACAGGCAAGGTCCCCTCTGGGTGGCAGGTTCACCACAAGATCCCTCTTGATGATGGTGGCACAAACGCTATAGACAACCTGGTACTTATTCAGAATTCACCATACCATTCAGCACTGTCGAAAGCACAATCCATCATTACGAAGGATCTACCGTATAATTCAAGCACCAAAGTTCTATGGCCATCGCCGAACGGTGTTATCTACCCGGTAGGAAAGTAAGAGGCGCTCATGAAAGATTTAACTCAACTACTCAGCAGCTTAAAGAGGTTGATGGTTGCAGATCACTACCCTTTAGCCAGCCCGGTAGCCCCGGAAGTCTTGAAAGACTTAATCTGCAATCCGCCTCCAGTGGAGTGGGCAGATCACAAAAAGAGCGCCTATATAGATATACAGAAACTCATTAAAACCAGGCTTGATTATGCCCAAGTGTTTAATGCTATGGATGGTTTTGAGTACAACGGACTTACGTTTTATAACCTTGTTCAGGCAGAGAACGAAAATCTATTGTGGTCAAATATTTACATACGCAACTTTGAAGCACGAGACAATGAAATCTACGTTGACCCAAATCTCACTGATAAGGTGTTAATCGGAGAAGATGGCATGTCACTTTTCGCTTATAGTTTTGCAGACGACTGCTTTCAGATAAGAGACAAAGCATCTACTGATTATGTTATTGAATCTCATACAGAGTTTGATAGATTTTTGTCTTCACTGATTCAAACCGTCAGTTGAATGTTCCGCAAGAGCGGTACTTCTGAAAAAAAGGCCGCAAACACATACTTTGCGGCCTTAATTGTTTAGCAGTAATTTACAATCTATTGATAGTCATTTCAGGAGGTTATATTCAACCTCCCTTATTTTTTATTTTCATTAAGCCACTGATCCGCTTTATCGACACGTGACTGGTAAGGCTCATTTGTGTTGCTCAGCTCTGACTTCATGTACTGAATGAATTCATCTGCTTTCTGAGGCCCAAAGCGTGGGTCATCCGTCAATTGCTGCCGGATAGCCCTTTCAGAGTTCTGCGCTGCATTCGCATAAGTCGAAACGCCGTCGCTGCTAATACTCTGATACCGGTCACTTACAGCTGCGACGCCATCAGACATCTGCATGTGATTAAGGACTTTACCCTGGAGAGAATCAGGCATATTTGCAGGGTTAGAGGCATCATTTGCTATCGATGTCTGGGTTTGAAGGATGCCCGCTCCCGTAAGCATCTCATTTACCGGTTTCGCCCCAACGCTGGTTAGCGTATCCGAAACAAATTGCTGGCCCCCGAGTAGCGCACCAGAAATCGCGCCCCGCTCAGTGTTGGCCTCTATCTTTTCCCCAACCAAGCGATCTGTGACGGTCTGAGTGCGGTTACCAACGAGACCACCGCCCGACCCACCTTCTCCCAGGTTTGCCCGTACGACTGACTCAAGTGAACCATCAGCTCTGTTATGAGTGTTGAAACTGCTATGGATGCTCTTAACGTCATTCATACTCCAGTTAACGTTATAGTTACCCAGTTCATTAAGGATCTTCTGGGTATCCGCTTTGAGCTGCTCTCTTTCGGCACCGGTAGCCATGGTGCTGGCACCATAGGTAAAGACAGCTTGCTGTGCCAATTCAGCTCGCTTATCGTCCCGGCTTAAGTTCGGGTTGTTGGCAACACGACTAAAGTAGTTATCAGTGTTATTAGATAAGCCACGAACTTGCCCGCTCTGATACATACTGTTCAAAGCAGTGGCTCGTTGATCCATTCCATCACCAACCACCCGACCTCCAACCTTTTCCAGATCGTTAAATGTGCCTTCTGCATTTCTGACATCCTGACCCGAATTGACGACTTTCTCTACACCCTGATTATTCAGTACAGGTCCATTCTTTTCGAGAGAATTAAGCACATTCCTTTCTTCATCAGAATAAGTGCGGCCCACGTTGTTGTTATGTATTCCCTGAATATCGCCTTTGCCCGCGTTATCAAGGTTATACGGAGTAAAGCCAGCTTCACTTTTTCCAGGGACATGCTGTGTCGCGTCCTGAGCGTTGGAGGAAAGACCGAGTTTAGCCTGCGAATCTACACTTCCACCCAGTTCCCCTACGCGTGACGCACTCATCACGCCAGACGTATTTACGCTGTCAGGAGTTCTATCCTGTGCCTGAGTGATAGTATTAATTCCTGACCCGTCACCTGAAATTCTGTCGAGCTGATTGGTGATAGGTAGCAGCTGCTGTGCATTACCACCGAAGTCGGAAACCAGACTTTTAAGCAGGCTGGAGGTTTCACGGAGATCCTGTTTATTACTTTCGGCCGTCTCTCCCCGGGCGGTATCAATCGCAATTTTTTGCTCACTGAAATCTCGGGTTGCAGCCACAAGCGCGTCAGTACGTTGAAGCTGCGATCCAAGCTGATTACTGGCCTTGAAGGTATCGTTATAGGAGTTGAATTTCTCCATAAACGCATTCTCATCCAGCCCATTCTTACGAGCAAAATTCCTTACATCATCATCACTGAAGTTTTTGTTGCGAATAGAATCGGAGAACCTGTCCAGGTTAATGCTTTGTTTAGAATCAAGGCTCATTCCACTATTGGAGCTTGCGTTAGTCGAAACCGATGTAGAAATATTTTGCGCCATCGTCTGTGTCGCCTGGTTCATTTTCGACGATGCTTCTTTAAACGCATTAGTATTGGATATCTGATCGCTGCTTACCTGAGACGCCGCTTTAATGAACTGGTCAGTTAACGCAGAATCCTGGCTAAGCTGATTCGTGATTGCTTTTGAAAGGTCATTTGAAAGCGAGTCACTGCCTGTATTGGTCTTAGATGCACCGCTACTCAATTGCCCTGCTACAGCCGCTTTCAGCCCGGCTCCATTGCCAGTTCCAACACCTCCATTAAGCCCAGCGTTGAGAATAACATTTGAAGCAATGCTGGCCATCTGAGACGCACTCACCCCATGTTTCGTTGCAATACCTTCTGCTACAGAGGCACCAATCTTATCCGAGATCTGCTTCATTGTTTGCAGGTTGGTTGAGAACTGCTGGCTCGACTGTCCTGACCTTCCAATTTCGCTCATCTGACTGTAACCAGCCTGGAATGAATTACTTGCCGCACTCATAACTGATGAGGTTACAGCTGATCCTTGTCCCTGGCTGTTAGCGATACTTGAACCAGCATTCCACATTCCAAGACGGAAATTACTTGAATCAACTGCGCCGCCATCGCTGTATCCCTGACCGGTACTGGTTAAGGCGGTTCGTGTCACGTCACCAAATGAAGATTTACCGCTGTTAGGGCCATCCCATACTTTGGGCGTTACATGACCAGTATCCACCGGCGCATCGGGGGTCACTCCCTTAACCGCATTCATCATCGGGTGAATCGACTGTGTCATCAGGAATAATGTGAGTACCGGAATCAGAGCATAGAGGGCGGAAGCAACAGACAGGTATGAACTGTATGTTTCCGCAAGCCCTGGGAGTCCCATCCACGTGACGGCATTATTCTGGCTGTTGAGGGTGCTCCAGGTATCCAAGTCGGCCGTCGCGACTTTCTTCACATACGCGTTGACCATTACTGCCGTAAGCGGCCACATATTCACGAAGAGGATAAGTTGCAAATATTTCGCCGCAGCGGCAACACCATTACCACCTAACGCCAGCAGCATAAGCAAAGCAAATGGAGCAACCATATAAGCAAACATTTCAAGGAATGCGATTGCTGCTCCCGACAGTTGTAACCACAACTGGCCCTGTGAAGCCATTGTGTTGGTTCGCTTCAGAGAAGCCTCAAACAACTGCATATCGGAAGCCAGACCGAGTGGGGTCTTATATTTGCTTGCGCCATTTCTGAGCTCATTCATAATGAACAGGTTCAGGGTGGCGTCATACGAACCAATAGCCTTACCGTACATACCATTTGCTGACGCCATAACATCAGTAAAGCTTGCGCCGGTAGGTGCACCATTTGCTTCGTCTGGAGTAAGGATGCCGTTTGTCTGTCCTATAAGGGAAATAGTCTGGCGAGCTTCAGCTGTACTGGTAACCTGTTTCACAGTTGACCAGACCTCATCACACGTACCAGATTTTGAACCGTTAGCGCCAACAATACTGGCAGAGGCATTCTTCAGTGCGCCTTTCATCGCCTGATTAATCCGGTCCATGCTATCTGCCAGATTAGCTGAGAAAATATCGTTAAAAATAGTTTCTTTACCGGCAATATTTGCGCTTGAGTTTTGGGTAGCCTTCAGGCAGTTGTATGCAAGAGACTGAACGGTAGCACATACGTTCATTGGCCCTAGCCCGCTGGCCGGTTCAGGAAATGCGGAACAGTAGCCCTGGCTATCGCCGCCCCATTGCAAAAACTTCACGAATCGGATCATCGGACCGAGGGTGATGTCATCGTCCAGAGTTGTTGCAGACAGGTCCACCGGAGAAAGCGGATCAAACGCTGTTTTATAATCCTTCAGCAAACCCTGGCTTAAGTTAGTGGTGACGGTTGCCATCGCAGCAATAAAAATTGGAATTCCGTCGACGTTTCTGACCTCTCCCGACTTTACAGATTCAATAGTTACATCCACTCGAACCATTGCCATCATGAAAAGGATCAACCCCAAAAACCAGGAGAAAAACGGTAATTCATTTTTGGTCGGAGCCTGAAGCCATAGCCACGTTTTATAGAATAGGCTCACACCTGCTACAACGGCGGCCGTGGTCAGGAACTCTTTTACACCAGTATATTGAGAAAAGATCAGGGCAATACCGGTAAAAGCCGACCAGACAAAATCAATATCACCCAGGGTATATATGTTGTAATCCATGTCAGACCTCAGTTACGTGTGCCACGAATACTTTCAGTGAAAGCCTTCCGTTGCAGGCGACGGTTATCCCAGGTTGAAATGACGTCCGAGCTGGTACCGACCTGGCTGTGCGATAGCTCATAGGCGGCTTTAACCTGTTTTGAGAGATTGTCTGTTAATCGGTTGAGATCATCCCTTTTACCCGACAGCGACTCACTCGGTATGCTCATGGTTGAAATTTTGGCCTCAACCTGGCGCAACATGTTGATTACGAGGCTCGTCGCAGCAATAGTGCTGATGTCCTGAATGTATGCGTACCCTTCCGGTGCTTCGAATGTTTGCAAAGAGTCGATAATGGTCGGGATGCCGATATAGGAGATAATGCGTAATTCATCATCTGAAACACGAACGTCGTTGATGATTTTTTTCTGTACGTTTAAAAGAAGATCAGAAATGGTATCCTTCAATCCCTTAAAACCACCGTCATTAACTTCTGACATGACAAGGCACTGAGCCTTTCGTGGGGATGATGGATCTGGTGCCGGAGAACACTTGAGCATTTTAATTGATCCGCCAGCTGGTGGCCCCATGATGTAATCCGTGACAGTCATGGTAGACGGGCGGACTTCCATTCCCGCTTTTTCGCCTTTGCTATCCCAGTTGATAATGACAGTACCTACGAGAGACATAAGTTGTTCTGCCAGTTTATAACCGGATAACTCCGTTACCCCTCCGATGTTCATCGTTCCCTTATCAATATCCATGAACGACATATAGAAGAGGTTACCACTGAATTTTTCAGCGAACTCTTCGGGATCCTTTGCTTTAACCTGAGAAGTGACAGCTTCAGGTGACTTTGTCATCGATGAGCCAAAATCAGGAATAAGACCATTAATCGATCCCAGAATTGAGGCTGGTCCAGAGCTAACTGAGTTAGCGAACTGGCTTGGCGTACCCACGTTTTCAGAAAGGAAAGAGTAAGTTGCATTGCATGAATCTTTCGCAAATTTATTTAGCGCTTGCAGTTTGTTTTGGATGTCATTAATCGTTGCAGCACAGTCAGCACAAATAGCTGAAACAGCAACGTTAAAAGCATAGATAGCCGCACCCTGGGCAATACCACGGGCCACCTGCACAAGCTGGTCCCCGTTGATCATGCTGAAGGACCCAAGAAAAACGTCAATACCGTTACAACCGACAGAAGCTTTTGGAAACGACATGGAAACAAGGTTGGTATTAACGTTTGTTGTTCGGTAAGACATTGACCCGCCAACTATGCCTGTACGGGTTGCTGTGGAAAAGGTGGCCGGGCTGGTAGACGTCATCATGCCATTGAAAATGTTACGCATTGCGTTGTCTGCATTTGCAGTCGGGGCTAAAATTGCAGCACAAACAGAAAGAGACAAAAGTAACTTTTTGAAGTTGAAAACGGCATTACTGCGCATAAGTGCCTCCAAAACTGCCGCCAGCATTGAGATAATTGACCGGATCGGCCGTAGGCATGTCATAGCCTTCGAGTTTTTGGTCCATTATTTTTTGAAGTAGGAATGGGTCTGATTCCATTTCGGATTTATTAACGGTAATAACGCCATCATCGCCGATGGTATATTGCCTTTTAATATCTAGAGTTGACTGGAACGAAGCGTCATCGATCAGATTCATGCCCTTCGCGGCAAGTATAATAGTGTTCTTTAATTCATCAGCGGAGATCATGCCTTCACTAATGCGCTGAGCTGATGTCCCATCCTTTGAAACCAGGAAAATTGTAGGTACCTCTCGAATTTTAAATTGATCAATAATTTGTGCGTTGGGGATGTTAAAATCCTGAAAAAGGCCATTATGCAATGGCCTTCCATCCATACTGATTGGAAGAATATCTACCGAATAATAGTTCTGCATAAATTGAAGTATTTGGCTTTCTTCGTGGCAAAACTGGCAAGTACTCTGGAAAAAGAAAAATAAACCTGACTTAGTAAAGATATCTTTCATTACCGTTTGCTGATTTTTTTCAACAACAGTGCGGTGAGCATCCAGTGCCACCTTTTCCACTGGTTGCCTGCGTTTTTCAGACATCATCGGGTTTTTAAGAAAATAATCTTTTGATTTGTCAGAAAAACGCGTACTGATATCCAGCATTAACCTTTGCGCCGTGTAATAACGTGATAGATTTTCTGCGGTAGGGTTATCCATTGCCTGCGTTAACAGTCGAGGCATATTCTCTTTTAGCCATTTTGAATTTAAATCTACCATTTCCTCTTTTGAAGGCGAGCTAGCAGCACCGGTTGGTGGCAAAACCTCTTCTTCTTCAGCTTCGCTTTTTTTAGCAGGATCGTCATACCAGAAGAAACCCTTCTTATAAGCCTGGCCAGATACAAAGGGCGTATCTTTTATTAGGGGTTGCTCAGGGCTGGCGTGGGCACCAGTAATTACCAAAGACATAAGCAAAACCATCTTTGAAGGCGCTAATGCAATACGAGTCATAGACCGTTCTCCTTTTCTGATGCGGTTATGATGGCATACAAAAAAAAGGTTAGAGCTCGTATAGCATGGTCGTTTTTATGTTGAAAAGGACGGAAAAGGAGTGCTGACTAAGAAGATAGTCTCGGTGATGGAAAGATCATCCATCTTGCACGTTGTCAAAAATCCGGTGTAACAAAAACATGGTTTTATCGAATATCTAAAAGCAAATATTGCTTTGAAAACAGGTGTATTTAGAGCTGAAAAAAATCATCACAAGTAATGCTGTTTCTATATTTCAAAAAAGGAATAGCTAAGGATCAAAGAAGCGAACTTAGACAAGAATATAAAATATATTAATTGAAAGCGATTAAGAAGTCGTCATGCATAGAAGGTTTTGAGAACCTAAGTAGTTTTACGTTTTCAACAGAAAAAAAGGTGCACATTTTTGGAACGAAGAAAAACTGAATAAAGAAAAATCAAATTATATCTTTACTTGTCAAGAGTTGATATTTAAGTTGTAACTAATATTTGATTGTAAAGCAAACAACAGAATTTGACTTAAGTCAATATTTAGATTCAGACAAGGCAAGTTTCGCGATATCTTTTTTAAATTTAATCTAATTCTTCTTGAGAATACCTCTCTATGGCTGAAGCAGTTGAAGATAATCTGCAACGTGGACAATGAGCATCATTTGTCACTGGCACAATGTATGGGCGTTTACATTTTTCGCAGGCACCTAGTTCTTCAATTTCTTTCATAGAAGTAAGGATTTCTATTATTTTATTAACTTCCGGTGCGCATACAAAGTATCCCAGATTATGAAGGACACTCATTATTCGGTTGAAGTCAATTTGCCGAAAACTCGCTTCCGGATTTATTGGATCAAAACCAAAATAGTTAACTGCGACATCAATAACAGCAGAAAAGGCTCGGCGGTTATCTGTGCGTTTGCTCCAGCCCCGGATACCTTTTTTGAGTTTTGTTTTTGCACCAGGCTCAAAATCGATATTTTCAGCAACATGATTACCGTACAAAATTCGTATTGTATTTTTATTTGCCCCAAGCGACATAGTTCTTGCTGCTCGCAATAGAGCATTAGCTTTTGTTTGATCGACCTTTGCCATATCAATAATCCTTTAACATAACTTTATTTGTTAAAGTGTTGAACACATCCTGACGGTGACTGGTGAACATAGTGTCATAACGTAATAGTTCCATCAAATCATCACTAACTTTTCCTAACCGGATGTCAGCAGACAATTCATAAGCCCAGGCAAAAACTTTCGTTTTAAGTGAAACACTCTCTTCAATATGCCCTTGTGAGAAAGCAATTGTACGTGGGAAAAGAACGACATCGTTAATTGTTTTTAACGATGAATAACCAATGTCTTTAATAGCATCAGCTGTAGTTGGTTTTAAACCAAAGAAAATACTTACAAACTCTGGTGCGAGCATTGAGATAAAGAACACCTGCATAAAGTAGTCATTCTGTATATCAACACATTTAGAACGCAACTCATGAATCTTCTTGGGATTATAGATATCCACTGTACCATTCAGAAAAGTCACTTTTTCACCGGCATCGTAAATACCATAGTCAATATCATTTGTATCATATTCACGAATTACATTGGAATCACCGTCCAAGACCGCAGAAAAAAACCTCTCCCATGTAATTTCCTTTCCGAGTGTACGCGGAACCAAAAAACTACCTGGACGTGTTTCCACTTCAAAAGCTAAATCAGCGGCTGTACTAAATCCTTTCCCAAATAGGCGACGCTGGAGAAGAGGAGTCCCAGTTTGATATGCAGAAGATCCATGCACAGGCAATAACATTAAAAATGCACGGTAACTACGAATAAGCGAAATCTCAGTGCGGAAAAGTTTACCGAGTAAGCTACGAGTTAAATTATCAGATTCTGACATGTGCTGATTGTCCTTGCGCCATTACAATTGTTCAAATCTTCAACATGGATTTTTTGTTAGGTGTTCGGTAGGGTGAAAAGTAACTTTTAGTATTTTCTTAAGGCTTGAATAAGCCTTAAATCTATCCCTTCAACCACACCGCTTACTTGTAACACTTTTTAACCAAACTAACCAGAATTTTATCAAAAATTCCTGCGCATGCTAACGAAATGTGAAGCGATTAAAAAAAAACCTAAATCCAGCCCCTCCCAACGTTGGATTAGAATAACGACGTCTTTCACTGACCGTCATAAACTGACATTTTTACTTTTCATCAACCTCATGCTTACATAGGATCACTAAACAAAGAAAAGTGACCCTATGAATGCCTCACATAGGGTCACTTATGTTTGAAAAGTGACCCTATGTAATGTCGTCATAGGGTCACTTTTTATAAAAGTGTCACTATGGACAAAGTTCCATAGGGTCATTTTTTTTGGAAAAGTGGCACTAGATATATGTATAACTTTAATAGAGCAATGCACATTATCAAAAGCAATAATCCACAATGGTCATTCTGTCAAAAGTAACTTTAGGGGGTAGCGATGGAAGTGAGGCTAAACTCGCTGTTACTGTTTCTGAAGGCCCCTCCCGAATGGGGGAAACAGCGAGTGCATTACATCTGTTCAATTCCCTCATCAAAGAGCATTCAAAAATCTTCTGTTCGTGAAAAAAAACGGAAATTTCCTCCGGTATAGTAATTTCACATCAGGAGGCGTCATGAGTAATTCAAATCTTATAAGTTCTATAGAGCTAACACGTAAAAATTTACGTGCTCAGATTGAAGGTTTGCGTGTTGAGGCTGAAGATCTCATTACAAAATACTGGATCAAGTGGAAGGAACGAAACCACCAAGAGATTAACCTTACCCGACATAGCAAAGTTCCAAAGAGGGAGTACCTGGGTTCTTACGCACCAAAAGTTGAGCTAATTGGTAATGCCAGAAAAGTAACGATCACTTGGCATCAGTTCAGCCCTTATAAAACAAGAGCGCCTAGCCACATGTCAAAACGGGTGCAACCAATGAAAAGTGGAAAATATTCTAAGAACTGTTTTGTAAACCATGCCAGCTGGGAATACGAAATGATTTCTGAAACGGAAGCATTGCTGGAGCCTTACAGAGAAATGCTTGAGCTCTATCATTCAGCATATATCGAACTTGGACGAAAAATCCGTCAATACTCAAAAACTAAGGTGGCACAATGAACGACGCAATTATCACGGACAATGAGCGTATTAACATTGAACCAAAAGATGTAATGGTAAAAGGTTCAAATAAAAAGCAAGGCGTAAACGCTCAAACTTCTACTCAACGTAGACCAGAGCACCAGGGTATGGCCAAAGTTATTATTAACCCCGGCACCCCAGACTTTAACCGGTTTTTAACTGCCAGAAATGGAGCAGTCATCAGAGGTTTTGATGATGTGAGTATCGCTATTTCCTCTCTCTTTAAAACGGTTGATGCAGTTAAACATCCTGACCTTGTTCAGGCTATTCAGGATTGGTTCAACGAGCTGCATGAAGAAAACAATAAGATGAAAGAAAATCTTGTTGCTTATATTAAGTCAATTGAGTTCGACAAGAATGACTCATTCATGTCATCAACTCAGTTTGTACCTTTCAGTTTTGAACCAGTACAACTCAACTTCAATAACCACAACACCATGAGGTTTTACAAGTACATCTTCGAGATGAACCAGCTCATGAACACAATGTATGAGTACAACTCATTGGGTTTACTGGCTGTAAGCGACTATCCGGTTATGTCTCACAACATTATAAAGAGTATTAATTTATATGTTGAGAATGTGAAAAAGACTCTGAATGTTTCTCGCCGTAAGGATGGGCCATACAGTCCAGCAGAGTTCATCACCAAAGTAATGCAATATAAAAGTGTGCAGGCATACATTGCAGCCGAACTGTCAGGCAAACGTCGATAAGGTATGATGATGAATTTCAGGGCGCTGTATTTATGTATTAAACGGATTTTGGGGATATTCTCATCTCAGGAGAATGATGCAACCTCTGTAATGATTGAGGATATATCAAGCCTCTCTCCTTTTGCGCAGATTCTAGGAGATCAGAAGTACACTGTTCCTGATCATCCAAATCCAGAAGTCCTGAAATTCATCGAGTATCCAACTCGTCCGACGGGCATACAGACATTTAATGAACAGTCAATCCTGTCTCTGTATCGGGAAAAGCTGCACTCAATTTCAATGATGTTAGCTATCAGCGATAGCGACATCAGGGACGATGCATATACATTTACTAATTTAGTTTTAAAGCCCTTGGTTGAATATGTTCGCTGGATACATCTTTTGCCAGCTTCCGAAAATCATCATCATAATGGTATTGGTGGGTTACTTTCTCACAGCCTGGAAGTGGCCATACTCTCTTTAAAAAATGCGCATCACTCAGAACTGAGACCAATCGGATATCAAGATGAAGAAGTAGTCCGTAGAAAAGTATATCTCTATGCTGCGTTTATCTGTGGTTTAGTCCATGATGCCGGAAAGGTTTACGATCTCGACATTGTAAGCCTGAATTTAGCTAGTCCGATCATTTGGACGCCAAGCTCACAAAGTCTTCTTGACTGGGCACGTGAAAATGACGTGGTTGAATACGAAATCCACTGGCGAAAGCGTATTCATAATCAACATAATATCTGGTCCAGCGTTTTCCTTGAGCGAATCCTAAACCCGGTATGTCTTGCATTTTTGGATCGGGTAAATAAAGAACGTGTTTATTCAAAAATGATCACCGCCCTAAACGTTTATACTGATGGGAATGACTTTTTGTCTAAATGCGTGAGGACCGCTGATTTCTATTCTACTGGTACAGACCTTAATGTTTTACGTGACCCTATCATGGGTCTGCGTTCTAATGATGCAGCAGCAAGGGCCATTAGTACCATCAAGCACAACTTTACCAGTATCAATATCAACAATTACAATGCTAAGCCTATGCACATCATTATCGTAAATGGTGAGGTATACCTTAACGAGAACGCATTCCTTGATTTTGTTCTCAATGATTTCGAATTACATAAATATAACTTCCCTCAGGGAGAGGCTGGTAAGACCGTATTGGTAGAATCCCTAGTTCAACGTGGTTACGTCGAGCCCTATGATGATGAGCGTGTCGTTCACTACTTCATTCCGGGTATCTATTCGGAAAACGAAATATCAAACATCTTTAGAAATGGGATAGGGAAACTAGAATTCTATAACCTTCTTAAGCTAAGGTGGATTGGTTTAATCTTTGATTCTTATAAAATCCCTGACTCAGTGCCGGGTCTTTTTAGCGTTAATGCCAATAAAGACTTTATTTACATTGACGAGCAAAAAACAGTTACTGAATACAGAAGACCAGTGCCCGGTCGGGACGTTATAACTAAAATTACTGATACTGTTGAGACGGCTGTTCTTAAGGTTAATGATTTAGGCCGCTCCTCTGCCTCTATTGATGTTGATATACATTCTAAGAAAAATGAAGGCTCATCCGACGATTTTGAGAAGAAAGCCGAAAGTGATAATGAAATTGATAATGACACGCAGATAGTTAAATCTGAGGGTGAGGAAGCAGCTGATCCTGTCATTCCTGATATAGAAGAAAGTGAAGATGAATCGGCAAAGGACACGGAATCCCATGTCCTGGTCAACCAACTTCATGAACTCCTTTTAAGCGCTCCACTTTCCAATGACTATATAGTGTGTGTTGATGCTGTCCCCTACCTCAACATAGATACCACTATGGCATTGCTGCCGGGATTAGATGAAAAAGCATTCAGTGAAGAGCCCTATTTCCAACTGACATTCAGAGAAGGCTCTCTCGATGGAATGTGGATAGTAAGGGACATTGACGATCTGCGTTTAGTCCAGCTCGGCGATAACTGCGCCGGGTTCCAGCTCACCTATCATGAGCCAAGAAGGCCAACAACTTTAAAGTCACTTTTCAATACTTCTATGTATCAGGCATTAGTGATTAATGATGAGTCTTCTGTTGAAAACTCTGCCCCACGTCCAAAGCAAACGCTTGAGCTGCCTCCCCCACGTGTAAATGCAGTCGAAGAACATTCTGGCGACGTGGAATATCATGGAACCGATAGTGCATCCGCGACTGGTCCGCTGAAAACTGAGGCTGTGGAATATGAACATTATCAACATCTTTTTGAGAAAGAAGATGAAGAGCATGAGATCATTGATTATACCGATTTCTCACAGCTTAGTGTTTCTCGGCCAGAAGTCGGTAGTTGTGCAACAAGCTCTTCGGTCCATAATGAAAAGCTTCTCTCCGAGCCGTCAGAATTACCAGAACTTAACCGAGAACAGAACGCTGATCCCCAGGGTACGAATGAACGCTCTATGGATGTTTCTGTAGGACAAGAAAACTCAGAACCAGATACTGAGGGTAACTGCCCACCACCAGCTGAAGTTGTGTATTCCCAGACCGAAGCAGCCGCAACCAGTGTGATGGCAAGTGAAGAGCCCGCCTTACCTCCTGTACTTGAAGAATCAAATGGAGAGCATGCGCCCACAGACGCTAAGGGGCATCATCTTTCGCCAGCACTGGCCAGACTGTTCGCCCCAACAGCACCGGTAGAAAAACAAAATCCCAAGCGCAACCGGAATAAATCATCGGACAAAGCAGAAGTACAAAAACCAGCATCACCTGTTTCTGGTCACAATCTGAACAGTAAAGTCTTTGCATCTACTGAATCAGACCAAAATGGTGAATTCTCGCTTATAAGCGAAGGTGACGTTACAGAGCTTGAATTTGTAGAAATTGCGTTAGTACTGCATCAAATTCTGTCCAAAATGGAGGTGGCGTTTAAAAGAAAGCGCAAAAACAGATTTATGGTAAGTACTCCTAATACTCTCTATCTGACCCAATCTTGCGTGGAAAAATTTGGGTCGCAGTTAGAGGCTCAAGATCTTTTCAATAAGCTTCCTCAGTACCTCGTTAATTCTGGTGCTGTGATCAATACAAAATGCCATGCATTTAACATGCCTACTTTGCTGGCCGCATCAGACCGGGCGAAAGTGGACATTGAACGAATTATCAATAACCTGAAAGAGGCTGGGAACCTATAATGTCAGATTCGAAGAGGACTAACCTCCATGCACAAGAGAATTTTTATCGGCCTATTCTTGAGTATCGTAGTGCCTCAATACTTTTGATTTGTTCGGTTTCTATGCTTTATATGGGACTTTCTTCAGACGGACTGGACATCGCCCCAATAGTTCTGTTCACCTCAATATTGCTTTTTTTGCTGTGCCTTTATCGTTGCAAAACAGCAGCGCCATTTTTGATGGCTCATTGGCGTGTATTCAAGCGACATTTCATGTTCGTTAGTCTTGATTCACTGCGTGTAATTAACAAAAGTAACTTTTTCTCCAATGAGCGAAAGTATCGTCAACTGGTTCAGGATTATCAAAATAAAAATAAGGATATACCCGAGCGAAAGTCCTATTTTTGTGATGGGTTTGAGTGGGGTCCGGAACATGCGGATCGGGCATATCAAATAGCTAACCTCTCCAGTGATAAACGTGAGATCGAGTTGCCATTCGTCTTCAACCCAATTAAGAGACATTTTGACGCAATGGCTCGTAAGATGGGCGGCAGCAATGCAATTTTTGCTGTGGAACGTAGGGAACCCATATTTGTAACTGAAGACAATTGGTTTGGTCATACTCTGATAACCGGAAACGTGGGTACCGGGAAAACGGTGCTACAGCGTTTACTAAGCATTAGCATGCTTCATCTTGGTCATGTTGTTGTTGTCATAGATCCAAAGAACGATGCAGAGTGGCGAGAATCTCTAATGGAAGAGGCTAAGACCCTCGGTCTTCCTTTCTATAAATTTCATCCTGGCCAGCCAGCATCTTCGGTCTGTATTGATGTCTGCAACACCTATACTAATGTTTCTGACCTAACATCTCGTCTTTTGAGCTTGGTGACAGTTCCCGGTGAGGTTAACCCATTCGTTCAGTATGCCAAGGCTCTCGTTTCCAATGTGATTTCCGGGCTTTCTTACATAGAGAAAAAGCCTTCTATTTATCTGATTCACAAGAACATGAAAAGCCACATGTCTATTGTGAATCTTACAGTCAAGGTAATGGAGTCATGTTACGCGAGATATTATGGTTACGATGTCTGGACCGAAAAAGTTAAGTACGTCGCTAACGATACCTTGCCGGTACGTTTCAAGCGTCTCGCTGAATGGTTTACGGCTCATTTCATGAATTACGAGGGGTCCGAACAAATAGACTGGTTAGATACTGTTTCCCAGCTTATTGATTACTCAATGTCCGACCCAGAGCATATGGCTAAAATGACCGCAGGTATTATGCCTGTTTTCGATATGCTCATTGAAAAACCTTTAAATGAGCTTTTATCTCCTAACCCGAACTCAGTATCATCAAGAGAAATTGTAACAAGCGAAGGGATGTTCAGCACTGGCGGGGTGCTATACATTTCGCTTGATGGCCTTTCAAACCCCGATACAGCAGCTGCTATTTCTCAATTAATAATGTCAGATCTGACCTCCTGTGCCGGTAGTCGCTACAACGCTCAAGATGGTGATATGTCAGCTAATTCCAGGATAAGTATTTTTGTTGATGAGGCACACTCAGCCATTAACAACCCTATGATTAACCTTCTGGCGCAGGGTCGTGCAGCGAAAATTGCACTGTTTATTTGCACCCAAACCATCTCCGACTTTATTGCTGCGGCAAGTGTTGAAACTGCCAATCGAATTACGGGGCTCTGCAACAATTATATAAGCTTGCGAGTCAACGATACTCCTACTCAGACGCTTGTTGTAGAGAACTTTGGTAAGAGTGCGATAAGCACAAATATGGTCACTTATACGACCGGTTCAGAAACATCTTTGCCGCATAATAACTTCTCAGGTTCAATCTCAGAAAGAAAGCAGACAACTTTAGAAGAGAGTATTCCAAAGGATCTCTTGGGTCAGGTCCCTATGTTTCACATAGTTGCCAGGCTTCAAGATGGCAGGAAGGTTGTAGGCCAAATCCCTATTGCTGTTGCTGAGAAACAAATGAAGCCAAACACAACTCTGTCGGAAATGCTTTTCAAGAAGGCCGGAAAAGTTACTTTGCGTCAAAATCTCGATATCAAAAATCTTAATAAATTTCTAAGGAAGTTGCATTGATGGATGAAAAAATTGTCCTGACGCGCCAGCAAATTTTAAGCTCTGCACTAAAAGTCAGCAAATGTCGCTCGCTCGTAAAAAGGCGCTTTCAGTCTTTGGGTTTAAAGTACGCAGATTCTCAGGAAGTTCGAGATCGGCTAACTATGATAGAAAAAAACGCGTTTCATCATTTGGGAAAATTTTGTCAGAGCAACGATATCGATTCCCTATTCTCCATGGCAAATACCCTGTCTGAGCTTTTCCTTTTAAAGGGAGAGTTGATCACGACTGATCCCTTTGGGGACCGTGAAACCAGCTACTGGTCGGTACCACAAGGATCATGCCATGAATGGATTCAATCACTGACCACCAGCGAAGGTCCTGAACGTAAATTCGTTAGTTTCCGTATTTCTTTCGATAACAATGACGTACGGTGTGATCTTGTAAAAAAGAATGCCCGTATGCTTGGTTGTTATCTTTTGCCTTATTTCGTCGATTTAACACGCACGGTGGGCGCATTCATTAATTTGCCAGGTAGTGTCTCTTTTAAACAAGTACAGCGCATCAAACCCCAGATTCATCCAGAAACAACACATAGTCATATAGTTACTATTGAGGACTCTCCCTTTCTTTCTCGGTTAAAATTTAAAATCATTACTGCCATAGATCAGCTTCCTGACCCTAATGGCCTTTATACAAACACCTTTAACAGCATTATTGACCGTGCACTGCTGACTCATCTCAAAACCGAACAGGAAAAAATAGATAGTCCAAGAGTCTGCAAAAATGTGATTTCGGCTTTTGCCGACTCAACTCTTTCTCTGCCGGTGTTTAACATCGGCCTAAACGAGCAGTACAGATACTGGACGCCGTGGGGCATCAACTTTATAGAATTTTCCCGCCAGGCCGCAAAAGCAAGGACCGCTGTATTTGTTCCTGATGTGGGACAGATCGAGTGGAAAAGCGCAGAGCATAAAGAACTGGCGGAGTTAAGCCTCATCGACCAAATCATACCTAAACAGTACCACTGGCTCCTGGGTATCCCGACGATGTGGCGTAACAACTATTGCAATCACGATCAGAGGCTAGCTCTTTTTCGTGAATGGAGGGAAAGCAATGGCTGCGGATAATACAAGCAGGGCAGCAGTGCTCAGAACAATGCTTTTTTTTGGCATGGTCATTTATTTTGGTTACAGCTTGGCTTTCCAGAATACTGAGGAGCTCAAATATCAGATTACTCAGGAGGTTAATGCAAGCCGGTCCATCATATCAAATGACCGTTGGAAGTCTGTCATTGCAAATAGTGAAGCGACTTTAAATTGGTTGGTACATGACTATAAGTTAATTGACTATCTGAATACTATTCTGATCCCTGACACCAAAAAACCAGCCAGAGGTATTAACATTGTTGCTGAAAAATTTACCTCTATTAATTACACTATGGCCAAAAACATACCCCTCTTACTTTATCAGTCCATTTTCCGGTGGAACTTAATCCTGGGGTGGCTAATCGTTTTTCTGCCCTATCTATTTGCCATGCTAGCAGATGGAATGTACCAGTGGAAATTGAAGAGGTACGTATTTGGTAAGGTTACAGTTCAGTTTTATCGTATTTGGTTTCGAGCATTTTGGGTGATCAGTGCTTTAACGATGGTCTACCTGGTCATGCCAAATATGTCACTATTTAACAATATCGCTCAACTTTTCCCACCAGTCGCTTTATTGATACTGGGAATTGCATTGAATCGCTTGTGGTCTAACTTTCAAAAACTCATGTAAAGGTGGTCAGATGTTAAGCAGTAAAAAAAGGAAGTCCCCTACAAATATCAAAGAATCGCTCAATGATAACGCTGACCGTTTTTATAAGATGTTTCGCATTCATACCACGGCAAAAGTTGCTATGTCGCTAATTGCCATGACCGCTGTAGGGTTTTCTTTCTACAATCTTTACGAACAATGGCAGGACGCTGAAGGGAAGAAAGACCATATAGCTGTAATACGGATTTCTGGCGAGATGGGTACCGGCTCGGAAACGGGCGATGGAACAGTGATCGCAACAGCTCTTGCCAAAGCTTACAATAATCCCCATGCCAAAGCAGTTATTATCGAGGCAGAGTCAGGTGGTGGTGGTCCCTCTGACGCCATCATTATTTACCGCCAGATAAACGCGCTTAAAAACCACCAGCCACAGATTGAACGCGTATCAGATGCCGGTGGCTCTCTTTCATCTGTAGCCGCTGACAAGAGTAACAAAACCGGGAGCACAGAACGTGGCGATGAAGCACGGTCGAAGCAAAACTCCCTCGAAGTACTCTCCAGCGGTACCGGTCGTTTTTTCTCTGATATCGCAGACTCATATAAACCAATCATCGTTAGTGTGAAAGGCATATGCGCATCCGCATGCTATTACGCGGTATCGCCCGCTGATGCAATTTATGCCGACAGTAATGCCCTGATCGGTTCTATCGGTGTGCGTATGGACCACTGGAATCTGTCAGAGATCATGAGCACAGTAGGCGTCAAGAATGAGCCCCTTACGGCCGGTGAGTTCAAAGATGCTCTTGACCCCTTCCACCCATTGTCCGATTCAACGAGGGAGTTCATGCAGAAGGAGATCCTGAACACGATGCATGAAAAATTTATAACTGATGTTGAACTTGGACGGGGTAAAAAGCTTCTCTCGCGTCATGATGCCGATGCTGTTTCTCTCTATTCAGGCCGTGTATGGCCAACACCTCAGGCAGTTAAGTACGGCCTGGTGGATGGAGATCTTACGTCAGTAGAGATCCGTACACGTCTTTCAAAAATGTACTCCACTGACACGTTCAAAAACTACAATGAGCCTCATCGTAATCTCCGTTCTGCACTCGGCATGCTGATGAGCCTGTCTTCAAATATTGAGAGCCTTACCGGTACCACTACCCGCTTAGTAGAATCTGTTAATGCCACCAGCTACCCCTCTGTGAGGTAACATGGATGCTTTCAATCTGCTGTGGAGCATTACGGGGGTAGCTTTCATTATCCTTATTTTCGTCGTGTTGCTGTGTCTGTTGGGATTTATGACCTCTGCCATAGCGGAACGGCGGACTGCAAAGGCAATTGAATCTGGGCTTCCTGAAGAAGCTCAGGGGCTACTTAGTGATCTCACCTTTCAGTTGTCGGCTCATAGCACTACGCAGGTTGATCACATTCTCGTAGCCCCACATGGTATATACGTCATAGAGCAGAAAAACTACGTAGGCAAGCTCTACGGTACTCTGGAGGAAAGCCACTGGCGGAAATGGACTCAGTCCCGAACCCTCAAGTTGCAGAACCCGTTTAAGCAAAACCAGGGGCACATCAGGGCTATTCAGTCTGCTCTTAAGGCTAGAGAACTGGAATGTATCAATGTCGTCATCATAAACGGACGTTGTAAGTTTGATGGCATCAAGCCGGAATGGTTATGTATGGGGATGGACGATTTTATCCATAAAGTCAAACAACGACGAGGGCTACGGTTGTTCACACCGGAGTCTGTTCAGCACATCTGTTCGGTGTTGAAGTCAACAAGGAAGTCGCCAGGGCTCTATACGGACCTTACTCATATTCATAACATAACGACAAAGTACAAAGCCCCGATGAAATTCGAGCAACGAGTAACATACATTCTGCTCAACTTTATCCATTATCTGTGGGCAAGTCTGTTCACTAAGCAGAAGCCTTAGCGCTCTATCATTGGTAAGGCTGTAAAATGTCTGCAAAAGGCCCCATCGGTAAATTGTTGGGGCTTTTTCTTTGCGTAGTTCTGATACGGTTTATCCTGTGGAGCATTATGGCCACCAGCCAGCTGGTGACTGGCCAACGCTTTGTATGACGTAGCCTACTCAGGGCAGGCTATTTTAGAGGGACCGATTTTTATCCGGGCTAATTTAGAAAGAGATAATTTGAACTTAGGCGGGCTGACCACCAGCAGAGAGGTAAATCACTAGCCGGTGATATTGACAGAAGTCGTCAGGGGTTTAACGCCGGAATATTTTGCCAGGCCTCCTGCAAGGTCTGCAAGACTTCTACAAGTGATAGTGACGGCCACAGGACTGTTTCCGTCATTATCACTCCAGGTGGCTCGCACTCTACTGGTACCAGAATTAAAACAACACGAGTTCCTTTTACCTGGTAGGCAAGGTTTACTGCCGGTTGGCGGTAGGAGGCCAGTACACCCTCACCATATTGAGCAGGGTTACTTGCCCAGTTCCGCACCATTGCATACACCTGAGGCATATACCGACTATCCAGATCCCCTTTGGGCCGTCTGAACGGCACGATTTCTTCTGAGCGGTAGGTGGTCGTTGTTGTATTGGTTGTCATCTTTGTCACCTCCCCTGTTCGTCCATTTAGAGTTTTAAGCTGCTTTACACATCACACTCAACTGATTATTTAAGCTGGTCATCGTCTCTGGCCAGCATAGCCCAACCATTCGCCTGGTTTTCGCGGGAGTAAGGATTCATTTCAAAATAACTATCTACCGCGTCGCTGTCCGCAACAGAACTGTTGTTAGCTCTCTTTGAACCCTGAACCACTACAGCATCAACCTCTGCGGCTTTCCCGTTGCGCTGTACCAGGATTTTAACCGTATTGGGCTTACGTCTTGCGAGCAGTTTGTTGGCGATAAAAAGCACAACAATCCAGGCCAAAAGCACGTATAAAAATGTATTCATAATGCCCTCCTTTGTATGTGATTATTATACCTGCTTCCATTGCAGGCCAAACAGGTTCGGTGCATGAAAAATAGACTTCTCTCCGGCGTATAGCAATCTACTTACTGATCTGTTTTCGTATCAAACTGTATGGCATAACCGAGGGGCGTACGTGGTGAGTCAGAAAGTTACTTTTCCGTAATAGTTAATTTCAGATCCTTCTTCCAGTTACGCTTCAGTATAAAACCGATACCCTCTAATTCAGCATCCTTCACGTTTAATACGCTTCACTTTAAGGCAGGGCTTTTCGGTTGAAATGAATTCTTTTTCCGGTTGCTGGACATGGGTTTCATCCTGATAGTTAAAGTTGCAGGCTATCAGTCACCACCACCACCTCCGTCACCTCCTCCACCGCCACCATCACAACCACCAGCTATGCTATTTTCACCATTACAATCACCTCCGAGGGGGTTCAAATGGCTGCTCCCCTGTAGATGGTGTCCTTGCCAGATCGAACCCGAACCAGCGCCTCCTGAGCGTCTTTGCTTGCCCTGAGGCAATTGTGCAGGCTCACCAGCACCGGCGGTACCAAAAATGTCCCGGGCAATTTTATAAAGAAGGTAAAAAGGTACGCCCAGCATCATAAAAAAGATTACTGAAAATATTACACGTTCCATTGATGATCTCCTGTCTTGTGAGAGACCAGTTATATCAGGGTGATTCAGTATTTCCGTTTAGAAAAGAGTACTAATTTGGCCCTGTTCGCTCTTAATTTGCCATCCGGGAAAAAGTCATAGGGATAGGCCTGCCAGAGTCAATAACTTCCAGTGATCTGGAGGAGACCCCGGCTCTCTGAGCCCTCATGGATGGTACGGCTTTACCCCTTGTAAACAGATTCACGTTCCGCAGGACAAACATCGACTACTGACGTCTCATATTTGCTGACGCTAATCCGACGTCTCATTGCCGTCTGCTTGTTTTCTTTAAAGGGTGTATTAGACGAATATCAAATCGGAATGGTAGGGGATGTGTGGGCACCATGCCCGGCCCTCTTTGAGCATCTGAGAGATTGGAGACCTAGCCGGGTAAGATAGCTACTTTCTTACGGGTTACCCTTCAAATCCAAAGACGAAACGGACGCTGCCGTTCTCCACGTGGAGACGCTTTACTTCTTCGACAAATTCCTGGATCACCTCTCCGGCGTTATCGGGTGGTATGGCTGACAAAATTTCTTCCGAAGTCAGCCATGAGTATGAATGTTCACCGAATAAATCATCATCTTCGGACGGTATATCATCAGGTAATCCGCGTAATGCGTGGATAAAAACTGCTGATGTGCTCGCCCTTTCACGATCTACATCAAATCCGAGCCAGGCAAAGTGGAGATATGATCGGTCCCCTTTATAATTGCTTGATAAATTAATCCATTTACCAGGCTTTTCTTCCCTTTGAAATCGCCAGCAGATATCAACGCCCATTAAGAAACTCCATTACTATCGTTCGTATGAGATAACTATCATTTCAGAATACTATGACTTCTTCCCGTATAGAACTAATCGCTCACGCCATTTAGCTACTTACTTTTTTTACGTACGCTTGCAGCGCAGTACCTTGAGAGAAGTAAGTAAGACTGGGCGAAGCCAACCGGTTCCGCCACCTCGCTCACCGGCTTTTAGGCGTAAGCACTGAAGTCAGCCTCCATGCTAACTGGCGAGCCTGCGAAAGTCAGACTCGTTGTTATAAAGCGGCATATCGTAAGCAGTGTCTGAAATGAACATTCGGATCTGCTCAAGCGTCATGCCACAATGAAAACGGGTTACGCTCACATTGGCCCGGGGGAAGTCAGCACAAAATGCATTCAAAACATTCTCATGGACAATACCAATGTTGATTAACGCAGCTGGCCCGTTGTCACGGAAAGATACGACACGGAATCCCCCATACCAGCCTGACTGGGAGAAAAATGAAAATGCACTCGTTGCCAGACCATTAGACAGGTCATAGCGCAATTTCCCGCTCAGAGACTGGCTGTCTCTGCTGTACACGCGATTAATGAAAATGCCGGGACCAACTTCTACCGGCTGCTTGTTGCTTGCTAAACACGGAAAGCCCACCAGCGAAACCTCCCTTTCTCCTAACCAGTTTACCTGATACCCGGCAGTGAGAAAGTCAGTCAGTTCTACGCCAGAAAGAGCATTAATGGCCGCAATATCGGTATCCAAAATATTTACGTTTTTCATATTCATCTCATCTATATTCTAAAGTGCGTTTTTTGTCTATCAGCCCGAGGATTGAAAATTTGAATATTTAATGTGACAGAAAAATACCTGTCACCTTTTCAAAAACTGCCTGCAATTGAATATCGAGAGAGTCCATTTTAAAATCCACCAGCTCAGCTTTATTATCGCAAACCGAATAAAAATAGGAGTCAAATGCGTCTGTATCTTCATCTTTAAAAATACGGAAGGAATTAATTTTATTATGCCCTTCAAATTCGGCATGAATACCATAGCGAACCGAGCCGTCATCGAACTGAACAACCCGTCGTACAGAATTAATCCGGACGTACTGTTTTAAGGCCCTCGCGAAATCGGCATTTAACGCCAACGCTCGTAAGATTGAATCAGCGGTTTCATTCTGCTTTTTACGATCATATTCAAACATCCCACAGCCGGTGTTACGAAAGACCGGCTGAAGAGCATTAACCAGGTTGAAGGAATCCACGTTTCTGTCGTTTCTGTACATGAGATATCTCCTGCCCCTCCGCTATACGAAGGGGCTTGATAGGGTTACTGCCAGGCTGCGATCACTTCTTCGCACTGGAAATGAGATAAGCACTGCTGGAGTAAAAGGGCCAGCACCGCTGTGTTAGGGACGCGATTGTTACACCACGCGTTGAATAGCAGCTGCCATGGACCGGCATAATACCCGGCCAGTTTCTTTTTTTGTTTATCTGTGCAGCAGCTGGAAATGGCCTGCTGATAAAGGCTTTCATTCTCGGCACCAGAGCGTTGTTGCAGTGCCTGATAAATATAGGAGTAGACAGAATCGGAGCAATTAGATGCATAGGCCAGATTGGTTTTCATAATACCTCCTGTGTTTTTGGGTATTATATAAAACTCCGACCTACTGGCTAATAACCCACACTGTAATTTCTTTTAAAAACACAATAAATTTTCAAAATTGGACCAGTGTGGATTTAAGCGAGCAGTTTAAATCTTTATGAACTAGCTTTCAAAGAGGTTGGTTTTTCGGGAAGTTTTTTGCCAGACCAGCATGTTGGTTTTTTTTCTGTAGTGCAGATTAGCTGGTACCTGCCCCTTCTTACCTCTTTGAGCAATGACTGTTTGAAATATGGTAAGCCCAGTTCAAAAACCCAGTAACGACCGTCTGCAAAAACGACTGAATTTTCAACGCCATCCGAAGCCACCAAGGATGCATCATTAAGTAGACGTTCTTCATAATGAAATGGTAATGAAAATGTCAGATATAACGCACAAAGTACAAAGATTCCTGTGAGACTAACTGCCAGTGAACCACAATAACCAGAATAAACATTTAAATTTCTTTTGATAAATTTCTCATGCAAGATTACAAGCAGACAGAATACACAAGCTACCAGCCCAAATCCTACATGCAGATAAAACTGTCTTATTTCATCATTCCAGACGATGTTGTCCCATTTCGTGCTTAAGATTGAACCCAACAAGGAGATAATAAAAGCGGCAATTTGAGAACTGATAAAGTAGGAGAAAGCTGACTTTGAAGTTATTTTTTTCATAGAAACAGGAACCTCTTTACCTCGTTCCTGATCAGAGAAAAGACACAAAACGCACCATGCGCAAAAAACTGCAAGTCCAGATGCAATAATCTCGCGTAAAAACATATTAAACGTTTCCGATAATGAATAAGTAATTACCATATCCTCTCCGTAAGTCTACATATAATTCAGACGTGACAAATAATTAAAGGCATTGCTATTCTATCATTATGCATTGCGTTTAAAATCATTTCTAATTCAGCAGAGTAGCGATACAGGCATTTCGCTATCCTAAAATCTGGTAGCTTTCCATTTCCTTGCTGAGATAAATCAAAATAATTCTATTTATTGCCTATTCGGATGCTGCAAAACCTTATAAATCCGGATGTATATCACTTAACAGTGAACCATTCGGTGACTTGCTCTCCGTGAGGTCCACCGGGTTTATCCAGTAGGGAACATTCTGCTTTTACCGTTTACTGCATACGCGAGCAGGAATTCTGTTGCAGTTCTGCATTTGCCTGCTTTTCCAGTGCTGTCATAACCCGGCGGAGCATCGCCAGAGCCTGAACAGGCGAGCTCCCAAACTGCACTTTCACTTCATCCGTATCATGATCCTGAATCAGGTCGAGGATGTTCACTTCGATCCCTGCCCCGTTTTCATCTTTTGCCGTGCACTGAATACTTACCCGGGTCACCGAATCCGTCAGGACTGGCAGTGGGTTAGTCTTGTCTACGTTGATAAAAGCCTTCTTCATTGCCCTGTTTCCCCTTGTCCTGAAAAAGTTACCGACCCGTCCGGATGGAGGGGTCGGTCAGAAAATCATGCCTGTCCCTTATTCATCTTCTCAGCATGCTTACGCAGGTACTCTTTCAGGTCAGCATGAGCATTGATGATATCGTTCATTTCATCATTGGTCAGAACAAGCGTGTAAGTATCAGTGCTGACAGATTCACCTTCTTTAAGCTTGGCTTCTTCAGCAATACGTTCAAAAATCGGGATCGCGGTGTCGGCAATGACGGTCACGGTCTTTTTGTTCAGAACGCTGGACATGGATGGTGCTTTACCTGCCGGGTTCTGTTTAGGAGCGCTGTCCTTTGGAGCCGGAGCTGGTTCCTGTACCGGTGGCGTAACCAGCGTCTCTGTATTGCTTTCATCATTCAGTTGATCCGGTACCGGGGTGTTAACGGTAGCATTACCTGCCGGTTGCTCATCACCGGAGTTTTCCGGAGTCTGCGGATCTGCCATGCGCTCTTCTACCTTGGCAGCTTTGACGAATTTCAGCGTGTTTTTCGTCGCTTTACCATAGATGGAGATCGCCTTGTTGATGTTATCTACCGCATCCTCACCGCTGTACATATACTCGTCCAGCGCAACGTACATGCTCACCTGATCGCTCACAAGCATGGTCTGTAGTTCAGAAGGCAGGTCCAGTACGCGAACCATCTGGCGAAGATGCTGCTCTGATTTACCACGTTTTTTTGCCAGTTCCGCAAAGGTCTTAGGCTCTTCTTTATCTTCAACAAGACGCTTAATTGAAAGCGCTTCAGCTACGACAGACAGCGCCAGGTTGGAGTTGCCGGTCAGGGTGAAGAGTTCTGCTTTTGAAGCGCTACCGCGAAACTCTTCGCAGCGAATACGAGTAATGCGTTCACGCCCTTCTGCTTCCAGCTGGCGGTTTGCAATAGCGATGGAACGGATACGGCAAGCCCCCTGACGCAGTACAGGTACGCCATTAACCATCTGAACAACGATAGGCGTCACGCTGAACGGGTCTTCCATGTAGGCATCGGCCAGGCTGTTCAGGTGTTCCACAACGTGAGGCATTGAATAGTAGAGCTCGCCCATACCGGCCGTGCGGGTGTTAAAGCCTTCCTGCTCTACAACAACCGAAGGGTCAATGATAAGGCCGTTACCTTTACGGGCACCGTTACCAGTGCGTTCCAGGTAACCACGAAGGCTGATTTCGTTGCTGTTGTTTTTTACTTCAGTTTCGATTGCGGACATTTTTGTTCTCTCTTTTGGTTGGTTGTTTAACTGCGCTACAACACAACAATACCAGGTTCGACATTTTTTCTAATAGGTTGCACAGAAGAAAAAGTAACTTTTCTTAAAAAAAATTCCTGAGACAATACTACTCGATCCGTCCGTTTTAAATCTTCACAACAGTGGGCCGTTTTTACGTTTAAGCAAAATAGCTGGTTCAGAAGGTGAGTCGGAGAGAAAAGTTACTTTTCCGGTTGTCTGGGCCAGTGATGAGAGAGTGGCAGGACAGGAATGGCTAAACCGGTGCGGGTCTCTTGTAAGTCGCAGGGGATTGAGGAGATATAGAGGTAAACCGGTACGTTCAGTTTTTGGATTGAGCCGGGCTTTTGGCCCGGGCTTAAGGAAGCGGAAATTTGAACGAACTGGCAGGTAATGATTTATGCCGCCGACAGCTGGCCGTCAGTGCTTTGCTGTTCTGGTTTGACAGTTGGGGGATAACCGGCAGTTAGCCGCTGGCATTCCGCATCACAGAAAGCCCTGAGGTTGCTGAAGACGGACTCCATGAAATCAGCATGAGCATACGAGTCTACAGGACGTGTCTTGTTATCTTTCATCTTGTTCTCCTCAATCATTATTAAAACCAGCGGATTTAGTTCCTGGCGCTCCATCTGCTGACCGGCTTTCCCAGAGAGCAGCGATGTGTCGGGTTCTGTTTCTCATTTTATCGTTTTCATCGGGCCCATCCGGCCGTATAAGAGACCGATTTGGCATGTTTAAGAAACGTACTGGCGACATTAAAAGCTGAGGTTGGCTTTGGAATAAAAGGATACTTTTCCCGTTTGTCAGGTCTTTCGCTACCGCTGCACGATGATTCTGTCAGGCATTCTGCGCCCTCCTTGGCTGTACATCTTGAAACAAGCGGTGGGATGTTCCCTTCCCCCTGCTCACCGCAGAATAATTGGCAAGTCCCGACGGTCGTTCCGTACGAGCCGGGTCCAAATAATGAATAAATACAACGCCACTTCAATTGTATTGACAATAGAAGTTAGGAGGATCATAGTGTCATTCATGGTGCGGCTTTCGCACCACCGCCCCGGCGGTACCGGGCAGAACTGGAGTACCTCATGAAACTTTCCCGTCAGACGACTTCTGATACTTCTGTTGATGGCCGTTCACGCGCATATGCCTGGGGCCGTGTCCATTATTTCATTATCGAACATGCACCAATGGCTGAGCTGGTCGCTATTGACGAGCTGCTGGAAAAAGCTGGCTGGAGCAATGACGGCTGTCCGAACTATGAGAAAGATGACGAGTTTGGTAATGCTGGTTACAGCTGTGGTTACTGGATCGATATTGACAGCGTGGGAAGCTTCAAGGCTGACTACAAACGTCTTAAGGGTGAGATTAGTGCGCATATCGCCTCAAAGGCGGCAGAGGTGGAGATCCGCGTACTGGACTCGATGTCCGACAAAGAATGTAAAGATGTTGCCTCGGTGGCATGTACTGTTCGCCGTGACTTACGTACGCAGTCCGAATCGCTTCATTCACTGCGTACTATCGTAACGGTTGATCATTACAATCCCTATGTGATCACCAGCCGCCCGCTGAGCATTTCCGCCTGGACACTTATCCACGACTGTCTGAAAACCGGCACCATCAATGACGTCTGTTCACGGTTGAGTTCATTAATCCTGCACTCTGAAGCCGCGATTGCCCGTTGTAAGGGAAGCTCCGACTACTCTTCGGAACACGCTCAGCTATCGTTTTTTGCTGGTAACGACTATGTCACCAGACGCACCCTTGTTGATGCAGCTCACGAAGAGGCTCTGCGAATGAACCGCCGCTTTGATGAACGTATTGCAATGAACGCGGATTCTGATGCCAGAAGGCTCCAGTGCGAATTCAACCTGAGCAACCATGTCGTACAGCGTCGGACCGTTGAATCTGCTCATATCCAGGCAATCAACGAAGACGTCACCCGTTCACAGGCGGAACCACGCTGCC
This sequence comes from Enterobacter cloacae complex sp. ECL414, assembly GCF_021869685.1. Classification (NCBI taxonomy): domain Bacteria; kingdom Pseudomonadati; phylum Pseudomonadota; class Gammaproteobacteria; order Enterobacterales; family Enterobacteriaceae; genus Enterobacter; species Enterobacter cloacae complex sp. ECL414. Next base: position 233,514 of record NZ_CP091482.1, read on the forward strand.
CTGGAAAGCTTCTTCTGAAAATGACCAGTCATGAGGAAGTGCGGGACTCACTGAGCACCTGTTAGTCCAGCGACACCCCCTGCGGCTCTACTACCGGGCCGCAGTCTGCTCCGGCCAGATGGTGCCAGTGGCGTAATGAATTTGTTTAATAAGGCTGAGTATGATGAATAAAGAACAACTAATCGACAAACTGGAACGCGTGGTATGTGGTCAGTACTCCTACGAAATGCAGGAGCTTGCGTATTCGGCCCTCTGCTGCATTAAAGGCACCCCGGACGACTGCGCTAAGTTCCCTGTTACGCGTCCGCTGCCTGACACCTTAGTGGACGTATGGGACGAGATCGGGCAATACCTTGGCACAGGCAAAGCCATTGAAACTCGCAGTTGCGGCGTTTCGCTTCTGCTTCATGGACACTGCTACGATTCAAATCATGTGCTGTACTGGCGCAATGCTGGCGCACTTCCAGCAGCTTGCGATACGCCACTGGCTGGTGGGTCTCGCAAACTGTTCACCTGCTCAGCCTGTGGAGTGGACGGTCTGGATGAACCACCTGAAACCAGTTGCCACTGCTGCACAGAGGGGGCCCACTGGATTGAGAGCAGGCTCTTCACCTCCGGGCAGGCAGACCCTGAAGAATTTAGACCCGTGGCGGTCGTGAAAGAGTGTGCAGGCTCAACGCCGGATGATCGGCTCATCTGGAGCGTGATTGAACAGCTCAACGGCGAACTGGCGGAAGGCGATAAACTATTTAAGCGACGCTGACAGATCACGTCAGCATTTATATCAGACGAACTCCAGAATAATTTAAAGCAACCATGAACATGAAAAAGCCCAAAGCTGCATTACAGAATGCCATGAAAGAAGATGTGCCAGCTGTGACACAGATTCAGATGCGATCTACGGTTTCCAGAAAGGTTCGCTATGTAAAACAGGCAAATCGAGAGGGTCTGAAATTATCTGAGTGGATGTCGCGGCATCTCGACGCTGTCTGTGATACCGCAGATGAGATTCATAAAGGCAAACGCTCAACTCCGGTTGCGCCTGGGAAGATTCCCCCTGAGGTATACCAGGTGATATACGATCAGTGCGGCGGGTTCGTGGAGTGTGATGCTAATGCCCAGGTAATCTGGGAAGCCTGCCGTGATGCCATTCTTAACGGAGACAAAGGGTAAACGGCAGGTATCGCCTGTCATTTTTACCCTTGTGAGGAAAATCCTGATGAACCATGAGAGCCGAACTGTATACCTGAACACGGCCATTGAGGCCCTGTTGAAAGCTGAGGCGGCTCTGAACGAGCTGGCATTAGCCTATGTACTCAAACCAGGTGAAAAGGCAAGCGCATGCCATCCCCGAACCGGTACGCTTTCCACAGCTTCCCAGGTAAGAAAACTTCGCCGTGTTCTAGAAAAAAACAAGTTATGACGGCCCTTATACGCTGGCATAATGTACCGTGCTTCGCTCATCCCAGCAGTATGGGTTTTAAACTCTTCCATTTTTAAGAGTACGGGAAGAGCCTTATTATTGTCGCATACCCTACGGATGCATTGCAGTTCAAACCGCTGTTCGGTGCAATTATTGCTGTATCCGGCGGATTTGAAAATGACAGAAATAGTGATGTAAAGCTCCGCCATTAAAGAAATGCCCCGTAGTTTGGCGAATCAACTTTCTGAATTATCTCGATGAACACCATTTAAGGAAATCGAATGTGTGATTTTTGCAGGGCTGACGAAAATTACTTTCATATGGCAGAATGCGTGTATGACCAACTGGTTAAAGAGTATCCCGTAATGTGGCTGCGGGATTCAACCCGGATCGGGGCCTGCTACCTCTGTCGAGAACTGCTGTCGCCGGAGGGGATGGTCCTGGCGATGCAGAGCGCTTTCCCTGCGAAGGGATGGCGGCTGCGTATTTGGTACAATGAAACCATTGACGAAGAGATAGAACCGCAGCGTGGAGACTGTATTGAGCTGTCCTCCAGGGCGGACGCTCTGCTGTCCTTCATGTCGTTCCAGGAAAAGGTTTAGCGCTGCGGCCCCCCTCACAAAAAGGCGCTTTCCGCGACAAATCTGGTACGACCGGACAACGTTGAGTCAATTCTTGCTTCCCCGCAGAAGAATCCCTATGAAGTAAAGTAGAGGTAGGCATTACGCCCACCAGCAAACCTGATAACTGTTCTTTGCGTAACATCCTCAAACTTCTGGTGCCTTCGTAGACTGCGATGCGAATGCCCATGAGCTGAATTCACCGTATCATTTGACCGGATGCAGCGAGAACAGAAATGACAATGTTTGAACGATTTGCCAGACGGCCATAAAACTCTACTGGGTACAGAATAAGGACTGACCGCAATGGCTACGTTCTATGAGCTACCGACCAGTGAGAAGTCCATTGTTTCCGGTACGTGCCCGGACGAGCACCGGTGAAATTTTTCCCGACTGGATTACGCTAAGGCTTTTGAACGGTTTGCGTGAAGTGGGACTCTTTGGGTCTGGTTCTTGATTTATACAAAAGGCTATATGCCACAAGACGGGAGGAAAAAAGGGTTTCCCCGACTGGAGAAACCCTTTCAAAAGGTGCCGATGGCATACTAATCCACACCCCGAAAAGAGGGGGTTGCCCCCCTCTTTGTCAGCTACTTACCGGATTCGTAGGCCAGGATAGCAGATACCTCCCTTGTTCCGTCTTTCATCCGCAACTCGCAAAGCGAGTTTCGTGTGAGCCAGGTGAATATCAACAGCGTTAAACAAACTATTAATATGCACAAAACAATGGGTTGGTTCGGCATTTTCATGGCCTTCTTCTCCTGTCAACGCAAAGCAGAAGTGTCACCATCGGTGCGAAACAGAGATGTCATGCTTTGGTTCAGAGAATGCGTTTGACCGCCTCGCTATATACTTCCGAGCGTTCTCTTTTCCCAACAGAAATCACGAAAACGACAACTTTCTCGTCTATAACCTGGTATACAAGGCGATAGCCTGAAGACCGGAGCTTAATCTTGTAACAATCAGGCATACCACGGAGCTTGTTTGCTTCAATCCGGGGTGACTCAAGTACTTCAACCAGCTTCTTTTTCAACTGTTCACGTACCGTCGAGCCCAGCTTTCGCCATTCCTTTAGTGCCCGCTCGTCAAAATCCAGAAAATACGCCATCAGAGTTCATCCAGCGTCACACGTACTGGCTTAGGATTACGAAGTCGTTCTTTCACTATCTCCACAAGTTCAGCATCTTCATCACTCAGGAGTGTCTGTTTGAACGGCAAGCGTTCATTGTCAGCGATATACTCGAGCATGAGACGAAGCGCTTCAGAAGGAGTTACGCCCATTTTTTCAAGCGCGGCGTAAGAACGCGCTTTAAGTTCATCGTCAATACGTAGGTTAATGCTACCCATGTCTTACACCCCTTGTAATTACAAATGTCATTACAAGTATCGCACTACAACATGCTTAGGGCAAGTCACGAAGTAAGTCAGAAAGTAGTCGTAAGAACGGTGATCACTGTCCGCTTTGTGCCAGAAGCGGACTTTTTAAAAATATTGCGTGCCCAACAATTGGGCGCAGGTCACATCAAGTACCCTCAGAATTATAGAGAATACCTGAAATTTTTGTAGAGCGAGGTTTGTTACCCTGCCCGACCAGCGACATGTGGTTAGTTTAGTGATCAGAAATGTCGAGCGTTTGGTCGTTCATTGACGCGGGATCTTCCAACGGTTCCACATGAGTGGTGATATGGATAAAAGGCAGTGCGGTGCGGATATCATTCTCTATACGCTCGGCCCAGTCGTGCCCATATTGAACAGTCCATCGCCCAGGAACTAGGATGTGCATTGTCATAAACGCCCGCCCGCCAGCCTGGCGTGTACGTAGTGCATGGAAATCAAGCCCCTGTTCACGATATCCTGCCAGCAGTGACTCGATTTTTTTGAGTTCTTCCGTGGGTAGCGATACGTCCATCAGACCTGCAGCTGAACGACTCATAAGCTGATAACCAGTCCAAACGATGTTGGCTGCGACCAGCAATGCAACGATCGGATCGACCCAAAACCAGCCGGTCAGATAAACCAGTCCGACACCAAAAATGACACCGACCGACGTCCAGACATCGGTCAGCAGGTGATGAGCATCTGCCTCAAGAGTGATAGAGTTGTGCTGCCTGCCAGCCCTTAACAAAATGCGAGCCGTCACAAAATTAAGGATTGATGCGACTGTTGAAACCAGTAATCCGAGACCAATCTCCTCAAGCGGCTGTGGAGTTAACATCCGCTCAACTGCGGTATAGGCGATACTGGCTGCCGCCAATAGGATCAGAAATCCTTCGAAAGCACTCGAGAAATATTCGGCTTTGCCGTGCCCATATGCATGGTTCTCATCGGCCGGAAGCGCAGCCAAGGTCAGCATCCAGAGCGCCATTAGGGCTCCTGCGAGGTTAACTACGGATTCGATGGCATCAGATAGCAGACCGACCGAACCGGTCATTTTCCACGCCACACCTTTGAGTCCGATAGTGGCAATAGCCGTGGCAATGGAAAGCCAAGCGTAGTGCGTCAGCGGACGAGGTAACCCTTTTGTTTTAGTCATTATTAACTTCCTAAAATAGGACGACTAACTCACATTTCTATCCATGATAGATAATTAAACAATCATTTCGCCATGAATATTTTTTCGTTTTTATTAAATTTAATTAAAAAGTCTCTGCAAGTGCTGTTTCATCTTCTAGTAAACTAAATTTTATTTTTAGGGTTTTCTTCAACTTGAAGTAATATTATCTCACAACAGATTAGTCACTTAGGTTAACTGAGCGGCTTTTATATTTTTCAATTAAAATATGCAAAACTCCCATTGCACCATGTGCATAAAAATAGACCTCAATGAAAGTAGTAAAGAACTTATGCCAGTGGATTACTGTTTCAGCCAGATTTGACTGCATGGTATTCAACAAGAACCATAGGCCACCTGAAAGTGCTACAATTAGCAATGCTAGAACTCCAAATCCTTGGATTGTACTGGCAATACCTCCCGAATGTGCATCGGGCAGTCGGAAACTAGTCAACGTTTTTATATCTTGCTTAATACCACTAAAGTCAAGCCCTACCCATGAAAAATAATAAGTAAAACCTCTTTGAGTAAGCATCCAACTTAACATAATAAAACCACAAATAATCAGTCCTAACCCTGAAATAATGTGCATCCAGGTTATAACTCCTTCAAGACTATGTTCACCAATTGCTTCGGTCTCTGTCAGATTAGAGTTAATAATTTGTGATAATATTAGAAATGCCACAATGATGTGAAGAATACGAAAAAAAGGAGCGTAATCATGGGGTAATAGATTCCAGAGTCGCAATTTCATTAATGAGTCCTTAGTAAATTTATCGATGATCTTAATCATACAAAAGAATTATTAGGATAACCTTAATTCTTAAAATTGCAGCAGGCATTAGTTCACCTCTGATATGGCCACTTGCGAAATGGGAATGGTAACTGTTATTACTATGTGTTTACTTGCTGTTCTTGTTACGCAGCCCCTTAAACACATTACTTTCAAATATGATTTCCTGCTGGGTTTAAATATGTGTCTTTCTATAGTGCGGCAACCTATTTTTACACCAACTCATGAATTAAATAAGAATCATAAATTAAATGAGAGGTTTAATTCTCTTGCTTAACGCGATGATATTAAATGGAAATTTTAATTTTTGTAATTTATTAAACAGTTAGAATGAGACATGGTAAATACGATCTTCCTTTAGATAATTCTGATAGCACTTTTTCTACTGGGCAGTCTGCAATGTCCGCTTCACGCCCTGAGACATTCGACAAGCTTTTTATGGCTTCAGTAAGGGCGAGTGTCTCGCTTCGAGAGCCAGCAAATATTTCGCTTCGTCATAACAGGTTCTGGCCTTCCAGCAGCGGTAAATGATCCTTATCCATTTGAACGCCAGTGCCCGGATCGCAGACTGATGAGATTTGCCCTTTTCTCTAAGGCCCTGATAATACAGTTTGGCCCAGTATGATGAATTAACCGTCTTGGCAGCCCATTCAACAAAGGTCTGCCTGACGAACTTGGCACATTGCCATCGCCAGTGAACCCATGATTTTTGGCCGCTTCGTTCGGTCACCGGTGCTATACCTGCGTAGTTTTGAATTTCTTCAGCGCTGTTAAACCGGTCACGATTATCACCAAGTGCAGCAAGCATCCGTGGGCCCATGCACGGTCCCATGCCCGGAAGTGATTTGAACAGCCCCGCATCTGGCAATGTGTCAAACAGCGTTTCGATTCGTTCGTCATAGGTTTTGATGATTTCACTCACGACTTTAATTTGTGTCGCCAGTGCTGCTGCCATCAAAGCATTAGCCTCTATAACACTCGGGTCTGTAGTCAATGGGATCGCATTATCAATACTCGCAACACGTTGCTCGGTAAGGGCCATAGCGCGACCACCTTTGGCATTCAGAAAGTTGCGGATCGTGTCGCGTCTGGCTCGTTTCAGTTGTTGCAGACTGGGCCACCGGATAATCAGCTCACACAACAGTAAGCTACCCCGATGTGAGAACCACTCCAGTGGCTGAGGATAATACTGTTTAAGCGTGTTGATTATCCGGTTCACAAAGCGTCGTTTATCTTCAACCAACTGACGACGTTGCTCAACCAGTTGCTGAAGTAAGCGAATATCCGCATTGTCGGGTTCAATAGCTTTTATCTTCTGGGGGTAACGCAGCATTAACTCTAATGCCAGCTCGGCATCCTGCGGATCATCTTTAGCGCCGCTGGGCGAGAAGGCTTGCCGATAACGAGCCAGGGACAATGCGTGGACGGGGAAAACGGTGATAAAGGGGTATTTTTGAAGAGCATATACCACGGGGCCCTTCTTCAGTTCGAGAGCTATTGCGATTCTACCTTTTACTTTCTGGTGTAACTCAGTAAGCCAGGCATCAAGCGCTTCTGCTGTATGTTCAATCACATCGAATACGCGTTCACCGTTTTTAAACTGAACACAGACATCGTGTTTTTTATCAGCCCAGTCCAGACCAACGTGCGCAGCAAATTGATTAGTCACAGTCATCACCAACTCCTTTTTATCGGGGATTGGTATGCATTCCACGCTCTTCGAAAGAAATATAGCCAGCAGTTTATCTGCATGCCCTGAGTATTCGTTAGCGAACGTGGAGCACCTACTGGCTCGAAAGAAAAGCGGCGATCATCACATGATTCTCGCTCAATATTCGTAACCAGTAAGCGCATACCCTGAATCACTTCAAAGTGTAATTCTCAGGGTACGAATGACTATATCTCGCTCTTAGCGGACATTAGCATAGGCTATTTACCATAACGCCGCATTACGCGTACCGCTCAGACGGCCTGAGCGCGTTTCTGACGTGTCCCCGTTAAAAACAGTAACAAACCACCCGAAAATGCACGCCAGAAACGCTACGTAAGAATCTATCCTATGACTGGATATGCACTCAACTGAATAACGCCTGGTTTCAGTCCATTTTATCGGGATCAGCCTTCTTTCTGGGTAATTTAGGGGGCTTCACTTGCTGATTACTTTGCGTGCGGCGCGTGAGCCAAGGATGGTCAGCTTTAGGTTTTACGTAGAATTTTGAGCGTAAATCAAAACGGGCATTATCCACACGTTCATGGACACTTTTTTCATCATCCAGTGGTATAGGCTCCGGGCCATCAACATATTTTTCCCATCCCAACGCTTTCCCATCATACAGAACCTTAATTTCACCGTTAAAGCTTTCGCATACCGTGACAACCGAATGCCGAAGTCGATATCCCCGGCCTTCACTGCGAATCTGAAACGCACTGCTTTTGTACTGGAAAGTGAGATTTTTGGAGAGAACGCGCTTCGCCTGGAGGCTGAAGATATAACCCAGTTCCTCTTCAGAATGGTGTACATCAAGATGGGCGTTATCAGCAATACGAGGCGGCGTAGCAAACCGGTTGTTATAGGCTTCAATAAAGGTCGGCAACCATGCGTTTGCTGTTTCAATATCACTGATACCCTGAAGCCGCATTTCTTTGACCAGCCTGTCCTGCAGTGTCTGATTGGCACGCTCTACCCGCCCTTTTGCCTGCGGGCTGTTGGCATGGATTGGCTCGATGCCCAGTGTCTTTATCGCACGTGTGAACTGAGTCAACTCTCCTTCCCGCTCCGGGTTATTTACTCTGAATATACTGTGTCTGTCAGAATAGAGAGCCAGTGGTACGCCATGATCATTAAGGTAACCCCGGAGGGTTTCCATGTAAGCCCGGGTTGTTTCTGCAGGAGCGAATCGTAGCGCCATCAGAGCGCTGGTAGCATCATCGATAAAGACTATCAGTGTGCATTTGGGGCCCCGACCTTCAAACCAGTCATGAGGCGAGCCATCAATCTGGATGAGTTCACCGTAGGATGGGCGCCGCATCCGGCGCTGATAAATTCGGGCAAACTTACGACGACGTTCGCGCCATATGCCCTCCTCTACCATCCACTTCCTGAGAGTTTCAATGGATAAACACAAGCCGTGTATCTCGCGCAATTTTTCGCACGCAAGCGTAGGTCCAAAATCAGCGTAGCGGCCTTTGAGGAGTGAAATTACTGTTGCTCTGAATTCGGTAGAAAAGGAATTATTGGGACGCTTTCCACGTCGGCGGGAAACTAGACCAGAAGGCCCTTCATTTCTATACCGTTGCACCAGACGTTTAACCTGCCGAATAGAAATGCCAATGCGTGCCGCAGCTTGTTCCTGAGTAATATGGCGATTAAGTGACTCCTGAATAATGTGAAGTCGGTCGAGTTCCTTATGACTCATCGTAACAGTCTCTTTGATCATGAAAAATCCCCCAGAGAATTGTCTGGGGACATTTTAGAATGGTTCAAAGGGGACATTACAGCTTGGTGTTAACAATGGCCTTCTTCTCCTTGCATTTAAGCAGGCAAGAGGCTACTCTGAATGTGACTAGCATACAGGGGCCTCGGGTTGTACTGACCCCAAAAAGTTGGACAGTTAAACACGAGGCACATAGGTCTGGGTTCGATATTCAATTGGACTCAGACCTTTTAATTTCAGGCTAATTCTTCTGCTGTTGTAGTAGTCAATATATTCCGTAACAGCATCCTTCAGTTCGCTTATATTACTGAACTCGTCAAGATAAAAACACTCCGACTTTAAGGTTCCAAAGAAACATTCCACGACTGCATTATCCAGACAATTGCCTTTTCTGGACATGCTCTGTGTAATGCCTTGTTCTTTAAGGATGTTTTGATACCTTCTCATACGATACTGCCATCCCTGGTCAGAGTGCAGAATAGGATGCTCGTGAGGCTTAAGCTTTTTGAATGCCTGATCGAGCATATTCTCGACCATGTTCATCACAGGTCTTTCCGACAGGCTGTAAGAAATAACTTCGTTGTTGAAGAGATCTATTACTGGAGACAAATACAGCTTTCGCCCATTGACTGCAAATTCAGTAACGTCGGTAACCCACTTCTCGTTTGGCCGTGTAGCCTTGAAATCCCTTTGGAGAACATTGGGGGCGGTTTGCCCTACCTCTCCTCTGTAGGAGCTGTATCGTTTGACCTTAATCGCTGCCTTAAGCGAGAGGGTTCCCATCAGGCGCTGAACGGCTTTATGGTTAATCCGTTCCCCGTCTCGATGGAGAGACAACGTTACCCTACGGTATCCGTAACGACCTTTATTCTCGTGATAAATCTCACCAATACGCTTTTTAACATCCGCATACTTATCAGGCTTGCTGAGAGCCTTTAGATGGTAATAAAACGTACTGCGCGGTATCTCCGCTGCCTTGAGAAGCTCATCAAGAGGGTAAAACTGCCTTAGCTCGTTGAGTACTTTCACTTTTTCGCGGGATGAGCTAAGGCTTTCAGCTTTTTTAGATACGTAAGCCGCATTTCAAGGAATCGAACTTGTCTTTCAAGATCCTCAATACGTCGGTCTTTCGACAGCTCCAATGCTAACGCCGCTTTTTCTGGATCAACTGACATTGTAATGTTTCTTTTGGTGCCGATCTTGAGTGCGCGTAAACCAGCTTCTCCGTGCTCCTCATAGACTTTCAGCCACTTGGCTACAGAACCACTACCAGCAAGCATAAAGTGAGCAGCAGCCTGATTGAGGGACATCTGCTGCTCGGTCACGGCTTTCACGACCTTAATGCGCAACTCTGGATCAGCACTAACGCCTTTAGGTTTGGGAATTAAACCTTTTTCTCCATGTTTTTCATAGAGGGCAACCCACGTCCTGACCTGGGTTCGAGGCACACCAAAACGTGCAGAGATGATCCTGTAACCATCATCAGTTGTGAAGTAGTGATTCACGACTTCAAGGCGCTTTTCGAAGGGGTATTTTGGCTTTGACATATCAGGGACTATTCCATTTCATCGTCCAACAAAATGGGTGCAGTACAGGTTAATTGAAAAATTACTCGGGGCTTTCTGCTTTTACCACAGTCAAACAGTGTTACCGCTGGCTGGGGCAAAAGCCTCCAGCACCAGCGTTATTATACCACCCTGCCCTGATCAGCCAAACACCCCGCCTACATAAATTACTGATTTTTCATTTATTTGACATGATTCACTTCCGGTTGTCGGCGAAAGTCATTTTATACTAAAGAAAAGGGTAACGGGCAGCTGCTGGGTCGGAACATACAGTGCAGTTCCTGCCCGTTTAATTTCCGGATGCAATGGTAGGATCAGGAGGCACTGCTTCCGTTGATTAGGGAAATCTTATGTGCCTGAATACGGCTGTATTCGAGATGGGATGCAATATTACAGATGCGCTCCAGTCGATCATGCAGCCTCGTGTAGGTCAGTCGATGAATACCGGACATTTCATCAAGTAGCCAGCGCTTGATGTAAGGGTTACAGGAAAGCCGGGCAAGATCGTCGTCATCCACTTCGTCAAAGAACCAGTACTGCTCCATCGGGACTACCTGAAATATCCACGGCCGGGGATAGTCCCCTGTGACAACCAAAAACCATGCAAGAAAGCATAGACACAGCTCAACGACCATAAGCATCGAAAATTGCGAATAACTTAGACCGGGCACATAGGGTGAACTATCCGCAACATACCCCCTGAGCAATTCCGCCACAAGGTAGCCCAATAGCGTCAAGGCCAGCATCAGGGTCAGGATTAATCCCCCATTAAACGCTACCGAAGCCTTTTGAACCCGATCAGGTGCTGTCCGGCTGCGATAGTTGGTCACTACTCTTTCTACAAGTGCCCTTATGGCAGCCTGTTCTTTACTGACATCAGCTCCGGAAAAACCGGACGGGCTTTTATTTAATTCAGTCATACCCCACTCCTGTTATGTGCTCTACTTAACAAACACGTAGATCATACAGAGCTCACGGACGCACTCCTGCCAGATAAAGGAGGGAATTTGGCTGTAAGACGGTTAGCCAACAGTTCAGGTTATGCGTGGGATCCGCCCAGTCAGAAAGGATTCCGTTAATAACAGGCAAGGTTAAAGGCAGATGGACGGTGAAATTGTGGGTGCTAAAAGGGGGTATTACTCTTTTTCCTGCATAGCGGTTTTTTCAGCCCGGGTGGCCAGACGAACATTTCCGAAAGGCTCACGGACAAGCAGTGGCTTCTCCTTCTTCCAGCCCCTGATAGCCGTTTCTCCAAACCGACGTGGTGCATTGCCGTTCCAGCGAGCAATCACATGGTTATCATGAATTTCAATAATGACAACGGGGTGGACAATGACCGTTGAAATGGTGGTATTTCCCATTTTGGTACGGGTTACAGACCAAACCTGCATCCCGGATTCCAGCTGGCTGATTTTCATATTATATCCTTAAGCCATCACGAACTGCGCCACAAACAATTAATGTGGCGCAATTTACCATAAACAATAAACATCAGATACCCGTGAAAAGATTTCCCTTTATTTTAAAATTCTTCTGGAGAAAAAATGATATTTCCAGAAGAGGTCAGCGAAATTCAGAAACGGCCATCACAATGGTGCTGCGCTGACGCTGGCGTTCTGCCTTGCGCTGCCTGCGGCGATAGATCTGTTTTGCGCTGACGTAAGGGCAGTCCTCACGGGTATACCAGCAGCAGCCGCAAGGTTCGGGCCGGGGTTTTCCGGCAAGTCCAAATGGTTTCATCAAGTCACCTTTTTAATGTTTTTAATGGAAAGATACTTACCTAACCCATTGTTTTATAGGAAATAACGTTGTTGCATAAACAGATACAGATAACCCTCAGGAGAAAACATGCAAAGGTTATCAGTGATAACCGCGTCCAGATACCGAGTGTCAGTCTGTAAACGTTTTATCACCAGAAAATGTGCTGCCGCAGCCTTAATGCCAGAACTACCGTTTACAACATTATGTATACCCGCTTTGAATAACGAACGAGCATGAATTACCTTTTCCCGGGCCGCTTCGATCTCAGCATTAATAACGCATTGCCGCGCCTGGATGACTGCCTCTCCGGTTAAATCGCGGAAATTCATTAGAGATGTGATCATGATTGACTCTCCAGATTATGTGGAATCATTATAACAACTGGCACCACGCCACAAATAACCTGAGATAAATTCTTTGAAATATTCCTATATATAAGGAATTACAGTCGGAAAAGAAACAATGAAATAGCGCCGACCGCTTAAAATCGATAAATTAAAATGGACGGCACTGGAATGAAAAACTGAAAGTAGTAAGACCGTAATTATCCTTCACGGATGTAAGCTTTAAAAGAGGAGTACTGGCAAAGCTTTGCCAAGTACTTCGGCGGTTGTGTCTACGATTTTACGGATGTCATCGATCTGCGAAGGCTTATTCAACACCACCGTAAAAAGCTCTCCTTCGTTATCAGCCTGCTCGCAGTTTCCGTATCGGCTCCCGTCGTACAGCTGCACAATACGTGACATAGAAGACTTTGTTTGTTTCATGGCTTTGCACCTGCTTTTAGGCAGTTTGGTTACTGGTTATCAGAAGCTGGTTTCATGCGCTTCCGGCTGGGACACGAACTGGTATTTGACGCCGCCAGGCACACCTACTGCTTCGGCAATAGAGTCGCAAAGCCGCGATAAATCATTTAGTGTCATCGGATATTCAATATCTACTGAATATAAAGCACCTGCATTTTCAGCATCTTCGATGTTTTTATACTGGGCACTAAATATAGCAATGGTCTGAATTTCGTGGTTATGCATGAACCGGTCCTTATTAAATTATAAAAGCCACCCGAGAGTGGCCTGAGTGGAAACTTAAATCTGTGAAGTATATTTGAGAGATTTTTTGCGATCCAGATGCCGGGCAACAATGGTTCCGATAACAAGTAGCGTGATGACCGCACTGAAGAAGGTGCTGTCAGGGACGCCCTGGAAAAAATCACTGAAACTGTAAACAATAAAAATCAATGCGCAAAAATAGAAAACGATACGAACATAAGGGGTAAAAAACATTTTCATCGGTTGCCTTCCATTCAGGGAGAATTCTCAGTAATTACATCACACCTGAAGAGAAACTATTTTCGTATAAATGAGCATTTTCGACATATCAGAGGGGGGTTTTACTCATAAATGAGGTAGTAAGGGTCACACTTGAGATGAAAGTTACTTTCCTGGCTGCGAACGAACTATCTCAAATGTTAGAGGTGTGCGTTCGCCTTAAGAGCTTCATGCCCTGAGGAGCTCAACTTGAGCCGATAGTATAAACCTGGCTCCAGATGCCTTACTGGCTGGCATAACTCCACGAGGCCCAGCCGGAACAGGACCGGAGAGCTCCTGCACGTCACATCATCAGGATTCCCCATAAACGTACGCCGTTCTCTGGCCCGTCTGAAATTGCCAGAGATATCATAGATCGTGCCGGATGCCATCCGTCTTAACACGTAAATCTGCGCCCTTGTAAGCTTCTGGGCGGAACTGCTTAAACCTGACATACCTTCCCGGCCTTATATAAAACAATCCGCCAGCAGCTCGACTGGCGGACAATGTTTGACTGGAAACAGCAAGGACATACTATTTGCTGACAAGTTTGATATTGGTTTCACTCATTCGAAGTCGAAACTCCTGAAAACCCTGCTCTACCGCTAACTCCAGCCACTCAACGGGAATGGTATAGCTACAATCAGACCCACCCAAAGCGGCATCACAAGCGTAATCCCAGTCCTCATCCAGTTTTGGATTCATCCCCTGGGCGTAAGCCACAGTATCGCGGGATGCGGGAGAGCCCTCAAGCTCAGCATTAGTGATCAGGTATACACCATGACTGTGCGCGAGAAGCACTTTTGGCACCAGATGTGTGCTGGCAATTTTTGAGGATGAGGGAAAGAAAACCCTACCAGCTTTACGCGCCTCTTCTTCAGTCTGTCCCTCAGCGTTAAGGAGGGCTCCCCCCGGATAGCATGCCGGGTCATAGATCTGATCTGGGGTGACCGAAAACGTTTTTGCGGTGCGAATTTCTTCGATCAGTTTATTGATATCTGCCATTTCAAATACGAGAGTGGTCACAGGCTTACTCTCCCTCTTCAGTGGACAACATCAGATACTTTGTTGCCAGCAGAAGCTCTCCCACATCCTTGAGGGACAATTCAGCTTTGCCTTCTACGGCAAGCTGCAAGCGCTGTCGAATTGCATGAACAGAATCTGAAGATAAAGATGCCATTTTGCGCAAAACGGCATTAGCCTTTTCTACAGCAGGATACAGAATTTCTGAGTTGGTATTATCTTCGTCATTATCAAAGATAATTTCAGAATCCATATTGATGTTATCTTCAAGCCAGCTTGAAAGCACTTCAAGTAATGACATCACCTTTTCAATTTGCATATCGCCTCCTCTGTTAACATGAAACAAATATAACAAAGTGGCTTACCCGGCTAATAACCTGAGCAGAAAGTTTTCGAACTTAGTTTGAAAACAAGTTTTCTGCTCAGGTTAATGTTAAAGTCGCTGGGTAAAAGATAAAAGGCACTGAAGATGATTTAAGCATCAAACAGACTAAATAGGATTCCGTCTTTTATAACGCTTTTAAAATAGAATGAATGAAATATAAATTTTGCGTTTAAGAATGAACGCTGTAGAGGATGATTTATCCTGTGATATGCAGTTTGTGGCCTTTAAAAAGGCTTTATTATGGACTTGAATTGCAAAGAGAGCACCGACATTTTTCTGGGGGCTCCCGCAGAGAAAAAGCTGTGAGGTTATGAAGACGTATAGGAGGTATTCGGCGAAATACTGTATGGCCACAGGAGAGCTTCAGCACCCATATCCTGCCGCCTCGCTCGCCTGTGGTGATTTCAATATGTTCTACGTCATACCACGTAGTTGTATTTCTCACTTTGTTTATGCTTCCTGACACCGCGTGAACGCAATCTTCGTCTGGATGCGTTCATAGATGGAAAACTGCCTTTCAATGGAATCGGCATTAGACAGTAATTCATGAAGCTCAGCAGAATCTGTATCAGGAACGATAGCGACAGAAACTCCATATTTACGCCCAGTTCTGATCAGGTGCGCAAGTTTTTCCTTCTCTGATTCTGTGAGCATTGCCAGATCCCTTCCGGATACCTGCTCGATAAATGGACCAAGGTTTTTCGGAAAAAAGGGTTCGGCATCAGAATTATGTACCGGGAGCGTTTGCGGCTTATCGAAGCTATTGGACATGAAAAGAACCTTTATAGTTAGAGAGGTGGAGACTGAATGCGTAGCCCATTAAAATTAGTAGTGCCACACTCGAATGCTAATCATACTTTATGATGGCTATGGTAGGAATGGCCGTCAACTTAAACCGCCAGAAGCGAGCCATTCACCGTTAAAGTAACTTTCCCGTATGATGTTCTTTTTATGGAATGAGTTGTTCACACTCCTCTTTAAGAGCCGCCCTGGAACGAGATCGACAGACTTTGCTTAATGAAGAGCGTAATTGATGTTCATCAACCCCATCAGCGACAAACTGACCAATTTTCTTTTCAAGACGCTGCATTGCCTCATAAAGCTTGGCATCAGTATTATTTTTAAGAAACCTCAGTATATAATCAGCAATAATTTGAACAGGAGTAAAGTTACACATCATGTATCCTTAATAAGTTGTGTAAAAATAAAACCATAAAAAACATAATCAGAAGTAGATTATTATACTTGAGTAAGCTTTTCAGCTAACAAGCTGGAGAAGCAGATTCCGGTAAATTACTACATATTTGATAAAAGTTACTGAATAAAAAAGCCCAGCGTACCGGGCTTTCATTCAATTTGATTCTAAGAATCTGACTCGCCGCCTGATTTTTATACCAAGAAGAGCGAACAAAACGCCAACGAATGCGACGGGACTACCTACTTTAAGACAATTAACCGACGCTTTTGAAAAGGTATGTGATTTAGACATACGTTTTTGCTCATAACGAATCGCAAGTGGTGAGACGGATTTATCTAAAGCTGTCTTTTCCAATGCATAACGAACTTTCACGGGAATATTTGACTGTAATACACCAGACATATACGCCCTAACAACATTCTGTGTTAACTTCACATCTGGCTTGCCGAGTTTTATATGTAGTTGCGCCTTTAAATAGTTTACAGATACCTCTTCGCCTGAGGGCCAATTACTATCATTTAAATATGCGACAAGTTTATCGTATTTTTCATGTTTTACATATTTCTTGATAACCTTTACAGTCGAAGCTGAAGTGGCATCAGTCTCTTCCGAACCTAAAGCAGATGTAAAAACTGACAAGCCGATAAGAAAAGCGCCAGCAATTAGAAGCATCGGGAATATCTCACCTATTTCCTCCCCCTTTAAAATTTTAAAGGCAGTTGAAGAAACTACTAATAGCCCCATAATCCCTAATAGCAACTTAGAATATGTAGTTAGGAAGCCTCCAAATGCATCGCCAAAATCCGAAACCACTAACTTATCTTCACCTTCAGATGAATTGAAGAATGACAAGGGCACATCAATATCAAAGTCCAGAACTGAAGGTGAGAGGTGTAATGACAGCAACCACAAGCAAAGACCAAAAATCATTATCAGCAGGCCCGCACCAAATATCGCGAAACCTGAATTTCTAATCTTTATAGACCGGTGAAAAAGAAATGACAGTTCACGGGAAAAATCGTCACTACTCTTAAGGTTACGCACCATGATCTACCCCTTTTTGTGTCAGTCGGGTGCGCAAATTCTCACGCATGGCAAGAACCTGTTTTTCTGTTTCCCTGAGCTTAATAGCCCCTTCTCTCTGGATTTTAACAACATCGCCAACCGTCTGGATAAGCGTATCCTGCACCTCTTTAAGGGTGCTTATATCAATAACCAGCCGTTGGTTTGCTTTCATAGTTTCTACTGCATTGCGATGCAGTAATTTTGCATTACTACGGAGTAACTCATTGTTGGCATTATCGATATCATTGGCAAGATTTACAGCGTTACGCTGTCCATTTAGAGAAATGGCTAACAGAAACTGACGCTTGAAATTAGGGACAGTAACCTCTTTGACGCTATGAAACTTGTCGATAAGACTTTGGTTATTTGCCTGTATAATCCGTACCATTGGCAATACTTGCATAGCAGACTGCTGAGAAACAACTAAATCGCCAATACGTTTTTCTAAATTAGCAATTAGCGTATCCAGATCAGATACTTCCTGGAACTTAGCAGGATTGTTACCAACATTAGCTCTGAGATTTTCTGCTTTTAATTGTAATTCTCCCAGCCTTAATTTACCGGCAGCAATATGTACACCTGTTAAGTGGTGTTCTTTAACGACTTCATCAAACATTTGCTGGAGCGAAATATTATTAGAACCGAGGCTATTCTGTGTAACTGAAACCTCTGAAACCAGAGCATCGATTTGTTCACGAGTTGATTCAAACTGTGCGGCGAAATTCTTCCCACGGGTGCGGATTTTATCCAACAAAGGGCCAATAACTGGCAGATTTGAACGACTTTCAGTTAAGTTCGAGATGTTTACATTTCTTGCAAGGTTGATAATTTCAGTTAATTTGCTCCCGGCTTCGTCTAAATCTTTATTGCGAATTTGCTCAAGCAGGCTATCCGCATAATTAGCAGTGTTTTCCCCCATTGCCCGGCCAAAACGATAAACTGTTCCTGGATCATCGGCATTAATGCATTCCGCGACGGCTTTAATCTCTTGTTCATCTTGCTCATTCAGCCCGAACTTTTCCAGTTCAGCGGAAGTCAAAGTAAAAGCAACAACCTCAGTTCTGGTGGTCAAATTATTAATCATTTTTGGAATCCCTCTAAATTTTGTCGCAGGCTTTTTAGAAGAGCCTCGTGGGCCTGATTAGCTTTTCTAACAATCGTAGGGTCAGTGTTATTTACTGATAACAGCGAAAGTGTGTGTTGCCGCCATACTGGAACCAGGACTTTTATAGTTTCGTTAAAGCGGTCAGCAATATCTATACAAGTCCCGCGAGTGATTTCCATCTGCATGGCGGCCATTTCATGAGACGCAAGCAGTGTTGCCAGGTTAGCTAAACGTCTGGCAAATCTTTCCCTCGGTTTATCGAAGACAAGGCTTAGATCGTCACTATTTTTTTCTTCGGTAGAATCCCTAAGGAACTCATGGCCTGCCTGGATAAAAATTTTAAGGCGTTTGATTTCTGACACATATGTTTCAAGCAGCTCTTCTAAAGCCAGTAGCGTCTCATTCACATGTGTCAGATATCCGTTCCCCTCATTAATAAGATTTTCCACCTTCTCACGTGCGTGTTGGTAACGAACGCGCTTTTCAAGGTGTTTGCCCGTAAAGCGGGAAAACCAGGATGGATTGCTACTGATAGAACGTGGATCTGCCTCCGCTAAGGCACTTACGATACGGTTCAAGGCTCCTGATAAAGCGGTAACTGCGTCTTTCTCCAGAAGATTTGAATACTTATCCATAGCCTTCGAAGATAAAGCCGAGTCGCCGTAATGGCTTATTGCCCCAGCATTAAGCAGAAGACCGGGTATAAATTCTTCTTTGAGTTCTGCTATCGATATGTTGCTGCTGTCAGTTGAAACGTTCATTTTTGCCTCAAAATGGTTATCCATGACAGCCTATCATTTACCGTTCTGCTGATTTTTCGGTTAAAGCGCCAAAACCTGGGTTTATCCGTTTTCGAGGCAAAAAAATAGAATCTGATCCTCACGTAACCCTTTGCCATTCTGATTAAAGGAGAAGTCCCCTACTGTCTGTGCACTGAATTCAGCACTGGATGAAGTTAGGACATGAAGTGCACATAGATCCCCTGCTTGACCTACCAATCACCGCCTTCAATGTTTAGATCTGGTGACCTTACAGCGACCATTTCTCTAACCGGATGGTCATTGTTGTCGTGGCTGCTCCCCAACAGCAGGCTTACCGTTCCGCTGGCAGAGTAATACATCGCGTCAGGAAAGTGCTCCCTGACCTCCTAAAGCAATTTGTTCATGCTGTTAGTTAAACGATAAAAGCGTCGGGCTGCGTTCGGCATAGCTTCTTCCAGGAGGTCAGAAGCATCAATCTCACGGCCGTTTATAACGCGGAGAATATCTTGCTCATCCATAGGTTACTCCCAGGCAATAAATCAAAGTGGCCAGGCAAAAGGAGACTCGCCTGGCATCAAAAAGAATAAAAGGTCGTTACGAACTGATAATGATGGCCTGGTCAGTTTGAGGAAGTCGGTTTCCTCTGATGAATGCTGGATGGCTTAAACGAGCAGATGACATGGTCATCGCCAGAAATGTCTCTTCACGCGAACGCAGCAATTCCCCCCATGAATAGGTTTCCCATACGTCGTGGGAAAGATCGGATTCCTTTATGTACCTTGACTGCATTGTTGGTTCAAAATCGACGGGAGCTAGACTGTCATAGGATGGATGTACACGGTACCCCAATTCTTCCTCCCTCTGATGGTATGCATGTGCCAAAAGGACATCATGGGAGACCAAGTCATAGTCTTTGTCCTGAACGAGCGTTTTTACGGTATGACTAATTTTTCCAAAGCCTTCAATTTCCCAGATTGTTATCATTGTGAACTCAGTTAAAGTCCGTGGGCTTTTTACCAGAAAGCCATTTAATGCACGTCGCCCCTTCAACATGACAACGTGGTAGGACTTGTTGGGATAAGGTTTCATTGCCACCAGCGAATCAGCTTTAAGCTCAAGTGACAATTCAGGTACAGAAACTGACACGAGAGTACACTTGTTTTTCATATGGTGAAGAATACGGGGCACAAGATGCAGATACATCATTTTCTCCTTTGAAGGATATACCAGGCAGCTCCTCAGCAGCATCAAAATATTTAAATCACTCTTTAATTAGTAAACCACTGCTGATTAACTTCTTTTATGTTTCACAGAAATTATTCGTTTTGTTTCTGTTCGTTATACTGCTCAAACCAGAAGACGACCGGTTTTTCTACAATATGAAGCAACCCAAAACGTTCTGCGGTACGGAAATTCACGCTATATGCGCGAGCCCGTTCAACCTGTTTGGTAATTTCTTTTCTCATTCCTTCAACACTAAAAGCTCCTTTAAAAAGGTTGCAGGGGGCGCATGATGGAAATAAGTTTTCTATAGCATGCAGTTCAGGGTGCATAACCTTACCCGTACTTCGGGCAACATGAGTTACGCCGCTGCCGACAGGGGCTCTCACCAGTTCAAAGTCGCGTCGAACAGGCTCAACATGATCGGCATGCCACCCTTTTTCAGGAAGCTTGCAACCACAATAGGCACAACGCCCCCCAAATTTCATTCGCAGCTCAGCTCGCTGTATTTTAGAGATCTTATTTTTAGGTTTTGAGAACCTACCATCAGGTGATTCAGCTTTGGATAACTTTGCTGAGGGCTCAGGTAATTCAACTAAATTCCCGTTGATATTTATCACCTTGACCATATCATTTTCCGCCTTTACTAAGCTCACGGGCACAGGAACTGGCTTAAGTAACCGCTAAAGATAACAGCCACTGACTGCATCTACCCAGACCTTCTGTTTATACTCAATAGGCCACCCCTCTTTATCTGCCCGGATGACGCAATCATTTACCGTGGTGCGTGACCGGATACGAACATCAAGCGGAAGCGAATCGTTATCCACACGAGCCTGTGCCTCATTTAAAATGCGTAAAAACATCTCTTTGGTCATTCAGATACCCCCTCAACTTTGCGAATTTTGATCAGATGAGGGCGACTCAGTTTACAAAGTTGTTCTGTCGCTTCATCAATCGAATTGAACCGATGAGCCTCTTCGATATTTAAAGTCCAGTATTTCGCTTTCCCTTCTCCCAGATCGGACTCAAAATAATTTCGCTTTACATCCATTTTTTTAGGCCTGCCATTTATCTTGACGACATTATGTCTGTCATCAAAAAGAAATTCGTCCCCCTCAAAAGTGATTAATACAAATGGCCCCTCAGGCTTGGAAGTCCGGGAACTTTCCATTTTCAAAGTCATACTTCAGCCTCTCGATAGAACTCATGAAACGTCAAATTAAAATGGACTCACACCACACTGATTCAGTATTCCTCCTGAACCCCATTAGGCTCTGTTGTGATTTCATATTTAATTCCGCCAGGTGCTCCCACAGCGTCCGCGACCGACTCACACAGCAGCGAGAGATCGTTGAGGGTCATTGGGTGTTCAATGTCCAGCGTGAAGAGTTTCCCGGCTTGCTTGGCGGCTGTCTTGTCAGCATGTTCGGCATTAAAAAGGTATACGGTGTGTTTTTCCTGAGCGGGTGTATTTTGATTTTGCATTGATGATCCTTTTGTTTAGTTCCCCGATTCCGGGGGTGAGTGAATTAATTTAAATTTATATTCGTCTGGTTTAATTAGAACGTTTCCACGCTATGCGTAAACAGGTAATGCAAGGGCTGTATCAACAGGATTAAAGTTACTTTTCTGGATGCAGCAACGCTTGGACATGATGTCCACATTACATCACGATCAAAGCTAAGTTTTTTTTGTATAACCCCTCCATTTTCGTGTGTTTCGCGTTTCAGACGCTTATACGACCTGCTTGACCATCCTCATCAGAAGGCGGTTTAACAGTCCTTTCGCTGTCGGGCGATTGCTATCGACATAGTAAAAACCTGTTTTGGTCGTACCGTGAGCACTGCTCAGCACCCTCAGTTCCCAGATAACGTCACGGATAACGCCGCCATTTTCTGGCTTAAGGCATTCAGATAAATGGCGCATGAAACGAGCTCTTACGGCACGGTAATAGCGGAACTCCTCTGGCTGGTTAGTATTTTCTTTCACCCGGAGTCGCTGGTTACACAGAGTTAGAACTGCATCCATCATTCCCGCCTTCAGCTTCGCCTGGATCGCACCTTGTTGCTGTTCCCTCTCACCTTCGAGTAACGTTAAAATTCTTTCTCCGAGTGCCGTCTTGTTGTGTACGTGCAACTGAACACAGGCAGCTACGCATGCCCAGAATCTGAACTTTTTTATCTGTCCACGCAATTTCCGGGCTACAACCTGACGGTATGCAGAATCACTGAGTATTTTAAAACGCCGACTGGCAACCAGCTCTGGAAGCGACACTCTGTCGCCTATCCCCAGGCGGGAAAAGGTTTGTCCCCGCTGTGCGAGACGATGATAGACAGCGCCCTTGCCTTTTGAAATTCGGACCGCGCCATAACGAAGAAGATACTGAGCAGCAGTCGTTGGAGTAAACTCACCGTCAGCGATGCGCTGGCGTAACCCGTCGTATTCATGCCAGATAATCCAGGACGCCGTATCTTCTTCAACAGTCAGCTCATCCTCTTCCTCGAATGCCACGACGACAGAACTGCTCTCTCCGGTCTTTAGGCTACGTGAAGCCCTGGGGTCAGCCTGCCCGTCAAAATAGGTCATCAGCGGCAACGTATCAGTCAGTCCATCATAAGCTGTACCGAACCGGCCTCCGGGCAGTTTCATCCAGAGTGGAGCTGGCATTGGTGTACGGGGCACAGGCTGCATGTCAGGCTCATCCTCAAGAAGGTCCAGATCGGCCTCTTCCCAGACCCTGCGATAGATCTCAATTGCCCGAAACGGGCGAGGGTTGAAACAGTGCAACGACCAGAGGAAATCAACGTGGATCACGTTTGCTTCCTGTACAAGCCGAAATTGTGGCTCAGCCATACGACGGTTATAAGCCGTATCGTCAACCTCGCCGGAAAGTAGCTTTCTGCGATGCTCTGCCGCACGTCTTGCTTCAACATAATCAAGGCTGCAACAGGCATGAAAAAGACGTTCAGTCAGGGACGAAGAAAAGATATTGGGTTGAAGACGCACATATCCGCCTTCGAACACTTTACGACCGATATAATCCCGCAGGCTCCAGTCGTACTGGATCTTAGAAAGAAATCGCTGAAGACGACTCAGGCCAGCCTGATAACCGTATTTCTCCGGGTCAGTTCGAAGGAGCGTTTCCATTGAATGGTCAACCCCTACTGCTGTGCAAAATGAGCACCCTATAATTCTGATCATTTAGAAATTTTTTTGCGTTTAAAATCAATGAATTGAAAGATTTCATTTTTCTAAGTCTGATAAAACAGATGAAAACCCAACTGACTATACTCATAAAACTCAATCTTTGCGCTGCTGTACGATACCAGTAATTACAGGTGCCGAGTTTAACATCATGAAAAGTAGCCCAATAATGAATGACGCAACGCCAGCTGCGGTGCCTAACTTCTGACTGAACACCATTGAAACAAAGTACATATTTGGGATAAAAACGGACATAGCAATCACGAAAAGTAACTTATTCAGATAATTATTTATTCGGGTCTTAACCTCAACTCTATCATAAAAAGCCATCGAAACGTAAGCAGTTATCAGTGAATAAAAAGACCATGTCATATAGTTAACCGATTCATTAAATGCCTCTCGCAAAAGCAAAGCACTTTCTGTCATTCCCTACCTCATTAAATCAATAGAAAATAAATCTGAATAATTTATTTTTAAAAGAAAAGAGGCTTTGTTGAATAAATCAGATTTCGGGTAAGTCTCCCCCGTAGCGGGTTGTGTTTTCAGGCAATACGCACGCTTTCAGGCATACCTGCTTTCGTCATTTTGTTCAGCGCTCGTACCAGGGCCATAGCCTCCGCAACCTGACCATCGTAGTCACGCAGCGTCAGTGAACCCCCGAACAGCTGTTTTACCCGGTACATCGCCGTTTCCGCTATCGAGCGACGATTGTAATCTGTTGTCCATTTCCACCGCGCATTACTCCCGGTCAGCCGCTGATTCGCAACAGCACGGTTACGGTCTGCATATTCACCGGGCCAGTAACCCGCACCTTTTCGGGGCGGGATAAGCGCGCTGATTTTCTTACGCCGCAGTTCATCGTGACAGAGCCGGGTGTCGTAAGCGCCGTCTGCCGATGCTGCCCTGATTTTTCTGTGAGTCTGCCGGATAAGACCCGGGAAGGCTTCTGAGTCCGTCACATTGTTCAGCGACAGGTCTGCACAGATGATTTCATGTGTGTTGCTGTCAACTGCCAGATGCAACTTTCGCCATATACGACGGCGTTCTTTGCCGTGTTTTTTGACTTTCCATTCGCCTTCACCAAAGACCTTCAGCCCGGTGGAATCAATCACCAGATGCGCGATTTCACCTCGGGTGAACGTTTTGAAACTGACATTAACCGACTTTGCGCGCTTGCTGACACTGGTGTAATCCGGGCAGCGCAACGGAACATTCATCAGTGTAAAAATGGAATCAATAAAACCCTGTGCAGCCCGCAGGGTCAACCTGAACACGCGTTTAATGACCAGAACGGTGGTGATGGCGAGATCAGAATAGCGCTGAGGTCTTCCCCGTGATGAAGGCGTTGCCGACTCATACCAGGCCTGAATAGCTTCATCATCCAGCCAGAAAGTTATGGAGCCACGGTTGATGAGGGCTTTATTGTAGGTGGGCCAGTTGGTGATTTTGAACTTTTGCTTTGCCACGGAACGGTCTGCGTTGTCGGGAAGATGCGTGATCTGA
Organism: Enterobacter cloacae complex sp. ECL414; assembly: GCF_021869685.1. Taxonomy (NCBI): domain Bacteria; kingdom Pseudomonadati; phylum Pseudomonadota; class Gammaproteobacteria; order Enterobacterales; family Enterobacteriaceae; genus Enterobacter; species Enterobacter cloacae complex sp. ECL414. Next base: position 258,436 of record NZ_CP091482.1, read on the forward strand.
TCCTTCAACTCAGCAAAAGTTCGATTTATTCAACAAAGCCTCATAGAAGTAAAACTCAGTTAAATGAAGATCGTTTTCTTTCACGTATGCCGCCAATTTGCGGATACGCTGTTCAAGCATTGTATCTATCCGTAAGGAAACACTCTGCGGAACGTCACTTGCAAATTCATTGATACAATCAACGGTAGAAACTATGAATTTATTGGTCATGGCAGGCTCCAGGCCACCGGGGAAACCGGTGGCTACGGTAATTGGCAGGCTTAAGCGCCGCAAAGGGTGTCAAGGGAAGGGAGAAGCTTGCTCAGCTTGTCGTAATCGAGCGGAGACAGTTCTGTAACGAGTTCGACCGAAAGACTAGTGTTGTCTTCTTCACACAGAATATAGATTCCGTCTTCTGGCTCTTTTCCGGCACATGCCTTCAGTCGTTTGTTAACGACCTCCTGGGCTGAATCCGCTACGTCGCAGCTCAGGACATAGCTTGCCACATAGCTGCTCTCACCGTGGTAATGCGTCACTTTACACAGAGCATACTGGATACCGGCTTTGTGAGCCTCATTCATGAGACGAGAAAACTGACAGCCATCCTGGTAATAGTGGGTATCCTTTGTGACCAGAATAGTCATACCCCCAAATTCATCTGTCCGGCTTTTACTGCATGTAAATGCAGCAGTAATTGTTACCATTTCCGAGAGGTCGAATACCGACAGCACGGCAGTTGTGAGGCAAATTGCATGGTCAAGATCAATGGTCTCTCCATGAAAAACTGCCAGCCCACTGCTGGTAACTTCTGTTGCGAACAACAGTTCATAATTGCAGTCTGGGCAGGATGGTTGCCCAAAGCTCGGCTCAGAAGGGTCATACTCAGGGTGGTTCTCGATAATACTGAGGATCAGCTTCTCAGTCAGAGAACAATCTGTCAGTGGCTTATCAAGCAAACGCTCACCTTCTGCAATTTCTGCTTCGGTAACGAATGTGATTGCTTCTTGTGCCATTTTTGCCTGCTCCTGAGTGCAGGGAATAATAAACGACGCCTGAGTATAATTATCTGCCACAGTTGACTCCTTGATTATTTAATTAATGTATTTGATGAGAAGATCATAACAAATACACTAATACCAACTAATAACCTGAAGGCGTTTTTTTAGAAAAAATATTAAGAAGAAGAATATGAACACTACCTCATCTTAAATTAATATCATTCAGGATTAATATTCATTTTTTGCAAATAAAAACCGCCAGACGGCGGCTTTTATAAAGAGGGAAATATCATTGGAAGTTGAAATTACTTCACGGCAGGCCGACAAATTACGCGACTGCTGTGAGCTGAAGCGAAACTTGTAGAGGAAACTATAATCACCTTTTCTAAGTCGTCGGCACTGTCAGCAATATGATGCCGGAAAGCCTCCTCTGCATCACCAGGGGAGTCGGCTTCGACCAGGTAGGCCTGATCATCATCATCAAACATAATGCGCCCGGAAATGAGATAAAGTCGGCTCAAATCTGGCGTTGCTGCGCTCGTGCTTCGTTCGTTCAGATTCATTTTTTCTCCGTCTGTTGCTCGTAAAAAGAATGACGCCGGTTTAAAAGGCGTCGCCAGGGTTCGGGCTAAAACGCAGGGTTGCCATCGAGGAAGCTCATTGGCTGGCCAATAGCGGATGCCACCCTGAGAATTTCACCTGGTGTGGCATAACGCAGCATTTCAGAGCGTCCAAATTTCTGATACTCATCTACTGACATCTTTCTCCACTCTGGGTGAGGATCTTTTCCGCACAGTGACCAGTTGCTTTCAGAGGAATCACGACGGAGAACGTACACATCAAGCGAGGCTGTAAGCCCACTTCCATATCCCCGCTGCGCTACAATACGAACCTGAGAACCATCGTCGCGTTGCAACGTCTGGGTTAATTTCGTGATAGGATCCTGAGAATGCATGCCATTTACCTCGTTTTCAAAAGATTTACCGTAAGTAAATGATACCGAATCGAGAATTCTGGCTAATAGGTCAGAAGAAAAAATAATGAATATTTTTGAAGTGTAGGATAATGATTAGAATAAAATGGCCTGAATAAATCGCTAGCGGTTAAATCCGCTTATTTCAGAGAAGCTCTGATTTAGTAGTTAGGGAAAACGATGCGGTGAAAAGTAACTTTTACACCGCAATTCAGAAAAAAGTTTCAATTAGTCACATTACGAATAACCCGGCTTACTTTCGCATGTGCGTTCCCCTGGATGTTAAAGTAAAGCCCCTCAGGCAGACTCGTCGCCCACTTAACTCCTCGCTCAGCCATACGCTTCGGTGTTTCCAGCCAACCACGAGGAATATTGCCCGTAACGTCACCGATAACCCGTGAAATGCATGCTGCTACCCGGATGCCGCCGGGAATATCGCATTCGGATTCAACAATATGCATAACCTCAAATAAAGCACCATGCCGCTGGACATGATCGCCAATGTGCAACTCGATAGGAGAAACCATTTCTGTATCTGACTTCATATCTGTCCACCTTTAATTTAGAAACCGTCTAAATTACCAATATAGTTAATGTACCGGATGTTAATTCAACAAGTTCTGTATCACAACCATCAGTTTTTTTTGTTGGGTCTATATCGGAGAAACAAGTGAATATTGAATACACTCGTTAATACAGACAACCGGAAATGAATGGCACCCTAATTATCTCTGCGGCGTATGCTAAGCCGTTAATATTGTCATTTTATGGTAGAAACAATGCAAAATGAATAAACCGCTTGTCGCTTCAAACCACTTTATCAAAACCGTTAACTTGCATTAAGCCCGATACAGTTCGGCGAGCTCGTCCAGCATGGGGTTACTCTTATATCCCGGTGCGGCCGTAAAAAGGTTTCGGGAAATCGCCAGCCATTCCATGATTTTGTCCGTCGCCAGCCAACGTCTGCCAAGTCGCTCGGCTGCGATGGGAACTTTATGCAGGCCAGCGAAGGGATCTACAACAAGATCTCCCGGCTCTGTCAAAAACTCAATCAGAAACGCTGCAAGCCTGGTAGGAGACGTTGCACCATGCAGCGGAAAACCTAGCTCGCGGGCAATGGAATGGCAAAATCTCGTATCAGCGCAGCTATTGCCGTAAAACAAAGTATTTTTGGGGATCGTTCCTTCTGTTTTATTTCCAAAGGATCCGCTTTTAAGCTGGTACGCCCCATCACCATAAAAGGTCGTGCGATTTTCACCGCCTGCTGCCTGCAATTTAAGATGCTGCTCTGAATGCGGTTGCAGTACACGTAAGTTGTTTGAACGAACCTTACTCGCATCATTGGTAAACCACAGCACAGGCTCATACGATGAGCAGAGCTGCACTCGTTGCTTACATGCCCAGTGCGTTGGCGATGGGGGCTTACTGCGATTCACCCACTGAAGCCTGTCCATGAGCTCAAGCCCCAGCTTGTCACATAATGCCAGTGTCAGACGCTCCAGATACAGAGAACGTGAAGGCCTGCCCCTATTAAAGCTATCTTGAGTGATATTCAATGCCACACTTGCGCCGGGTACAAGCTGTTTCACGATCGGTTCGAGGATACGCAGAAGCCAGTCAATATAAACCTGCTCGCCACGCCCCCCGCCATGCCCGTAGTCTCTTGAATTTCGAAGGAGGTAAGGCGGCGAGGTCAGGCAAAGATGAATTTGCTCTGTGATATTGCTGAAGAAGGCATAGGCGTTTCCAAAAACCGATGCCCCAAGAGAAGTTGAGAAACCGACAACACAGAGCTTTTCCCATGACTCGTGTAGGTTTGTTTTCGTCTTAGAGGAGTATCTCCAGACGCCCCGTTTTTCTGGAACGCGTTCGATGACTCCGGCCTGCCGAAGAGTCTGCTGAAACCAGCGTACTTTGTGTTTGACGCCGCTGGTTCTGGTTTTATCTGACCCAAATTCTTTCAGTTCGTGCAATTCGGCATCCGACATGCCAGTTTCACGCTGCACTTCGCGATAAAGCTCGTCGTTGCTCAACGGCAATTCGGAGGCTGCGTAGATCCGTGCAATTAAATCCGTAGAAATCGTGCTCATCAGCCATCCTTAATGGAGATGCAGTTTAAATATCGGCCTGATGGTTGGAAGGGGGATTACTAAATCAAACCGATCTGTTTATTTATAGGCTTTGTCAGGTCATGCAGCACAGCTGGGCATGCGCAAAGAGACCCAGTCTTCTTTAGCGGAGACACCTTCAAAAGTTGTACTCAATCAGCCCCAAGATTTTGAAACTCAATGTGCTTTTGCTCACACTCCTCCCTGCCCCACGAGCCCTGCCATTCACAGATGTCCCGGTACTTAATTTCCAGCTTATCCATCTGTGAGAGGTTAGCTGTTGCGAAGTCTGGCCATATGTCGTGCCAGCATGCGTTGTACGTGACGCCTGCTGGTGGGCAATACATCATTGCATCAGCATGGATAATTTCAACGCGAGGATCGTTTGCAAACGAGGCCGCAACGAGGTTAATAACGTCCTGTTCTTTTTCAATTACTGTTACATGGGTTACATCTTCTTTTTGAAGAATGGCGTGAAGCACCATCCCCAGACCAAGACCATTAATGAGCACGCGCCCGGTGGCTCGCTCTAAAAAATCCTGGCAGGTTCTGATCTCCATCGGGGTATTGGACATCACCACATCCCAGCCGTTGGACAAACGCCGATATCTACCGGGCGGGATAAACTCGTCTGTATTACCTGTATACTCGGCACGAAGGGCGAGGCTCATCGCCTTATCTGCGGTAATTTCGAATGTGTCCAGTTTCCAGGTTCCGGACGTGCCGTCTTTAACGGGTAAATCAGAAAAGCAGCTCTTCATCAAGGCAACCAAAATTCCAGTAATGTTGTTACGCTGAACCTATCACAAACCTGCTCTTAATACAGTTATCAGGAGTGACAGCGATCTTTGAGGAATCGTTTAAATCACGGGCATCCTGTAGCGGACGCCCGATATTTAATCAAATGTCGCAGGTGTTAAAGGAAGCGTTGCAAAGTTGCAACGTCTTCTGGAGCAACCTCCACGCAGCTCCTGACACTGTAGTGATTTTCGCCGTTGTAGTCGTAAACCCCACCGTCTTCAAAACTCAGCTGTTCAAGCTCGCCATGGCACTCTGAAATGAGTGCCGTCTGGCAAGCATTTTTCTCACAATCGCTGACGAGTAACCGAACATAGCTATTCTCATGGTCGCCGTTTCGGTTCTGGATTTTAACGATAAAGTGTTTTTCAGACATTTGTGCCTCCAGCACAGTTTGAGGTTAATTTAGCGTTGCCCCGGCTCACCGGGGCAAGAATAAATCAACCCTTAATGAAACTGTGCCCCCAGGTGTTAGGCTTAAATGCCTGCTCTTTGATATATGTTTTCATTACCTTGCAGGTTTTTTTCAGGGCTTTGGTATTGGCATCGGTTACTGAGATAAAATGGCGAGAATAACGGTTTTCCCGGTATTGCTTATCAGCGTTTGGGTCAATTGCTTCGCTTTGCAGGAGTCCTTCGTGCCTGCCAATTACTATTACGTAGTTCATTTCACCTGAAACACGATCCGTGAGTAATTGAATGGAAATATCAGTCGCTCGCGTGGCCTGGCTAGCAGAAATTTTTGCATGTAAGAAAGCTCCCTTTCGAAAGTTGGCCGGAGTCAAACCTGTAATATCCTCGGTGCTAAAATTAAGTGAAGATAGAGTTGAAAATAAATCACAGCTAATGACTTCAGTATTATTAGACATAACCCGGCTCCGCTCATATTCATGTTAAGGTAATTATATCAGGTTGATAGCATTACCTAATAACTTGGTGGCAAAAAGTTGTGGTTTTTGATTAACTAAAATTGATGTTCTCAATACTGCTCAAGAATTCTTTCTTTACACCCGGAGTAAAAGGTATACGTTCAATGTATTTATAAAGCGTCGCAAAGGTTTTGGTTTCAATGTTTCGTGAAATAACATCATCAATCGGGTCTTCGAACATATTAATAAAAACATCAATATGCTGCTCTCCGCTTTCTGAAGCTAAAGAGAGAATACAGACCACTTCAATGTAGCGGTTATCCTGCTCTGCAATGAACAACCAGTGCCCTTCGTTAAAGGCTGGTGCAGCACTGAAGCGTTTTACAATAATTTCTGAAAGAGCATATCCTGCCTGATCCAACAGATTAATAAAGTTGAGTTGAGTTGAAACCACGTCTAACGCTTTCATAAAACCTCCTTTTCATCTGTACTTATTATACTGTTACCCATCCCCCCAGCTAATAACCTCCCAGCAAACTTTCAAAAAAAATACCACCTTTAATTAGAATTGAACACATCCTTTTTAAATAACAAAAAGGATTATGAAACCCACAATGTTTGTGATGTGCCACCAAGGAAAAGTAACTTTTATGTGCTCATAAATCTTATTTCGTATTCACTTTCCTTTGTCTTTCGGTCGTAGATTATCAGGGGAAGCATAAGAAGAATATGTGAGGTTTAAGCAAATGCGGTGATCGGGCATTATAATTTGGTGAGGCTATTATAAGTGGATAAAGATAGTCGTAGGTATAGGATCAGGTTAAATTGCATTTTCCCGGTTGCCTTCCCTGGCCTACCGGTTTCAGCTCAGATACTAAGACCAGCGGTAATACTTAAAATATTCCTCATTTGCAGCTATAAACTCCCTCAAACCGTTCATTAATCCCTTCTCAAACGCTGTCACGATAAACCGGTAACCGTCCAGTGTTTCAATGTAGTAAATACCGCCTGGTGTAATTCCAACATGCAACACCTCGGCTGTCATCATAAACTGGCCTTCCGGAAAATCATGCGAAAGGTAAATGAAACCAGTAGTGGCCGATGCGGGTGTGGCATTCACTAAGACCCCGTTAAACTGCTGCCCGTGCCTCGCCGGTACAAGCTCACTTCCCCTGGTTGACTTATCAAGCAGCCTCTTAACATCTTTTTCTTCTTTTAACGAGGTATAGACCCGCACATCACTGTCATCACCTGGGCGAGAGCCGGTGCCAACATGAGCAAGACGACGGTAAGCACTGCGCATATTAACGTGGCAGGATGCCCCTGCTCTACCCTGAAGCCTTACGCCAAAGTCTTCGCAAAGTAACAAAATCTGACGTAGCTGGTTTTCATGCACGGACGCTGAGAGTGAAAGATTGAAACAGGAAAAGGTCAGTTCTAAAACCTTTTCGCGTTTGTCATTGAAATGAGCTTCCAGCCTGATGACTGGCTTTTCCGACATTGCAAAAGCTTTGTCCGTTACTCTGTACCGGCATTCATCTCCGAAACATTCTTTAACAACGCTGGCTATGACCGTGTCGTGTTCTCCATCTTCCGGAGCTGGCACAAAGATTTCAAATTGTGCCGGTGTATCCGGCTCAAGCAGAACGGGATAGAGACGCGGAGAATTAAGCAAAGCGCATTCAGAATTAATGAGCTTAACCCAGGCGCTTTTGTCGTCCGGATCCTTAAGCTGCTGTCCAAGGTTATCGCAAAAGTCAACTATCTGACGGGTATGCTCATCCGTGACTGCACAGATCAGGTTAAGACCATGCGTGGCCATACGCAGTTCCCGGGTTCGGGACTGGGAATTGATCGACCAGGGGTTAAGTGAAAGCGAAATAGGGCTTATGGAAGGGACGACCGTCTCATTCTGCAAATCTGTAAGCTGGCAGTTCGCAGTAGGCTTCGGGGAAAGGGTACTAAATATGTAACTTGCCTGTTGTTTAGTACTGGCCTGGATATAAAACATCGCGTCCATGCTTGTATCCCGGGATGAAATTGAAAATAGCTTCATTTTTAACCTTAATGGATGAGCGATTTATAGTCATGTGCAGACAAATGAACATTATGTGCGCCATCATTCCATTCAAAGAATAATCGATACTTAGAGTTTACTCGAATGGAGGAATAACGGTTTGACGTCATTCTTAAGCGTTCATAACGCAAGCTGTTGGATAATAACTCCCGCTCACTCTGGACATTATCCAGCGTTTCAAGTCGACACAGAATCGCGTTAATAATTTCAGAAGGAATACCTGCCGTTGTTTTTCCATTACGGAAGAACTTTTCAAGCCGTCTGTCTTTAAATGAATGGATCATAGTTCCTCCGTAATAATTGACCTTAAAATTAAATTAAAAGGGCTTTGAATTAATGAATACCTAAAATGCGGGCGGCAACTGCCAGCTGCTTATCACTTAACTGACGCTGGTGGGTTAAAGAAGACTTAAGGCTTTCCAGAAAATTATTACTACTGGATTGTTGGGTGATTGCATCAACCATTTTTTGATGAGACCTGCACCATGCTGTGAACGCAGAACTGTGGGCGCTTTCAGTCCTTAAACGCTCGTCTTGCAGGGATGCTGACACTTTGCGGGCAGCTTGCGCATTAATGCGGTACAGCGCATTCAGCGTGTAAGCAGTACGGGTCGTTTCGAGGCTGTAACCCGTGGCTTTACAAGCCATACAGCGACTTCTATAAAAATGCTTACGCTCTCCCCGCCCATTGCATTTATCGCAAACAATACGAAAAGTATATTCCGCAGTACCTTTTACAGAATCAACACAGCGGATTTTTGCGCTGGAGATTTCAATTCCACTGCGATCATAATATTTGGTCATAATGTGATTCCTCCGGTTAGTTCTGGAGTAATCATGACAGAATGAATCTACTGGCTAATAACCTGAGAGTAAATATTTTAAAAAAACATTGAGAGAGGGGCTGCAAATTTATACACGAAGGATTCAAATATAATTTGTTTAAAAAATTAAGAGCATTCTGAAGTAAAATTGCATCAAAAAGCATTCATGGATAAATCATGTACTGGTGCCAGCGATTTAAACGAGGACATTGTTCCGGTGTAATTACACAGTTTAGCATCATAGATTATAACCAAAAGGAAGGAGTCCTTCCCGTCTCGGGAATATTACTTTCCCGTTTGCAGTTTAAGAGACACTTAATGAGAAAGTAATAATTAAGTCATGCTCAACTCTACATTTTACATTGAGGATGGCGTAACAGGGTACGGCATACTACCGTACCCTTGTGTAGGGTTTATGTTTGAGGGAATTCTATAGTAAATGTGGCCGTGCCAGATTGACCACTTACAGCGGGAGTAACGGGATATGTGCGCTCTTCACCATTACCAAGATCCAGTGACAGCGATTTAGTTTCACCAGGCTGGACCGTAACTCCGGCAACCGTAACGCCGAACTGGGCGTTTTTCTGAACAGTCAGGGTTCCGTTTAACTGTCCGGTAATGATAGAACCGTCCTGACGACGCAACACACTGGTTCGGATGATGGCCAGCGGCGTGTTGTCCGTTGCTTTCAGTGCTACGGCTGTGGCCAGCGTCTTGAGATTATCCAGCATAATCAGGTTAGCTGGCTGGTAGGTAAAATTAAGCGTTTTAGTGGTCCGGTTACCTGATTCGTCAATAGCCAGAGCCTCCAGATGATACATCTGTCCCGATTCGTCAGTATTGGGGAAGATTCTGGGGTATTCAGGAATAAAGACATCCTTGGATAGCGGCGTGAATGCAAGGGTGACCTTTTCAGAGTTAGGTCCACCAGCGAGCTGAAGCGATATCAGGGAAGCATCCCCAGAGGCATCAGTAACGCTTATGCGTAGGTTCTCAAGCCCTTTAACCAGTTTTCCTTCTGCGTCTGCGCCATTAAAGCTGAACGCAATAACCGGAAGCGTTGAGTCAATTTTCAGCGGTGCATTAAGCGTTTTGGTTCCTGTGTTTCCAACAAGATCCGTGGCAGACACGCTAACAACCGTATAATCCCCGTCCGGTAGACCAGCGTATGAGAAAGTGGCGTTTTTGGTTTTATAATCGCTTTCACTGACAGTCACAGGCTTCAGGGTGAAAGTTTCCCCCCGGGCATTTTTAAGGGTGGCTTCGAAAACTTTGGTATCCCAGTAGCTGATGTTCCAGGCGTTGACGCGATCATTATCGGTGGCCGTCATAGTGATTGTCTTGGAGGCCTTGTTTACCTGAGCGACATTAACCACCGGTGGGTTGTTATCCCAGATAACCGTAAAATTACCAGCAAGCGCATCGAATATGCTGTCACCATCTTTTCCCGAGTAAAGATGCAGATACTCAAATCCTTTGTCACTGGTGTAGTTGAAGTTAACCGTCATCTCGCATGAACTTTGTCCGACAGGAATAGTGCAGAACCAGGCTGCATTTTTTACCGTTCTGAACTTTTGCACGTATGGTCGGGGTTCTGCGGTTACCTTTATGCGGCTAATGGTGGCGGTTTTAACGCTGATTGAGGCCTGAGTTAACCACTCACTGGTATCACTCCGGTACATCTCTTTAGCCACTATCTTCGGGGCTATTTCCATCGCCGGGGCTGGAGTGAAGTTGAGGGAGTTATGATGAATTCGTCTTACTCCTCCCGCCAGAGTCTGAAATTCATGATAAGTATCCCCCACATTTGGATATATGTATTTGAAAGTATAGATATTATAAGTGCTATCGGACGTCTGGAAATTCGAGTCCGCCCAGCCATATTTGGAACCGTTAACAGCAGTAAAGTCACTTTTCTTCCTTAATACCCGTACGGAAATAGGGTTCTGGAAGACGGTCATGCCAGACTGATAGGAGACCCATGATCCGGTAGTGGCGTCCTGCACCTGGATGATATCGTCAGGCTTAACCCGATCAATTACGCTTCGGCGGCTTAGTTCGCTCCTGTTTCCCGCTTTGTCATAAAGGTAGATCCCCACTTTATATTCAGAGCGGTTTTCCGGTGCCAGGGCATTGCTGCTTGCGTCGGCGACTTGAACGGTTACGCTACCTTCCACTGTATTAATTTCCGCTGGCTTTTTACGCTCCACTCCAGCGGCATCGGTTATGAAATATTCAGCATTAGCAAGCCCGGAACCTTTATCACTCAGTCCATTAAAGACCAGTGCCTGGACGCTGGCGTACTGCATACCGGCTGGTACTGAAGTGAAGATCGCTTCGCTGCCAAAGTTCCACCCATTTCTCGTATAACTTATGGTACCCGTTGCCGGAGGCGTTCGGTCAATTGCAAGCGGGTAATCCTGCCGGGAGACCTCCTTCCCTTGCAAGTCGGTAATCACCTCTCTGAGGGTGAAGCTATCTTCTCCCATCGCTGGTACGGTCAGAGTCTTGCCGTAATAATCAAAGCCTGTCGAAGATGTGGTACGGTCATCAACGGTAACCAGGCTGCTTTTCGTGCTCCAGATGAGGCTCCCGTCACTTTTCAGCAGACTGAGCGTAATATAACGGTCCAGACCGGAAATAACGGCAACGTCAAAGCTCGTTACCGGATTAATCCATACGGATGCAGGCGATACGGTCTTTTTAACGTTCAGGGTATCTTTAAAGCTGAATTCTGCGATTTCAGCGGAAGCTCCTGCGCTGAAACCTGCAAATGCAATAAGCAGGGCTAGTTTGATTTTCATGGGTTGTCTCCTGATCAGGTTCCCCATGATACTTTTTCAGTGTTCGTGATCTTTTCGGGAAAATAGCTATTTTTGATGTTTTTCTTTTCTGCCCGGCGGGACTTTTTTGTTTACGTGAATGCAACAAAACCAGAAAAGTTACTTTTTGATAGGGTAAAATTAGGTTTCCCTAATTTCCAGAAGCAAGCGAAAGCAGAACTAGCTTAATAGCCATTAAGAACGCCATACCTATTGATAAATAACGCTCCTTACATTTAATGATTTGAGCATTTAAAAATGAATTAGCGAAAGAATTTTGGTTTGCTTTTTATTGCATGAGTAAAACAGTATTAATAATCCGGAGCCATTAGAACGTACTCTAAAGACTCCGGTATACAGATATCTTGCCAGTAAAAATGGCCTTACTCCTCATCATCCCCCAGCGCTTTTTTGATGGCGCGGCGGCGGGCTGCATCACCTACACGATATCCGACTGAATATACGTCATTCAACCGGCGCAGAATAAGATTTATTTCCTCATCCTGAATGTAGGCAGGTAAACACAGAACCACGTCGCCATCTTCATCATAGACTCGAACAACTTCCTTCTGCCCATCTCGCTCGCGAATAATCTGGACATGCTGAACCCTGGTGTATTCTGGGTTTACGCTCATTTTAAGTATCTCTCTGTAATTGTTGTTACCAGTTAGCTATAAGCCGGATAATTCTGGTATTCAGTGTTCTGCACAGCAATCGCCTGCTCGTGGATCATTGACACTGCCAGGCGGGCTTTAACTCGCTTGCTGGTGAGAAAACGCTTCACTTCTTTAAGTTCGCTGCCAGCCGACAGCATATTGAAGACATGCTGTTTGAGACTGTTGTTATTTTTGGCCACTTGTTTCTCCATCATCTTTGTACATGGTTATTTCAGGCTGGCCTGCCAGATCACACACGTTATCCATATGCTTTTGGACCCAGTCTGTTAGACCCAGACCTTCGGCCTTTGCCTGATTGACGTAACGCAGTTTACGTTCAGGGGTAACCCGCATCTGTAGTTGTGCCGTCGCTGGAACCGCCTCTTTCAGGGCGTTAAGGCCCCTCTGATCACGGGCCTGAATTGATGGTTTACCGCTAGGCATCTGATGTATCGCTCTCCCGGCGAGCGGTGGACAGCTCTATTTCTTTTGCGATAGCTTTATCTATGGCATCCAGCTGCATGGCAAACTTGATTTCAAGCGAACAGCGTAATGCCTTCAGGGCGCGTTCTTTGGTGCTGTATTGTGGTATGCCGTTCTGGCTACCATTCATGCCTCGCATGCGGCGGGAGGTTGCATCGACAACCTCTCCCTCTTCCCGTGTGCCGTGAACCGTAGTTCCGCTCCATGTCGGATAAACAGTGCCAGTGGCGGTGTTGAAGCTCCAGCCGTTTTGGTATTCCCCCGAGACCTCTGGTACGGGCATATCGCGTTCAACGCCATAGTCAGACCAGCGTAAAGCGCGGTTTATTCTGGCCTGTGCCACCAGCTCATCATACGCGGCTTGTTCTTTTTTATTCATCGCCATTTAGGGCAATCTCCTTAGAGGGGAATTAGGTGTTATATCGGTACGTAAGTGCTTTTCAGGCCTAATCTCTGACAAGGCCTGATGTGCCAGACTGCCGTTGCATTCACCGTTTTATGGCGGTTGACAGAGCCTCATTAAGAGCCGCAATTAGCTCAGGCGAAGTCGGCTCCAGATTTTTGGAAGCGTTCAGCAGCTCCTGAAGTGAAGAGATTTCCTTTGGCTCCACCTGGTTTGTTTCAGGTGCCGTTTTTTGCACTTCATCCAGTGTACGCTGTGCACCGTTATCCAGCACCAGCACCCCCCCGGCACGAATTTCTGAAATGGTGCGCAACGTATACATCAATTTATCCCAGACACGGCTACCAACCTCGAACCCGGAATCAGCTACTTTTTCTTCATTATGCTTTTGAAAAATTTCTTCTAACCAAGTGGTGAAGCGCTTTCCAAAAGTATTGGCGGCTAAAGAAGTGCAGGAATAAACCTGTTCGACCTGTTTTGTTCCATTTTTATCAGTGAATGTAATGAGACCGATTCGGCCACTGTTAACAGTGTAAAAGCGAGGTTGAAAGCCAGCTTTGAGAAGGTTTTCAATAGCTGAAAAAAAATCTTTTTTGAGCATCGGTTTCAAAATGGTTTTCCTTTTATGCCCGGTGCCGCCGGGGCGGTGGCGTTAAATATACGCCATGTAAGTAAATTAATTTATACCCATTTGATTGTCAATACAAACAAAAAAACAAACCATGTTTATTATTTTATCAACGATGCTATTTTAAAGTCCGTCTAAAATAAAAAACCAAAAAGTTAAATTTGAAGCCGTCCTTCCTAAATTCATTTCTTGCGCATATTAGCACCCTGCTTTAAGTAAATAATTTTTGAAAAAGTTGTCTGGAGGTTATTAGCTCGTGCATCTGGATTGGTAATATAAAGCCAACACAGAAAAGGAAAACAAAATGTATAAATTAGTATCTCCTCGTGAACTGACTGAGATTATTACCGGTTTACTGCTTAAACCTGAACTCCTTGGTGAGCTGGACTCACCAGAAAAGCATCGGATGTTTATGGCAGATTTAGGCCGCGTGGTGGCCGAACATTGTGGAGGTCTGGTAAACAGCGTCGTCTTGCCAGGAACAGAAGTTACAGTGTCGGATGGGTTACCGCTTAATGGCCAGCCGGTACGTTATCTCGGAATCAAAGAGAACATCCCTCACCTCCTTGTAGAGCCTGATGCTTCCTTACCTTCGCTCGCTAAAAACGTCTGGATGTATGCAGATCCTGAAGGCTGGAAAGAACATTTTGGAGCTGAGGAAGACTGCCTTACTCCTGAAATGATGCAGCTGTTCCGTAAAGGTATCCAGGCTCTTCAGAAAGAGCATGACACCCCTGAAATTAGCCTCACACTTCAGGACTGGCGCCTGGAGGAGGAAACACTGCCAGAAGAGGACAGTCAGGCCTATCAGGTCAGCGTTACCGGCCAACATAACATCCACTGTGAAGTTGTTAACAAGGAAGGTAACCCCTGTTTTGGTGTCATGTTCGAAATCGATCAGGGTGTGCCTGCCTTACACATCAACACCGGCGGGGATATGTTGCTCCACATTCATTGCGCCCATAACGGACTCGTTCTGACCCCTGATGCAAGCGGTCAGCGATTTGATAAGGCTCCCGTTGACCGCTTCTCTTATAACAGCCCATCCCTGCTGTTGTCTGCCGACTAACCAAGGCCAAATCTGAATTGTCCCGTTTAAGTAACCAACCCGCTGCCGCCAGGCGGGTAAATCCTCTTAATGGAGTTTTAATGCAAATCTCAACTGAAGTTCTGAACGTCTTATCTCGCTGCCGTGCTGAAGGGAACTTTCTTTTCCTGGCCGACCAGCTCGACCGCAGCATTTATGTTAAGACAAACAAAGTGCTCGAAGCCGCCGGTGGCAAATGGAACCGAAAAGAGCAGGCACATATTTTTACGGCGGATGCAGCTGAGCGTATCGAGCAAATCATTCTGACAGGTTCGGTTGACATCCCACGAGATCTGTTCAATTTCTTCCCTACACCTGAGAATTTAGTCACAGATATGGTTCTACGCGCTGAACCAGCTGCCGGGGAGCGTGTACTGGAGCCAGAGTTTGGTGATGGCCGCATTCTGAAAGCCTTAAAACTGGCGGCTCCGGATGCATTGATTACCGGGATCGAATTGAACGATGAGCGATTCCTTGCAGTGAAGAACGATAGTGTCCTTAGCACAGGAGTCGAGCTGGTGCATACCGACTTTCTTGGGTACCAGCCCGATGAAACTTTTGATGTTATCGTTATGAATCCACCATTCCTTAAACGCTCTGACGTTAAACATGTCATGCATGCCATCGCAATGCTCGCTAAGCGAGGTCGCTTACAGGCCATTCTGTCAGCTGGGGTATTGTTCCGGGAAGACACACTGACAAAAGCGCTCAGGGAGCGAGTCAAACAACTTGGCGGACAAATTTCGCCTCTTCCGGATGATACATTTAGGGAGTCCGGAACAAAGGTCAAAACAGCCCGCCTTGAAATTGATCTTCGCCGCTAACTGACAAGCAACCGGAAAGAAATCTTAATACGAGTAGCCGGTTAAAGTTACCTGACCGGCTTAACTGACTAAATCAATAAAGAGTGAACAGAAATGACGCATACTGCCGTTTCTCAGGCTAATAGTGCTTTGCAGCTACCCACGGTGGAGCATGTCTACGCTCTTCTGAAAGCAAATTGTAAACCTGACCGCTTTGACGGGCGTGACGGACCCGTGTGGGGCCAGGAATACTCGTGGAATCTGGCAAAAGATCGCTTACAGGATCTGGAGAAATACGGTAAGGCATATGTCTCCCGTCATGAAGACCGTATGGGGGAAGGATTTAGTTTTGGTCCTGACCTGTTAATTATTCGCTAACGCTCCTAATGCCTGATGATATGGTAAGCACAACTGGAAAAATATGTTTTCAAAGCCTATGACCACTTTCACACCAGAACGTATTGAACAAATTTTGGAATTTGCCGAGGGTAGTAACCCAAGCGAAGCAATGAGTCTCAGAGCTGACGAAGTTGCTGTACTGGCACGTATTGGAAAGGCAGTTATGTCGATTGCGCCTGTTTATCAGTGCGAGTTTTGCCACCATGACGCAACCGGGCAACTTCAGTGGCACTGGGAAGATGTGAACAAAGCTTTTTATGATAAATACGATCCAGACAGACGCGGAAGACGTCGAATCCTCTATACCGCCCCGCCGATGCCTTTAGTTTCGGCTGACCTGCTTAACATGGCTTCATCTGCTATTGAAGACTTGCTCACTAACAAAGACAGAAGTGGTGCGGGAATGTGGAATGACATTCCAGAACAGCTACGACGCGCAGCAGAACTGGTAATGGATAATAGCCGGGCCGCTGAAACAGAAGCGATGCTGATGCGTCTTTATGTAGAATGTGACACAGGTGAGCGCAGGGGCA
This sequence comes from Enterobacter cloacae complex sp. ECL414, assembly GCF_021869685.1. Taxonomy (NCBI): domain Bacteria; kingdom Pseudomonadati; phylum Pseudomonadota; class Gammaproteobacteria; order Enterobacterales; family Enterobacteriaceae; genus Enterobacter; species Enterobacter cloacae complex sp. ECL414. The sequence continues at coordinate 274,876 of NZ_CP091482.1, forward strand.
ACGGCACTCAATCTGGCGTAGCAATGCCTTCTTGGCAAACCGTTGAAGAGGCACGTGTGTTGCTAGGGGTGAAATGATGCAGTTCTCGCCAGGGCAGTTTGTAATTCACAACAAGAAGCGCCTTGCGGAACGAAGGTAGACGTACTGACTGAGGTTCACTCCCCTCTCGACTGGTGGCGTAATGCCGCCAGGTTTTGATTCATATATGCCGTCCGTTAACGCATTTATATCTGACATACCTAATTTATCCTGATTCTTTTTTACACAAAGTAAAAGCATCACTTAATGCGATATGTGGATGCCGATAGTTTCAGGCTAATGTTATAAGTTTTGCAATCGTTGCCAGTTTGGACACCACAGAAATGTCAGATGTAATTCCAAAAAGAAAGATTTCCGTCCTGAACGCACAATAAGGTTTGTCGAAAGGCAAATTATAGATTTGTAATTTCGAGCACCATATGGAGAAGTTTTTTATACTTTTACGAACATAGTGACCTTTAGGAAAAGCTTAAAATAACACCAAACCTAAAGGGGAATAAGAATGAAACATCTCGCTTTTATTACTGCTGTAGCCGGACTCGGTATGTCTGTTCAGGCCCCAGCTCAGATATATGAATCGGCCTTTAAAGACACGAACGGTATTGAGATCCACGCCCCGTCTTCTCGTCTTATGCTTAATCCGGCATCACCGGTAACTTTGACACTTATTTCAGGTCTTGATCGTTTCGTTAATGTCAAAGTCACGAAAGACACTGGAACTGTCATTCTTAATACTACGACTACACGGACGGGTGTATCAGACCGACTAACAGCTGCTGACGGTAGTGAGTTCTACGGCAAAAAAGTAACTTTGCCTGCTTTGGGTGAAGGCAAATTTGTCGTTCAGATAAACGTGTTAGATCTCAATCAGAAGCCTGTAGCGACCTATAACTATAACTGGCTAATTGATGTCACCCCTCCAGCGGCAAATGCTCTTACCGCTAATACTGGTTCTGGCTCTACCGCTGGTGACGTGTGGAAGCTTGGATTAGAGGCAACGGGGCAGTATGACTTCACCTCTTCGGGCGTAAGTGATGCAAATGGTATTGATAAGGGCCTAATATATATTTACAGGCAGGACGGTAGCCTCTACAGCACTACACAGATGCAGTATGACGTATCCGGCCAAAAGATGTACCACACTTACTCTAAGAATTCAGTTAAGGGAACCGGAATACCAGACAGCAACCTGGATGAAGACTTTACTGCAAAAGTTGTTATCTTCGATAACGCAGGTAATAGCCGAACGCTGCCAACTCAAAAATTTCGCTACGACAACACGCTGGGTGAGATGACACTGTGGGCCGTTCATGATCCAAATACGTCTTCCAGCGTCGTACCCGGGGTTTCTAATTATCCGGCTTACAAAGCCGGTATGGTCGTTAACGAAAACCCTATTCGATTAGTCTACCGGATCCCAAAATCTAACTACCGTGCTTATTCAGAAGGTGGGCTTCAGTTCATCAATCAATATTCCGCCCCCAAAGAGATAGCTGTAGACAGCACTTATGCTTATGTTGAAATGACTCTTCCCTATGGCTCAATTAATGGGGATATGGCTCGTATGGCGAACTTTGGCCAGTGGGGAGGGTATTATCCGTCATACAGCCTCGTTCTAAACCCATCTGCAAACCAAACGCCTGCATTTGCGGGTACCTGGGTAGATTTCCTCGATGATAAGGGGAACTGGGTTAAGTGGAAGGATTTTGAGAGTGTGGCTTCATCACGACTGCCAATTAAAATTTCCCGACTTCGTTTTAACGTTGAAGCCCGGCCCTTTGCACAAGAGATCGGCGGTAAGGCGACCTGCACCATTCCGGCAGGAAAAACCTCGTGTGAAGCGCCTGAGACGTTTGATATGGCCTTGGGTACCCAGGGCTACAATAGGATCCTTTACTTCGTTCGCAGCATCAGCAATCCCATTTTGCGGTCTGAGCAATGGATTATGACACGCTGGAACAATAAACAACTGCCGGTAATAAACTCGATATCATATGACGAGACTAACAAGCAGCTGGATGTACTGGCGTCACTTGAAGGCGATGGTAACTGGTTCGACTCGGTCTCATTGAGGGAATTTTATCTTTCCGATAAGAACACCGGTACCCGGATGTCACCCACAGGCGTAATCAAATCTCGTATCTCAGGTAACTACACGATTGCTTATGATTTATCCCGTCAGTCTGAAGGAAAATACAACGTTGAGGTCAACATCAGGGACTTCTTCCAGAACCAGACCAATAAAACTTTCGGAGAAATTGCTCTGGATAACACTCCTCCGACAGTGGCCATAACATTCGACGGAAAGCCGGTAAAAGACGATACGGTAGTGTACGGCCTGGAGAACCTCAGGATCGCTCTGGCAGATAATCTGACAACCCCGAGGATAACCCGTCTTCAGCTCGTAGGTGGCCCCACAGCTGATAACGTTGAGCTTACGTGGTCACCGGCAGGCAAAGATACATACATGCCTGAGTATCCGAGGCTGTTCCCAAATTTCGAACCATCTGAAAATTATTCAATTAGCGTAACAGTTGCCGATAGTCAGTCGAATACCAAAACCTATACTCAGAAGTTCAGTTATCTACCGAATAACCTTGTGCAGTTACATAATCTACGCACATTATCGGTCAGTTCGCCTCTCAAAACGACAGATGGCGTACCCCTTGCGTACCTGTCCACTAACGTTCTGCGTAAGACAAATGGAGAAATTGCTAAAGGGGTCCAGAACGCAACGCTGACTGTGCGGAAGGATGCAGCCTTCGGTATTAAATTTAACGGGGCACAGGCGGCTCCAGGTGAGTCAGTTGAGGTGCAAATAGATATGGGCCAGGGGGATAATCTTCTGTTACCCGTTTATCCTTCCGAAAATGGGAAAGTTGGCACCTCAGAATTCATGATTCAGATCGACGAGTTGAAGTAACTACCCGGAGCCGACAGTAAAACTGACGGCTTCAATTTTACTGCCCTCCTTGACTCCGATCAGCCAGTACGTCTTCAGAGATTCGCAAGGAAGAACCGAAAGAAAAGTTACTTTAATCGTACGTTTCCAGCGATGCTTTTAAAAGACAATGCACACTCGTTGATTACGACAATGGGAGTGAGTGTCGAAACCCTTGAGTAAGGATACCCGGTAAATATACAGCCCCGGGGATCCTCTTCCTTCAACCGGGGATGACAACGGTAGTGAGTCCGGCAACTCACTCCCGTTGTCACTTCTCTGACATATCGTCATACGAGCTTACTCAAGTGCATCCACAAAGATGGGATCGTTTTGAATCTAAACTGGTACTGGTTAGCCAGTCACTTGCATCTATTCCCCCGTCGATACTTAAGTGACAATTGTAGTGATCTGCAATACTGGTGTCTCAGAAACACTGACGACGGTAGAGACTCAATACCCTAACCCCTGACAACAGGAGTGAGCTTAGAGGTGTTACGCTGCTGTCACTTAATGCTTGGGAATTGCCTGACTCACAACCATTGTCATCCGGAGCTACTGATTAACGTTGAACCGCTGGACTTTAATGACAGTGGTAGTGATGGATAGGCTCATTTCCATTGTCGTCATTTTATCGGACAAGCCTCTTCGTCCTACAGGTTTAAGCTGACAATGGTAGTGATTGGATGATCTCACTACTGTTGTCACTCAGTTCTTTGAGCGGACCCTTCCCTCGGTTGGTCGGCATTAACAACGGTAGTGACTCGATTGGCTCACTGCCATTGTCATCGTGTAAATGACGTACCTTATCAGCTCAGCTGAAAGCAATGACAACGGAAGTGACTCTAATTGCTCACTGCCATTGTCGTCGTGTCTATTGAGAGCCTTATCAGTGCACCTGAAAAGCAATGACAACGGTAGTGATTCTAATGGCTCACTACCGTTGTCACCGTGTGTATTGAGAGGATGGTCCACTTAACTGGACGTCTATGACAATGGTAGTGACTTTAATAGCTCACTACCATTGTCGGCGTGTGAATTGAGAGGATGATCAGCTCAGCTGTACGGCCATGACAATAGTAATGACTTAATGAGCTCACTACCGTTGTCACCCTGTTAATTAAGAGGCTCATCTGCTCTTCTGGAAGGCTATGACAACGGAAGTGACTTGCTGGGCTCAGTGCCATTGTCGCCGTATGAATTGAGAGGATCATCCGCTCTTCTGGATGGCAATGACAACGGTAATGACTTAATAGGCTCACTACCGTTGTCATCCTGTAAGTTAAGAGGTTGATCTGCTCAACGGGACGACTATGACAACGGTAGTGACTTGCTGGGCTCACTACCATTGTCACCCTGTGAATTGAGAGGTAGATCCGCTTAACCAGACGTCCATGACAACGGTAGTGACTTTCTGGGCTCAATACCGTTGTCACCCTGTGATTTAAGAGGTTGACCCGCTCTACTGGACGGCCATGACAACGGTAGTCACTTTCTGGGCTCACTACCGTTGTCGCCACATAGAATGAGAGGAGCATCAGCTCAGCTGAACGGCAATGACTACAGTAATGAGCTGGATGAAGCATAACCATTGACATCTGGCCCAACCGGAAGCCGTATTCGCCAATCCAATCGAGATTCACAATGGCCGTGACTCGCCGCATTAAGTTCCGGTGTCCTCCCAAAGCTGAACGCACACTCGGAGGACAATGACAATGCCAGTAAGGTACACATCATTACCATTGTCACTATAGCTACCAGAGAAGCCGGGATTTGAATGTCGATGGTAGTGAGTGGGTCAACTCACTGCCATTGTCACCCCGTTACGATATTTTCCGTTGGATGTACTGGCCAATGAAGTAAAGCGTAGAAACCGGGTGTTAACAGGTGACTCAGGAGAAAGCGTTGAATTCGCAATCTCGATCTACATAGGGTGGTAGAGAACAATGACAACGGTAATGACTTTTGACTCATTACCGTTGACGTGAAAGAGCGGGCTGGGACTAACGAAAATCGAAGAAGTAATTTAGCACCCGGAGCCTGAACCGCCGGGTTAACTTTAGCTGGCGTTGCTGTTCTTTTTCTGGCTTCGAAGACTACGAATATAGCGCAGTTCTTCAGCGGTTAAATCATGGACGGTAAGAACATCATCGCCGTCTATCGGGTCAGCTGGTGGGCATAACTCACCTTCTAAAACAGAAGACCCTGAGTTCTCTTCTTCATCTTCAACCACTTCTAAAGGAGGCTGAGTATTGTTCAAATTCAGATCGGGATCCCGCTTATGAATCTGGAAGTATACTTTTCCGTCTTTCTTAATTTCGGTGTACTGGAGGTATCCTATCGATGCCAACTCTTCAAGAGCCTTTCTCACGGTAGCATTCTGACTATTTGCTCGTGTTTTGAGGTTCAGACGATTTTTCAGCCGAGTAAGGGATATCGGTATAGGATTTGGCGGTAATGACTCTATGAACGTATAGAGAGCCTGGGCGCTTTCCTTCTTGGCCAACTCCTTAATTGCCTTCAGCTGCATCAAAACCTTATGATCGTATTGATAGAGCTCGAAAATCTTAGGATCAACCTGAAGGACAACCTGATCTGATTCCGGGTCTAACAGGGCAGACTGTACCAGATGCGTTGTATAGACTTTGGACGAGTTATTACTGGTGAACGACAAGGTAACGGATGCTAACCTGCGTAAGGAGGCGTCTATACGTTTTCTGGACGCTGTAGATGAGCGATAATTTTCAGGCGTACATAGCTTGAGGAATTCAGTGAATTTTAAGCTTATCGTGTCATTGTTAATCGGATGATTGGCATAGGTTCGAATGATGCCCATCCACGTCTTAAAATCTACTGACATATCAAGACGCTCACCGACAATTGAAATATTGGTGAACCCCTCGCTCTCCATTAAAGAGAGCGTCTGTAACTCTTTCGTTGCGTCAAAGCCAACCGTTTTATATTCCCGATTTTGACGCCCCACACTCTTTGGTGATGGGACGAACAGCCCGAGCCGCATCAAAGCAATAGACTGCACCGTACGGTTGCTGTTAGGACGCAAAATGATGTCTTTACCTGATTCTTTCTCTCTAACAGAGAAAGCCCTGGTGACCAGGTCCTGCTGCTCAGTATCTTTCTCTTTAGTCATAATAAGTTATCACTGAATGTGTAAACAGATTGGTGAATAGTAAGCCCCAGCGAACTCTATGTCACTGGATGGATCATTGTGATGATCCATATCTGTGCATAAGTTCTACCTAAAAAAACGACTCCACTCATTAAAACTTGGCAAAAACTCTTTGCATACAATGACCTGCAACTCTTATCAACAACGGATCAGATCAAGTTAAAAAGATCTAATGAAAAGTCACTACTATTGTCGCTCTGATCACTACTGATGTCAAAAAACTCATTACCAACGTTATAATAATCACTACCAATGTCAAAATAATCACTACTGTTGTCACTGATCACGTCTCAGGCCTTGTGCCGTCTGGCCTGGAGGCAGCGGGGATCTCTTTTGATCTATCAGGAACACTAAGGTACTAATTATTGGAACTACCTTGTGGAAAATGGGGATAAATAAATGCTTAGTTCTTATACAGGTCTCAACTTGCCTCCCTGATAAAAACTGTCGTCAAAGCTAAATCACAGCCACAGGCATTTTCGGTGGATAAATTTTTGAGAAATAGAAGCATACATGCAGACTCGTGTCGCAAGTAATTGAAAGTAATAATTTATTTAAATAATGCGAGTCACCTTACCTTACAGTGGAAGTTTAAGTCTAACCTCACTACCATTGTCACTTAAAATCATTACCAACGTCGAAATAGTCTCTACCATTGTCTTTTAAGTCACTCCCGTTGTCACTTATGTCGCTACTGTTGTCAGTGACAATGCTCCAGCCCAGTAACCATGCGGCCTACAGCGTACCGGGATCTTCTTTGTACTCTCTGGCACCTTTGGGATCATTTATTGGATCTACATGAGGGATAAAATCTTTTGACGATTTCGTAGTGCAGTTATACCAGCGACTTAGCAAGACAAAAGCTGCAATTTAGTGACGAGTTACTAGTCTGCCCAACAAGAGCAATGCAGAGAAGATATGTGGTGAAATGACCATGGTAGTGAGTCTAATCACTACCATGGTCCGCAGTAAGCGTTACTTACGCAATGAACGTCGGACTGATTTGCAACAACATGGGCTACGGCGCATCAGAAGACGGCCGTTGTGCTTCAGCAAAACAGCCCTGCTTTATTTTAATTCTTCAATGTTAATCATGAACTCAGATCTGCCTGTAAGGCCGGATACAGCAGGGAAAATAGGAAAGCTACGGCTGTCCCCGAGCCCCAAATCCAGTTGAAGCTCTTTGCTTTCACCTGGCATCGCAGAAACACCATTTACAGTCACGCCGAATGCAGCGTCCTTACGGACAGTAAGCACTGCGTCCTGAAGCCCTGTAGCGATTGAACCATCCTTTTTACGCAGCTGGCTGGCATACAGAACAGCCAGAGGAGTATTGTCAGATGTTTTGAGAGAAGCATTGACAGCTAAGGTTTTCAGATTCTCTAGCCTGACGAGATTGTTTGGAAGGTAGTTAAATTCGACTGAGCTTTCTTTAACGTTGTTCATCTCATCTTTGGCCTGAACTGTGAGAGTGTATGTTTCGCCTTCATTAAGAGACGGAAAGATCTTGGGATAATTAGGTGCATACAGGTTGTTTCCCAGATTCACCCAAGACAATTCCACCGCATCAGAAACAGGGCCACCGCGAAGAGTCATACGGCTTAAGGATGGTTTAGTTAGAGCATCGGTGAGCTGTATACGGACGTTCTCCAGCCCATATACTGTTACGTTTTTGCTGATCGGTTTTCCTTCGTAGCTAATACTTACAGATGGTGCTGTATTATCAACGACAACAGTTTGATAAGGGAGGTTACCGGTATTGTTGAATGTATCTTGGGCATTAATTACCACGTTATAACTGCCTTCTGGTACCTCTTTCATGTTGAACTCATACGTGTAGTTCCCAGACGCCATATTTCTACCTGTTTGTTTGCCGGTTACGCTTATTTCTGCGTTGTTACGGTTTTTATCTGACAACCAAACTCGATTTACATAAACATGGTCGAAATATGAACCATCTCCAGGTTGATTCACGTAAACCTGGAGAATGTTGGTGGTTTCAATGTAATCAAATCCAGTGACGGAGGGACCCAGTGTATGCCAGGCTATATTCTCCCATATAGGGGCAAAGAAGGTTGCTTCGGTGGTTGACCTTACTTCATAGCCACTATGAAGATAGCCGGTAGTGCCATTTATAATATCCTGGGGCAAAGAGACGGTACAGGTTGTTGAGCCAGCTGGAATACTGCATGTTGCTCCGCCAGTGATTTTTTGATCATATGGCCTAGCCTGTACATTGAACCGGATATTAGTAAGTTTTATAGGCATATCAGATGCCTTGAACAGGTTCCAGTTTACGCTGTTGAACCATGTTCCATCAGCCTTTTGTCGTTCTATGGGTGAACTTCCCCAAGCCGGACTCTTTACAGAGGCAGGATCCCAGTTGAGCCAGCTGGCATACTGACCAAGATCTCCTCCAGACCATTGATATGTATTCACAGGTCTATAGTAGTTTCCATCTAAGGCACCCTGTGGCAGCTTAACTTCCACGTAGACATAGGTGGCATCTTCGGAAAGGACCTGTACTCCGCCATAGTTATTGGTAATGCTCATGCCACCATTTCGATATGGCTTCCAGTTAGTTCTTGGGATACGTATAACCAACTTGTAGGGGTTTTCCAGCACTGTAAGGCCTCGTTTAAACGGGACGTATCCCGAAGAAATGCCGGGTACAACACTGGTGCTTACACGTGAGTCATGAACTGCAAATGGCGTAAATTCTCCCATTTGATCGTCATATAAAAACCGCTGGGGAGGAATGTTAAGCGTATTTCCTGCCAGGTCCGTAACGATGAAATTGAAGGTGAATTCTTCATCAAGATCACTTGAGGGCATGCCAGCCTGGGTGTTCATATCTTTAATCCACGGATAGAACGCACGTTTATTGGCTGTGTCATAACTCAGGTTATTGTCGGAGACCACAGAACCATTACTTCGTTTAATGACAAGACGGATCTTGGCAATTCCACTAGCATCCTCAATACCGTCTGCAAATATAGAAAACTGGCCACTACCGCCTCGGCCCAACTCCCAAAGTGGCCCAGAAAGTACCATGTCGTAACCTGCGTTTTGACTCGGATAAATACTCTTATAGCGTGGAGGAGTTGTATCAACGATGAAATGATAAGTAGATGTGCTCACTACAGTCTGGCGAATATCCAGAGTTTCATTGACTACAGTAAAGGTCCCTTCTCCGAGCGCCGGTAGAACCATATCCTTTCCATAGTATTCTGTTCCATCGGCAGCAACGATACGATCTGCAACGCTCGTTTTGGTCGAGACGGAGGAATACATAACCTTTTTATCGCTGTCTCGTGTGACCGTCACTCGCTCGTACCGATCAAGACCCGATATCAAGTTCAGAGTCAAAACACCAGCGGGATTAAGATATGTTTGTGTTGCAGGCTTAATATTCCGAACAGCCTTATTGGTATCTGTAAATGAGTAGCTAAATACCTGAGCATGTGCCGAAGATACAGTAGCAAGGGCAGTTGCAACCATGCAGCCAATTAGAGTTTTACGCATATGATGCTCCGGGAATAGGTTATAGCCTTATTCTACGGATTCAGCCTACAAGGTCCGGTCGGATAAAGTGATAATTTGCCTGTTAAAAGAGACATCAAGTGAGAAAGCAACCAACGTACAGAATGCAAAATGGCGGCAGTGCATCTGGATGACGCAAAAGTAACTTTTTGTACCCACTTTTTTGGATTTTAGCCTTCAAAATGAGTATTCAACCAATCATAAAAGTAACTTTTGATAGACGCTGCTCCTTTATGTTTGCCAATTGTGCTGATATGTTTTTAAATTCAAGGAAGCGAGATTTTAAAAGCATCTGTTGAGTCAAATTTATGTAAAATAACAGGGTAACCATCACTTCTAGGTTGAGGAAACCCAATGTTATACATGCTCTTATGCTGTTTTCTGATGCTCAACAGTACATTCGTTATGTTCAGAGCAATGTCTGCAATAAGTAAAGGATCCGCTAAAGAAAACCGGTCTGAAATATCGCTGATAGTCCTAGCAACACTTGGAATTGCATCACCATTCATTGTCGCAATGATTACTATTAATGAAAGTATGACATCTAAAACAGTAACAGATTTTTCTTTGGGTGCTCAGTGGTCCGGAATGGTTTCAGCGGTAGCGCTAATGGGGTTATATGCTCGACGCGTTTGGAAAGAGAAGAAGTCCTTATTTACTGGCGCTTTCCTGGCCTCTTCCTTAATGGCCTTTATTTTTACTGACAGCCTTGTTTTCGTATCCCAGAAGGACACCGGCGTTCTGGCTACTTTCGTACTCGATAAAAACGCTGGAGATATTGATTGTAGTCGCCCGGCTATGATTGTCCATTACAGTAAAGGTGTTCCAACGGACTGGCGTTGCCCAACCAGTATCATGTTGATGGCGTATTCTTCATATCCTTTTTTACCTTGGCCTGAGTATAGCCATGGTACCAGCCAGTCTCTTACGGTTGTTATTGATACATTTATGGAAAACGCTGTTAATCTCAGTCAAAAATAATAAATAAACCTCTCTAGTGAGAGGTTTTATAAACCTGAGCCACCAATCTAATTAACTCTATATTTTTGTTTTAGCTTTTTTAAAGGTAGACTTACCGAATAAAACAGCAATTATAGAGCAAAGGCCTGGCGTTAGGACAAAAGCTAATAATGCACTGCCAAAACTTGTCATTTCAGGCACCACGAACCAGCTGATAGGCCACGTCAGGGCAGGTAAATTTAGCGGATCATAAAGCGCATGTAGAGCGCTTAACACACAGTAAAGTGCTAAAAAGCAAACTAGATAAACAACGATCCACATTTTAATTTGCTCAGCAATTTCAAATTTAGGACTGCCCATGCTTTACCTCAGTGGCTGAATATTGATGGTTAATATCTTTAATCACCCGTAAGCACTTAGTGCATACCTTAGTTCGATTTGTCTGCTTGTCCAGAGTGTATTTAACTTCAAGTTGACCTCCAGCATTAAGCAAAGTGAGCATCTCATCTTCTAACACGCTTCGGTAAATGGTCTTGTCCGAGAGTGTGCCCGGTAACGAGTACTCAACATAATTGTTTGAAACTCTTACCGATTTAGGGATTTTACCACTGAGCTGGATTTCATTCGTTGAAGGCATTACAGTTACTTTAATCACAGTTGCCGGTGACCAGAAATCCTGATAACGCACTTTATGAATTTTATCAGCTCTAAGGCCTAACCACACATTTCCGGCGATAAGAACAATAAGCAATCCATAAACTGATCGTCGAATGTTACGCCTTTTAATCACAATGTCCCCCATCCCTCAAATATCATTCTAAATAACTGCACCAGGATATCATGAGCGTAATTAAAAGAATTCTTCATAACCGGGGTTTTCAGTTGAGTTTGCGGACTCTTTACTTTGCGGTTTCTCGCCCTCTATTTGAGTATCCCTGACAGGTTTGGATTTACCCATGCTCCTCTGAAAGGTATCCATAACAAACTCAATATCTTCTTCTGGCAGGCTGGTGGGTTGGTTGCTCATAGGACTTCCTCTTGTTGAATACGTTCGGCGTACAGGATGCGAACCGAAACGGTCGTGTTTTCAAACTCGTTCTCAAAAACGTCCATCCATTCCGTCCGGAATTCTTCCCCCAGAAGGTTATCGAGCCCCTGAAGAGATAATGGAAGAACGGCTGCTAGAGATCCCCCGGCTGCGAGATGAGATGCAGCTGCCTGGAGATGCAGCCTGGCCCGGTTATCGGCAAAAGGTGGGTTCATCACGACATAATCAAACTTCTTCTGTTGATTAGACTTAGACCATGTGAGGAAGTCAGCTTCTGTCGTATCGTATCCCTTAGCCCGGGAGATAAGGCAATTCAAAGTATCAAGCTCGATGCCAGTAACGATCACACCGGCAGGGAATGATTTAAGCAAATCCGCATGGCCAATATTAGGCTCCAGGAGGGTATCCCCTTCCCCTGCACCGAGCAGGGAATATACATATTCGCTGATTCGGCAAGATGAAGGGTAAAACTGATGCGATACAATATCAGGCATCTCCCCTATCTGGCCGATGTAACGAATAACCTCACACGGATCATAGGAAAATGTCACATCGTATTTTGTTACTGTTGCCCCTAAGAACCGAAGGGTGTCAGCGGCAACACTCGAAGATTTGCGTTCGGCGAGAGACCCTAAAGATGTCCAGCAACTCCATTTATTGTCCCCGTCATTTTTAAACATTAGTTCAGAAAGCTGCATCCGGGTATCAAAGTCGATGCACTGCTTAAGTACAGGGAATGCCTCCAAAGATTTCTTGCTATGAGCCATGCGGTCGGCAGGTAATGCCAGCGGTACGATAGCTGATAAAATATTGTTAAGCCGCTCGGCGATATCAGGGTGGACGTCAATATGCATTGATCCATTTTTGTAAACCCTGAAACGAATACTGTTGCCATCGATGCAGATCCATTTTCTGAACCCCTCATGTTCGACCAACGCCTCAACCAATGATTTGGTGTTATGGATCGCCTTCACCTGTTCGCCACGGAAGAATGCGCATATAACGCGGAGCTCGCTCAGTGGTGAAATGCCAGACTCTTTAAAATCCACCCTTAATTTCTGCCAGGGGTATTTAGACGGCTCGCAAACTCCGGTAGTGATCATGCGGGTGGAGAACCCAAAAGCTTTGTTTGTCTTATGACTGCGGCTCAGAGACTGGAAGACGTCGTAAACCCTTTCTTTAATAAATTGATTGCGGTCATTAAGCAAAGCAACGACTGTGCCTACTACAGCGTCAGCTGTGAAATCAGGGATCACCTGAGGCGGCATAATATAGCGGTCGGCCGTAAACTGCTTATCCCATTCGTTACGTTTGGCATCCGACATGATAGGCAAAACATCAGTGAGTGCCATAACGCGTTTCCAGTATTCAGATCTCAGAGCGTTTTCCGCGAACAAGGCATCCGCTTCAGAGATACTGTGGTTGTAGCCTGAGAGATAAGAATAAAGTTTCTGGTGATTGTGGGTTTTGAACTGGACAGCCATGTGTTTCAACAAGCAGAGTTCATCATTATAGGACTCAACAAGATCCGCGATAATGCCGAGCTCTTTGCGCATATCTGGAAGAAATGTTTCAGAAGAGCTAACCACCAGGCTATGAGAGGTTGTTAAAGCCAGTACGCTGTGACCTGCATTATCGGGTTTAGCTTCAGAATCAAGAGATGACATTTTACCGGTCCTTTAGAAAAAACTTTTACCAGGATAGCAACGTCGCTCTGTAACCTAATAGGTTCAGTGACACGAAAAAGTTTTTTATGTCTCTGAATAAAACTTAAAGATGTCAACTCATAGAAAGAAGCAAAAAAAAAGCCCCGCATAAACGGGGCAAGAACGATACATGGAGGTTTAAAAAAGGCGGGCAAAAAGCCTGAATCCTTAATGACTCTGACAAAACCAACACTTTGCCAAAAGTAAATTATTCTGCGTCCGGCTGTGGGTCAGTATCCTGATCGGTCTCTTCCCCTGCCTTCTTAGCATTTTTTTTACGTGGGTATTTTGGCTTCTCACCATTAAGTTTTGCCTGACGATTCTCCGCACGGCGAAGCTGCTTGTTCTCTGATTCTGTGATCTCTTTTGAAAGATTTCTCAGCATCTCCAGAGTACTGCGGTTCAACGTAATGTTGATTTCTTCGTCAGCACTTGAATCTGTCATCTCCGGCAATTCAATATCCCCCAGTTTCTGTAATAAGCTGGTGGTGATGAGTTTGACGCCTTCTACGGCTTTTGTGGCAATAACCGGCGGAATCCGTGCTGGCTTGAAGTCTGAAGGTCTGACTCGTACCTGACCATGTTGGGTTTTTTTCACCGTGATGCCATTCGCATCGGCCTGCTCAAGTTCCGCGATCATCTTCTTGATACGTGAAATTGCTTCTGTTTCACCGAGCTCATCGATCAGTGAAAGCACGTTAACATACGAAATAGCGTCAGCATGAATCCATTTCTTGATAACAACAGAACAGGTTGTCAGGCGGATAAGAGAACTGATGGTCGTCGGGCTTTTATTTTCACGTTGAGCAATTCGTTCGAGTGACCAGCCAGCAAGAGAATGTAGGCGACGATAGGACTCGCCAAGCGCAACAGGAGAAAGCGCAAGACCACGGTTACCATCAATGGTCGCGAGCTCACAGCCAATTTCATCTTCTTTAATCTCAACGCAAAGGATTGTGATGTCATGATCTTCATCACATGCCATCATTGCGGCTTTTAAACGGCAGTGCCCCTGGCGAACAAAAGGTACCCCATCAATGACACGTACTCGGATAGGGTCTACATAGTCACCTCGAATGTAGGCATTCTTGATGTTGTAGATGTGTTCTTCAACCTCAGGGAGCTTATAGTAATCGTCACCCATTCCCATTTCGCGGGAGTTGAAGCCTGGCGTGACCTGAATTACTGAAGGGTGGATAGCCCATGCTTTCTGGTCACTTACTTCAGTACAAAGTTCAGGGTTTGCATCACGGAACTGTTTAAGCCCAGTGACGTAACGACCTGTGCCAGTAACTACTGAAAAGGCAACATGGGCCGTTTTAAAGACCTTGTCATTAGCTTGCTGTGTAGGTTCTGTCAGTAAAACACTCATAGGGGCTCCGTTACATTTTTCTGCTTACTTTCTGCGTAGCGGGGATACTACCGAAAAAAAAATCCATAATTTTTCGCAAAAAAGGTACTTTTTGAGCCTATTCTGATTTTTCACAAAAAAAGAGGGCTCCCCATTTCTTGTGATGGCATCAAAATCGCTTCATAAACAAAGACATAAATCCAAAACATAAAGTTCAGGTATCAGTGAGGAAAAATCTTATAAATCCGCAATGCTGAAAGTCAAAACTGTGCGTCTTAAACAACTTTTTTTTGCTCCCTAAGTTATTAGTTAAAGCCCGTGGTTAGGTACGATACCAGCACCTAAATTTCTCTCTCAGGTATAGACACTTTGACTCGACATCTCAGACACATGCCGATAATCAAATGGGCTGGTGGAAAAACGAAACTGATGCCTTTCATCAGCCATCACTACCCACACGATCATAGTTGCCGGTGGGTAGAACCCTTTATAGGCGGTGGTGCCGTTTTTCTGAACATGTTTGCACAAAATGCATTGCTTGCAGATAGCAATCCAGACTTGATCAACCTATACAGGACTATTCAAAGACAGAAAACTAACTTTATAAATCAGGTCCAAAACCTAGCGGATAAAACCTTTGTCGAAAAGGACTACTATGAGATGAGGGACCGTTTCAACAAAACCTGTATTTCTGGTCAACCGCTTCAAAGAGCGGCTTTGTTTTACTCCCTGAATCGCCTGGGCTATAACGGTATGTGCCGCTATAACTCAGAAAGAATCTATTCAGTGCCCTGGGGGAAACATACAGAACTGAAGCTTGACTTCAATAAAATAGACTACCTTTCATTTCGTCTTTCAGGTATTGAACTGATCACCGCTGGTTTTGAGGAGACTCTGGCCGCAACCGGCGAAGGAGATCAGATTTATTGTGATCCGCCATATGACAAAACAAGCAAAACTAGTTTTGTCAGTTACGATGGTAAACCGTTCAGCCAAAGCGACCACGTGCTGTTAGCAAATATGCTCGTTGACGCTCACAGAAAAGGCGCTGCTGTTGCGATATCAAATAGCCTGACACCATTCACTTTGGGCCTCTATGAAGAGCGTGGATTCGTCATACACAGACTCAGCGCTTACCGATCCGTAGGAAGTAAGCCAAATACACGGAAAACGGAAACAGAAATACTGGCCGTGCTGAAATAGAGTTAATTCTAATCAACGGGGCTAATCCATTCCTGAAAAGTTAATACCTCAGGGTGAGTTCGTTGAACATAAGGTATAAACTGAAGCTCTTCTATTCTCCGGTCGCCCCTCTTTCCTTCGCAAATAAATGAAATGAGTCCTTGCTGAGAAAGCCCAGTAAGGACGCTCATAAGTCTTATATTTAGAGTTTTAAGCTGTAAGTCGTTATTAATGTCCTCCACTTTATGAGAGCTCTGGCCTGAACGTTTAAGATACTCGTAAACCATGAAATTCGAATTTCGTCGTTTTAACAATTTTTCGGTTATGCATTCCTGAATGAAACCGCCAAGAGCATCTAAAAGCGGACTGAGAACTACCGGGAAAGTTAATGTGTAACTTTGAGAAGTTTTAGACAAAGTAAATGAATTTAGAAAGCTAAAGTTAAGTCTCTTTTTTGAATATGGAGCGTAAGCGACAAGAGTAGTTGACATAACAGTAAGTAAAGCTTCAAGATGTTCCACTGTTATTAATGTGGTTTTATCTGTATTTCTTAGATTATGGAAATCAATAAACGCTACTCTTGAACGGCTAAGCCAATCTTGTACTTTAATGTCGATAGAAAATTGCGATATATGATTTGAACATTCATTTTGGTTGATAGGGCATGCAGACGAAAGATGGTTATGGATTATCATGCATAGCACAAAAAAAGGAAATCGGCAGGCTGTGGGGCATTGAAAACCGGTTAAAGAAAGCTTAGACGTTTCATATGCGCTTACCGGAAAAGTAACTTTTCTTAACGTTGGCTTTGACGATGTTCTTGCATTTTTACAAATGAAACCGAGACCCAGATCATTGTGCATTTTAAAGTCCATCTCCATCATCACCTTTTAGCCTTAACTGTATGGTATTGGTATACAAAAAATTAAAAATTATAATTAATAAGATTATCATTTTTTTACTATTGAAAAGGTTGTGATAGAGGGGAATTTAAATGTAAAAGATTTATACTCGCAGATCTTTATGAGGGATAAAACCCATTGCGTAAGCAACAATATTACGTGAGTGAGTCCTAACGACAGTTTAAGTCTTGGCTCTATATTTAAGCAGTAAAACATTTAACTGTCTTGGAGTTTACTTAACTTAAAAACTGTTATTGCAGCATAATTTTTCGAATCAAAATCATAGAATTTTCTGACTTTTCCAGTCAAATGATAACGTTCACCCAATAAAATGTGATCCTGTTTATCGGCCGTTAAAGCGATCCCGTCATTTCTAACTTTACCAGTAAATGTAAAAAAATAACTCCCTTTACTTTTTGCGTACGCGGCCCTGACTTCAGTAAATGTTAGTTCAATGCTTATGACCTGGCCGATATTGTAGCTATGTTTTAAAATTTCTTGTTCATTTTCCGGAGTTTCAGACAACATCACATCAAAGGTTGTAAAGAAACAATCCAGCTGGCGTTCTGTCAAAAAACGGTTATTGTCTAGTTGCGCCAATATACTATTAGAAAACTTAGTGTTAGCCTTTTTTGCTTTCTCAATAAGTACGTGGTTTCTGGATTTCCATGCTTCGAGTGTTGGGTTAACACGCAGTTCCGGAATGTTATCGAGAAAGGTAATTGGCTCTAGTACCACTAATTTTTCAATAATGGGTCCAACTGTTTGCACCCCATGACACTTTTCACATACATCAGCCCCTTTGTGGCCTGTGCCCGCACATTCGTTACATTCTCTTTCGATAGGTGCATAATAATTTCCATCTCCGTTAAGGGATACATTCACTGAGGCTGGTACCATATGACCATCAAGAGTAAAGAAAAGAGATTTCATTTTCGAAACACCTCCAAACGTGCCTCTACGATTGCTACAGCTTCTTTCACAGTTTTTTCATAGTGGTCATGCCCTTCAGGAAATTGGTCAAAACGTTTACCGTGTTCTAACTCTTCCATGTTGCGTTTAAGGACTTCATGAGTTAGAAGCAAATCATTATAATTATCGATAAGAGTCAGCTTTATAGGTTTAATCACTCAACTAATCCTCGGTTTTTTATTCCTTAAGGAGATCTCGAATTTCCAGAAGCTCTTCTAATTTTGGTTTAGAAAGAATGATTGCTGTATTTTCGTCGTTAAGTAAAGACAATAAAATATTTAGCTTTTCATCATTCAAGATTATTTGAACACCATCATCAGAAAATATTACATTTTTACTATCAACATTTTTGAACAAGTGTGCACTATCTCTACCAAATTTTAGTTCTGTTTGAGTATTCGTTATAGATTCCGTATGTGTACTTTCCACAAGCTCAAGAAATTCAGATTTTAGCCGTTCTGTTTTCTTATGCGAGAGGCGCTTAATACCCAAAGTCTTACGTGTGACTGCCGAATTTTTCTTTTCTGGTCCGCCTTTATTTAAGGTGTCTGGTCCTGCTCCAGCTGCATTGTGTTCAGGTATGCCTACAATTTTGCTCGTTG
Source organism: Enterobacter cloacae complex sp. ECL414 (assembly GCF_021869685.1). Classification (NCBI taxonomy): domain Bacteria; kingdom Pseudomonadati; phylum Pseudomonadota; class Gammaproteobacteria; order Enterobacterales; family Enterobacteriaceae; genus Enterobacter; species Enterobacter cloacae complex sp. ECL414. The sequence continues at coordinate 293,309 of NZ_CP091482.1, forward strand.
TAGTCTCAATATTCTTAACGCCAGGTAAGAAACCTTCTATATGTTTTAAAACCATTTTGTGATCGTTGGAATATTTTAACATTATTTCAATGGCGAGCGTTTTTTTGATTAGATTTAGGCTAATCAAACGTTGAAGCTCTAATGGCATATCAAGGATTTTTAGCATATTACGAATTGCGGTAGTTGATCGTTGATATCGCATTGCTAGTTCTTCAACCGAATACCCGAGACTAACAGCATGAGCTAATGCATGAGCTTGCCCAACCGGATTTAGCCCATTGCTTCTGTTACCATCGAGGTTCTCAAGGTATTCTTCAATTTCGTTTTTATAATCGATTAAGATAACAGATAATTTTGGAATATTAGCACCTTCAGAAATTGCTAATTTTAAGCCATGAAAACGAGTATGACCTTGACGAACTAAATATTTACCTTTTCTTTTTACGACCTTGATCATATCAACCTGCCTTCCTTCCTTAAAGGCTTGTTTGATTGACACAATCATCGATTTGACAGGTTCTTGTTCGTAACACAAATCTCCGATTACCGCCTCTCGGGGATTAAATCCCTTTTCAATTTCAACTAGATTAGTATCCACTTCAATGACTGTATGTTTGCTGTTGTTCATATCTTCCTCCTGTTTACTACATGATACATGAACCTCAAATTTGCCAAATAGGGCTGATACATCTAAAAGGTAAACTCAAAAAATTTGCTTAATAAAATTAAAATAAAAACTGTCTTGAATAAAACAATGATAGTAAACCCACTTTCATTTCCGTTTGCGATCTGTAGATATTGATAAAGGAGCGCTATTCCTTGTTTTATATGGACTTATCATTGTTTTCAACAGGTTAGATCAATTCTTTAGATCACTAAAGATCAATAGAGTTCAAGTAAAGATCACGGCATCTTTAACTCATTGATTATAGTAACTTTATGAAAGGATCCGGCATTCGGATGCATGCGAAAAGCATTTGAATGAATAAGGAAGGCATTTACTGGAATGCTTATGGCATTTAGGTAAATGCGTAAAAAGCATTTGCAAGAATATGTTATAAACAGTTTGCCAAATGAAAATCTTATCACCGACGAGTTAAGTTA
>NZ_CP091483.1:0-61471 GCF_021869685.1 Enterobacter cloacae complex sp. ECL414
TGCACGCTGGTGCGGCTGATCCAGAACCCCGACTGACCGCATGCCCGCGAAAATCAAGATTTGCGGGATCAGCACACCCGAGGCGCTCGATGCGACCATCGCGGCGCGGGCGGACTATGCCGGGTTGGTGTTCTATCCAGCGTCGCCCCGTGCGGTTACGTCGAATGTCGCGGGCGCTTTGACATCGCGCGCAGCTGGCCAGATCGCCATGGTCGGTTTGTTCGTCGATGCGGATGATGCTGTCATCGCCGACGCACTGGTGGCAGCCAAGCTGAACGCGCTGCAGCTGCACGGTTCGGAATCGCCCGAACGCGTGGCCCAGTTGCGCGCGCGGTTTGGCAAGCCGGTGTGGAAGGCGCTGCCCGTCGCCAGCGCCAGCGATGTCGCACGCGCCGCAGCCTATGCCGGGGCGGCGGACTTGATCTTGTTCGACGCCAAGACCCCCAAAGGCGCGCTGCCCGGCGGCATGGGGTTGGCGTTCGACTGGTCGCTGCTGGCCGGATATCGCGGTGCCTTGCCGTGGGGGCTGGCAGGCGGGCTAAATCCGACGAATGTTGCCGAGGCGATTGCGCGCACCGGAGCGCCGCTGGTCGATACCTCCAGCGGCGTCGAAAGCGCGCCGGGCGTCAAGGATACCGACAAGATTACCAATTTCGCCTTTGCGGTGCGCTTGGCCTAAATCGCGTCGATCAATAGGCGTCGTTCAGCGCAAAGATCGGCTTGCGGGTGCGCCACTGCCCTCGGGTGAAGTCGGGAAAATCTAACGTGCGATTGCCCTCAGCAATCGATTGTTCCGACAGAGGCGTGATCGCGCTCCAGGCCAGCGCGTCGTAAATGTCGATTGGCATCGGGGCCTTGGCCTTCAGCGCCTCGACAAAAGCGTGGATCACGAACCAGTCCATCCCGCCATGCCCGGCCCCTGCCGCCAGATCGGCGTAGCGTTTCCATAGCGGGTGATCGTATTTCGCAAACCAGCCCTCGGCAGGCTCCCAGCGGTGCGGCTGTGGGCTCTTGCCCTCCAGATAGATCGACTTGTTGACGTCCATCCACAGCCCCTCGGTGCCTTGCACCCGAAAGCCGAGAGAATAGGGGCGCGGCAGCGAGGTGTCGTGGCACAGCATGATCGTTTCACCATTAGTGCAGCCGATCATGGTGTTGACCACATCACCCAGTGCGAATTTCACCTCGGCGTTGGGATGATCGGCAGAGCCGTTCTTGACGACATAATCATGCAGCCCGCGCGCCTTACAGCCGAAGCCGCCAGCGCCCGCTTCGCCCGGCAACGCGACCTTCAGGGTGCGGGTCTGCGGCGGGTAGCACACGCCGGCATCGGCGCAGCCCTGGTACTTCACGGTCAGGGTGGTCGCGCTCGCGCCGGCCGCGGGCGTGCCGGTGAGGGTGCCGAGCAATTCCTTGCGGTAGGTTTCGACGTCGCCGAAGAATTCGTCGCGGTAGGCCTTGCCCTTCGGCAGCGCCATGGTCGCGCCGGTGAAGGCGGCATCGGCCTTGACCGAGGTGCGGTGCCGGTACAGGTAATAGCCGTCGGCGATCCGCCAGCGCACCTCGATGCGGTCCGGCGCGGTGGCCTGCGCGGACAGGACGAAGACCTCGTCGACCGGCGGCAGTTCGAAGTCCTGGGCGACGGCCGAGGTCGCGGGCAGCGCAAGCAGCAGGGCGAGCCCGGCCAGCCAGCGGCGCAGGCGGATCGTGGATGCGGTCATTGGCTCAGTTTACCGGTCGGCTCTCGGCGGCCAGCCATTGCAGGTATTCGGGCAGGCCGGACGCGGCTTCGACCGCGAGCAGCTCCGGGAGTTCGTAGGGATGCAGTTGGCGCAGGCGTTCCTGCAGGGCGGGGTAGGCCTCGGCACTGGTCTTGACCAGCAGCAGGACCTCGGCCGCGGCCTCGACCTTGCGTTGCCAGCGATAGACCGAACGCAGGCCGGGCAGGAGGTTGACGCAGGCGGCCAGGCGCTCGGCCACCAGCGCGGTGGCGATGCGCTCGGCGCTGTCGGCGTCGGGACAGGTGCAGAAGCAGATCAGGGCGCTCACCGGCATAGGGTAGCGGCTGCCCCGATCCGGCGGGCCTGGCGGACATCCGCGTGCGGCCCTTGAAAGTCGGCGGGCCCGCCCCATCTCGGTGGCATGCCGGGTTCGCCCGGTTCTGTTGTCCGCGGTTTGGCACTCGCTTCGCGCGACTGCTAAAATCGCCGGGTTTTTCCACGTCAATCAACCATTTACCGAGGTTGCCATGTCCAATATCAAGCCGCTGCACGACCGCGTGGTCATCAAGCGCATGGAAGAAGAGAAGCTGTCCGCCGGCGGGATCGTGATCCCGGATTCGGCCACCGAGAAGCCGATCAAGGGCGAAGTCGTCGCCGTCGGCACCGGCAAGGTGCTGGACAACGGCCAGGTCCGCGCGCCGCAGGTCAAGGTCGGCGACAAGGTGCTGTTCGGCAAGTACAGCGGCACCGAAGTGAAGCTGGACGGCGTCGAGCTGCTGGTGGTGAAGGAAGACGACCTGTTCGCGATCCTCGGCTGATCGCGCGTCGCTCCCACACATTTCTCATCCGAATAATTTTTCGAGGTAATTCGCAATGGCTGCCAAGGACATTCGTTTCGGCGAAGACGCGCGCTCCAAGATGGTGCGCGGCGTCAACGTGCTCGCCAACGCCGTGAAGGCGACCCTCGGCCCGAAGGGCCGCAACGTCGTGCTGCAGAAGAGCTACGGCGCGCCGACCATCACCAAGGACGGCGTCTCCGTCGCCAAGGAAATCGAACTGGCTGACGCGTTCGAGAACATGGGCGCGCAGATGGTGAAGGAAGTCGCTTCCAAGACCTCCGACAACGCCGGCGACGGCACCACCACCGCCACCGTGCTGGCGCAGGCGTTCATCCGCGAGGGCATGAAGGCGGTCGCCGCCGGCATGAACCCGATGGACCTGAAGCGCGGCATCGACCAGGCGGTGAAGGCCGCGGTCGGCGAACTGAAGTCGCTGTCCAAGCCGTCGTCGACCAGCAAGGAAATCGCCCAGGTCGGCGCGATCTCCGCGAACTCGGATGCCAACATCGGCGACCTGATCGCGCAGGCGATGGACAAGGTCGGCAAGGAAGGCGTGATCACGGTCGAGGAAGGCAGCGGCCTGGACAACGAACTCGACGTGGTCGAGGGCATGCAGTTCGACCGCGGCTACCTGAGCCCGTACTTCGTCAACAACCAGCAGTCGATGTCGGCCGACCTGGATGATCCCTTCATCCTGCTGTACGACAAGAAGATCTCCAACGTGCGCGACCTGCTGCCCGTCCTCGAGGGCGTGGCCAAGGCCGGCAAGCCGCTGCTGATCGTGGCGGAGGAAGTCGAAGGCGAAGCGCTGGCGACCCTGGTGGTCAACACCATCCGCGGCATCGTCAAGGTCTGCGCGGTGAAGGCCCCGGGCTTCGGCGACCGTCGCAAGGCGATGCTGGAAGACATGGCGATCCTGACCGGCGGCGTGGTGATTTCCGAGGAAGTCGGCCTGTCGCTGGAGAAGGCCACCATCAAGGACCTCGGCCGCGCCAAGAAGATCCAGGTGTCGAAGGAAAACACCACCATCATCGATGGCGCCGGCGAAGGCGCGGGCATCGAGGCGCGCATCAAGCAGATCAAGGCGCAGATCGAGGAGACCTCCTCCGACTACGACCGCGAGAAGCTGCAGGAGCGCGTGGCCAAGCTGGCCGGCGGCGTTGCGGTGATCAAGGTCGGTGCCGCCACCGAAGTCGAGATGAAGGAAAAGAAGGCGCGCGTCGAAGACGCCCTGCACGCGACCCGTGCGGCCGTCGAGGAAGGCATCGTCCCGGGCGGCGGCGTCGCCCTGATCCGTGCCAAGGCGGCGATCGCCGGCATCAAGGGCGTGAACGAAGACCAGAACCACGGCATCCAGATCGCCCTGCGCGCGATGGAAGCCCCGCTGCGCGAGATCGTGACCAATGCCGGCGATGAGCCGTCGGTCATCCTCAACCGCGTGGTCGAAGGTTCGGGTGCGTTCGGCTACAACGCCGCCAACGGCGAGTTCGGCGACATGATCGAGTTCGGCATCCTGGACCCGACCAAGGTCACCCGCACCGCGCTGCAGAACGCCGCGTCGATCGCGGGCCTGATGATCACCACCGAAGCGATGGTGGCCGAGGCCCCGAAGAAGGACGAGCCGGCGATGCCGGCCGGCGGCGGCATGGGCGGCATGGGCGGCATGGATTTCTAAGCCCCGCGATCCATCAAGCAAGACCACAAAGCCCGGCCTCGTGCCGGGCTTTGTGCGTTCTGGCGTCCGAGGCGGGAGACTTCCTACCCGCCCCGCGGCAATGTCTGACGCGAAGATCAGAAAACGCCGATATGAACGCGTGCTCGCGGGCGCAACCCTGAGCAGCCGTCCCTGCAACGGAGCGCTGCGTGCCGCGCCTGACCGCACCCCGGCGGCAGGCCGAGGTGTGCGCGCCACTGCCGGCCGCCCACGCCGCTGCGCGTTACGCGCGCCACCTGCCCGAGCGCACGCTGCTGTACGCGCTAGTGCAGGCGCACTACCCGGACTTCATCGCGCGTCTTGAGGCCGAAGACCGCCCGCTGCCCGAGTATGTGCGCGAGGAGTTCGAGACCTACCTGCGCTGCGGCGTGCTCGAGCACGGCTTCCTGCGCGTGGTCTGCGAGCACTGTCGTGCCGAGAGGCTGGTGGCGTATTCCTGCAAGAAGCGCGGGCTGTGCCCGAGCTGCGGCGCACGGCGCATGGCCGAGTCGGCGCGGCATCTGGTGGACGAGGTGTTCGGCCCGCGGCCGGTGCGGCAATGGGTGCTGAGTTTCCCGTACCCGTTGCGCTTCCTGTTCGCCAGCAAGCCTGAGGCGATCGGCCCGGTGCTGGGCATCGTGCATCGTGTGATCGCCGGTTGGCTTGCCGATCAGGCCGGCGTGCCGCGGGATACGGCGCAATGCGGCGTGGTGACCCTGATCCAGCGCTTCGGCAGCGCGCTGAATCTCAACATCCACTTCCACATGCTGTGGCTCGACGGCGTGTACGAGGACACCACCGAGCGTCCGCAGCGCAAGCCGCGCCTGCACCGCACCCGTGCGCCCACATCGGCGCAACTGACGGAACTGGCCAACACCATCGCGCATCGCGTGTGCCGGCACCTGTCGCGCCGCGGCTGGCTCGAAGGCGAAGACGAATCCGTGTTCCTGTCCGACAGCGCGGGTAGCGACGACGGCATGGATGGGCTGCGGATGAGTTCGATGACCTACCGCATCGCCACCGGTCGCGACGCTGGCCGCAAGGTCGTCACGCTGCAAACGCTGCCTGGCGACGCCGGTCCGCTGGAGGGCGACGCCGGCAAGGTCGGCGGCTTCTCGCTGCATGCCGGCGTGGCCGCGGAAGCACACGAAAGCCACAAGCTCGAAAAGCTGTGCCGCTACATCACGCGCCCGGCGATCAGCGAGCAGCGGCTATCGATCTCGCCACAGGGCAGGGTGCGTTACCAGCTCAAGACGCCGTGGCGCAATGGCACCACGCATGTCGAATGGGATGCGGTGGACTTCATCGCCAAGCTGGCGGCACTGGTCCCGCCGCCACGCGCGCATCTCACCCGCTTCCACGGCGTATTCGCCCCGAATGCAAACCTGCGCGCGCAGCTGACGCCCTCGGGGCGCGGCAGGCGGCCTGCGGGCGATGCGGCGCCAGTGGACGTCAGCGCCCACGACGAGCCGCGCAGCCCCGAGCAGAAGCGCCGTGCGATGAGCTGGGCGCAACGGCTCAAGCGGGTCTTTTCCATCGACATCACCACCTGCGCCCACTGCGGCGGCGCGGTGCGGATCGTCGCCAGCATCGAAGACCCCAAGGCCATTCGCGCCATCCTCGCCCACTTCGAGAAACACGGCGCGCTGGAGCAAGCGCACTACCGGCCCGCAGCGCGCGCCCCGCCGCCCGCCGCGTGATGAGGCGCCGGCCACACAGCCGGCAGCCAAGCCAGAGTCCGATCCGATGCGGCCACGACCCCGCAGGGCTGCGCTCGGCCCTGTGCCGGGATTCGGTGAGAAATGGCTACGCACTGAGCCGCTGCGTGGCCCCGCGATGTCGAAAACCCACGCATGAACCCCCGATCTGTGCCCGATCTGTGCCCAAAGCGGCGCTTGCGCGGCCGCTTCCTACCCGCCAGACTCGCCAAAAAGGGCGGTTGAACTTCCTATACCCATATCCCACTTTAGGTTTGGCAGCACCTTTTCAATCAGGTGGTTGTTTACACCAATCCAGCTATTGGCCAATTGAATATTGGTTTCGTCTACTTTTTTTGATTTTTTAAACAGCTTGGTAAAACCGAGTGCCAAAACAGGGGGACCATGTAAAAACGTGCTTCCTGTAATGACTGAACCAACTGTGAGTCCTTTACTGACTTTTTGCGGCACTGTTGCAAAGTTAGCGATGAGGCAGCCTTTTGTCTTATTCAAAGGCCTTACATTTCAAAAACTCTGCTTACCAGGCGCATTTCGCCCAGGGGATCACCATAATAAAATGCTGAGGCCTGGCCTTTGCGTAGTGCACGCATCACCTCAATACCTTTGATGGTGGCGTAAGCCGTCTTCATGGATTTAAATCCCAGCGTGGCGCCGATTATCCGTTTCAGTTTGCCATGATCGCATTCAATCACGTTGTTCCGGTACTTAATCTGTCGGTGTTCAACGTCAGACGGGCACCGGCCTTCGCGTTTGAGCAGAGCAAGCGCGCGACCATAGGCGGGCGCTTTATCCGTGTTGATGAATCGCGGGATCTGCCACTTCTTCACGTTGTTGAGGATTTTACCCAGAAACCGGTATGCAGCTTTGCTGTTACGACGGGAGGAGAGATAAAAATCGACAGTGCGGCCCCGGCTGTCGACGGCCCGGTACAGATACGCCCAGCGGCCATTGACCTTCACGTAGGTTTCATCCATGTGCCACGGGCAAAGATCGGAAGGGTTACGCCAGTACCAGCGCAGCCGTTTTTCCATTTCAGGCGCATAACGCTGAACCCAGCGGTAAATCGTGGAGTGATCGACATTCACTCCGCGTTCAGCCAGCATCTCCTGCAGCTCACGGTAACTGATGCCGTATTTGCAGTACCAGCGTACGGCCCACAGAATGATGTCACGCTGAAAATGCCGGCCTTTGAATGGGTTCATGTGCAGCTCCATCAGCAAAAGGGGATGATAAGTTTATCACCACCGACTATTTGCAACAGTGCCAACGCCGGGTTATTCTTATTTGTCGCTTCTTTACTCGCCTTTATCGGCCTTCACTCAAGGATGTATTGTGGTTATGCGTTATATTCGCCTGTGTATTATCTCCCTGTTAGCCACCCTGCCGCTGGCGGTACACGCCAGCCCGCAGCCGCTTGAGCAAATTAAACAAAGCGAAAGCCAGCTGTCGGGCCGCGTAGGCATGATAGAAATGGATCTGGCCAGCGGCCGCACGCTGACCGCCTGGCGCGCCGATGAACGCTTTCCCATGATGAGCACCTTTAAAGTAGTGCTCTGCGGCGCAGTGCTGGCGCGGGTGGATGCCGGTGACGAACAGCTGGAGCGAAAGATCCACTATCGCCAGCAGGATCTGGTGGACTACTCGCCGGTCAGCGAAAAACACCTTGCCGACGGCATGACGGTCGGCGAACTCTGCGCCGCCGCCATTACCATGAGCGATAACAGCGCCGCCAATCTGCTGCTGGCCACCGTCGGCGGCCCCGCAGGATTGACTGCCTTTTTGCGCCAGATCGGCGACAACGTCACCCGCCTTGACCGCTGGGAAACGGAACTGAATGAGGCGCTTCCCGGCGACGCCCGCGACACCACTACCCCGGCCAGCATGGCCGCGACCCTGCGCAAGCTGCTGACCAGCCAGCGTCTGAGCGCCCGTTCGCAACGGCAGCTGCTGCAGTGGATGGTGGACGATCGGGTCGCCGGACCGTTGATCCGCTCCGTGCTGCCGGCGGGCTGGTTTATCGCCGATAAGACCGGAGCTAGCAAGCGGGGTGCGCGCGGGATTGTCGCCCTGCTTGGCCCGAATAACAAAGCAGAGCGCATTGTGGTGATTTATCTGCGGGATACGCCGGCGAGCATGGCCGAGCGAAATCAGCAAATCGCCGGGATCGGCGCGGCGCTGATCGAGCACTGGCAACGCTAAGCCGGCGGTGGCCGCGCGCGTTATCCGGCCCGCAGCACCTCGCAGGCGTGCCGGGCGATATGACTGGCGGCGGCATCGGAAAGATGCCGGTCGGTAATGATGGTGGTGAACCGGGTCAAAGGTAACGCCATAAACGTGGCCACCTGATTGTATTTCGAACTGTCGCACAGCAGGATGCTTCTCGCGCTGACCTGGCTGACGGTCTCCTTGACGGTAACCTTGTTCTCATCAGGGGTGAATATCCCGCGACTGTCCCAGCCGCTGGCGGAGATAAAGGCCGTATCGATAGCCAGGTGGCGTAACGTACGCGCCGCCGATTCGCCCACGCAGGAGCGGTTCTCCCGGCACAGAGTGCCGCCGGTGTGGATCACGCCGCACTGGCTGGCATCGATCAGCAGCTGGGTTATCTCAAAATCATTGGTGACCACCTGGAGATCGTTCCGGTCGAGGATCGCCCGCGCCAGCGCCAGGGTGGTAGTCCCGGCATCCAGATAGATGCAACTGTTTTTAGCGATATGACTCGCCGCCAGCGCGCCGATCGCCTGTTTCTCCTCACTCTGCAGCGTGCTTTTCACCAGATGACTGGGTTCCGCGGCCAGCCGGCTGACGGCGCGTACGCCGCCCGAGACGCTGACCAGCAGCCCCTGCTCCTCCAGTTTACTGACGTCCCGACGGATGGTCATATGGGACACGCCGAGGATCTCCGTCAGCTCGTTAATGCTTACCGCCCCACGCTGCTCCACCAGGGCTAAAATACGCTGATGTCGTTCTATTGGAATCACCGCTCTCCCCTTACCATTTTTTCACACCAGGCGTCACCACCCAGGCTACGGCCCTGGCGACACCCGGTGTTGTTATCGCGCTTTGCCGCTGTTTTTTACGCTATTTTAGGGCAAGAATCGCCGCTGTGCAGCCTCTTTCCGCCTGTGAATTTTTTATATTCATGTGGGTTATTCGTGATAACTCTCACATAAATTCACATGATAACGCTTTATTCTATCATTAAATCACATTAATTAACTAATGTTCACAAGGAGACCAGCATGGCTGCACACACTAACGTCTGCGTGATTGGACTGGGTTCAATGGGCATGGGCGCCGCCCGCGCCTGCCTGCAGGCGGGCCTGAACACCTGGGGCGTTGACATCAATCCCGACAACTGTCGCGCACTGCTGGCGGCGGGCGCCAAAGGCGCGGGCCCCAGCGCGGTGCCGTTCGCCGCGGAACTGGATGCAGTTGTGCTGCTGGTGGTCAATGCCGCCCAGGTGCGGGGGATCCTGTTCGGCGAGAGCGGCCTCGCCGCCCATCTGAAGCCGGGCACCGTCGTGATGGTGTCGTCCACCATCGCCTCCGCCGATGCTCAGGCCATTGCCGAGGCGCTGGCGGAGTACCAGCTATTGATGCTCGACGCGCCGGTATCGGGCGGCGCCGTGAAAGCGGCCGCCGGCGACATGACGGTGATGGCCTCCGGGAGCGATGCCGCCTTTGCCCGACTCGCGCCGGTGCTGGACGCCGTGGCCGGCAAAGTCTACCGCATCGGGAGCGACATTGGTCTTGGCGGCACTGTTGCAAATAGTCGGTGGTGATAAACTTATCATCCCCTTTTGCTGATGGAGCTGCACATGAACCCATTCAAAGGCCGGCATTTTCAGCGTGACATCATTCTGTGGGCCGTACGCTGGTACTGCAAATACGGCATCAGTTACCGTGAGCTGCAGGAGATGCTGGCTGAACGCGGAGTGAATGTCGATCACTCCACGATTTACCGCTGGGTTCAGCGTTATGCGCCTGAAATGGAAAAACGGCTGCGCTGGTACTGGCGTAACCCTTCCGATCTTTGCCCGTGGCACATGGATGAAACCTACGTGAAGGTCAATGGCCGCTGGGCGTATCTGTACCGGGCCGTCGACAGCCGGGGCCGCACTGTCGATTTTTATCTCTCCTCCCGTCGTAACAGCAAAGCTGCATACCGGTTTCTGGGTAAAATCCTCAACAACGTGAAGAAGTGGCAGATCCCGCGATTCATCAACACGGATAAAGCGCCCGCCTATGGTCGCGCGCTTGCTCTGCTCAAACGCGAAGGCCGGTGCCCGTCTGACGTTGAACACCGACAGATTAAGTACCGGAACAACGTGATTGAATGCGATCATGGCAAACTGAAACGGATAATCGGCGCCACGCTGGGATTTAAATCCATGAAGACGGCTTACGCCACCATCAAAGGTATTGAGGTGATGCGTGCACTACGCAAAGGCCAGGCCTCAGCATTTTATTATGGTGATCCCCTGGGCGAAATGCGCCTGGTAAGCAGAGTTTTTGAAATGTAAGGCCTTTGAATAAGACAAAAGGCTGCCTCATCGCTAACTTTGCAACAGTGCCACAATGTGCGTAATGACCCCCCTGACCTCCAACCCGTCCTCATCGTCATCAGGTATAGCCCTGAAGTTATCCAGCTTATCGAGTTCCTGGAGACACCGCTTGGGGTGTAGTCGCAATCGCATGATCCTGAATTCTTGTTCCAGGACACAGAGCACCAAAGACCCGTCAACGGGCGTGCCCCCAAAATCTACTATGAGCAGCGCACCAGGCTTTATCCCTTCCCGGAAAGAGTAGGTATCACTTCGAAAAAAGAATACTCCCGGCGCTCCTGTATTACAGTGCTGATCGAGTGACAGCCTGTTTTCCTGGTAGTCGGTTGCTGGCGATGGAAAACCCATTTTTAACGGCCTCCGTTGGGGTTAAAAAGCATGAATGTCCGGTTCTCTCCTTCCTGAGTGGAAATGTCTTTAAAAACGGTCACGTAGGTTTCAATCCACTGATTTGCTTGGCGACAACTCCAGTGAAAATTAATCAGCGCAAGCTGGCTGACAAAGGCTTCTGTCGTAACTGTCTGACGACCGTTCGGCTCACGCTTAATGCTCGCACGCCAGGCTGAGTCAATTTCATAGTGTCTAGGCATGAAAAACCTCCGATCAATATAGCTGTATGCATATGGGTCTTCCCTTGTTGTGGTGGCTGAAGGCATGATAATGGTGTATTTAATCGCCAGAGGTCACCGCCATGGACGAAAAGTCCCTCTACGCTCATATTCTCAACCTGTCCGATCCGTGGCAGGTAAAGTCCCTTTCTCTCGATGAAAATGCCGGTTCTGTTACTGTCACTATTGAGATCGCTGAAAACACCCGGCTAGCCTGTCCGACCTGCGGTAAATCCTGTTCTGTTCACGATCACCGTCATCGTAAATGGCGCCATCTTGATACCTGCCAGTTCACCACTATTGTTGAAGCCGATGTTCCACGAATTATGTGTCCGGAGCATGGCTGCCTGACGTTGCCTGTTCCGTGGGCTGGCCCCGGAAGCCGGTATAGGGGTTTGAGGGCCAACGATGTAAAAAACCACGTTAATAGGTTAACCTATTGTTTTATTTTAATTATTAGGTGCTGCATTTACAGCTACTCCAATGATCATGGGGCTGATGGTCGATGGAACGCAATACCAAGTAGATTGATTGCATAAAGTTCCTTCAATTCCGATCTGCCCTCCCGTTTTCACATCCTACTTCAGTTCAATTTTGTTGCCATTCCTTTACAACAGCTTCCCAATTGGCCGTTCTCTCGACCAATTTCCCATCAGCATCCTTTCTTGTCCAAACATCCCAGAAATCAGGGTCATCAGAATGGGGTTGCTGCTCTTTCGTCAAATTTTTCATTTTAACTAAGACAGGAAGTTCAGATGCCCAGCCCATCAGTATTGCATGTTGAGATGGCAATGAAGGCAATTCACGGAGTAATCCTCGCAAATTGTCGGGTACCATTTTATGAACTTGCTCCTGATCTTTGTCATTGCTAATTCGATGCAGAAGAAAAGTATTACATTGAGATAAAACTGTAGGTGATAATTCTGATGGTCGTTGCGAAGAAATAACCATACCGAGACCAAATTTCCTGCCTTCTCGTGCAATTTTCTCAAATACTTGACAGCAAACAGCTGCGACATCCTGATTTTCACTGTCCTCACGATACCGTTTAATAAATGTATGTGCTTCTTCAGCAACAAGTACCGTAGGTAAAGATTTGTTATATAGTCGTCTATAACGTTGCAATGATTCAAAAATAATTCTTGAAATGACAGCTGTCACAAGATGAGTAATTTCAGTTGGTACTAAAGAAAGATCAATAATTGAAACGCAGCTATCACCATCACCATCTTTCCCAATATATGTTTCTAACCAATTAGCCAAGTCAACTCTATGCTCTGAGTCATTGGTTATGGGTTTCATTCTTGTATCCGCAAGCATTGTGCGTATTCTAGCTACTAGATATTCAACATATTGCTCGCTACCATTTTCTTGTGCTAACGCCTCTAAATAGGAGACTAAATTATTTCCGTCAAAAGGGACGGGGATATCCTCGTTTTTAGGAAGGAGTTCACACTCATCGCCTCCAAGGCTCTGAAATGAAGATAACACTCCATTTATGATGTTATCAACTGCGCTAACTTTAGCATTGTAATCTGGATATCTGCCTTCTCTTTGCCCACAAAAATCTTGAATAGAGATGATTAATTTATCTAACTCAGGGCATGGTGTAGTTAATCTCGCTTTGTATTCTTCCAGACTCTGACGCCAAATATTAATTTTAGCCAAAAGATTTTTGGCTCCAGGGAAATCATTAAGTGCCGCTGCTCCTTTAGATTTATCCGCTTTTAAAGAAACCAAAATTGTACCTAGGTATTTTTTAACTTCTATATCTATATTCTTTTGTAAATCAAATTCTTCATTTCTCATTGCTCTCAAGGAGCGTTTTAGTAATGGAAGTTGTGCTTTAGGACTTGCTTGCGTGAATGATGCCCACTCCGAACTATTCCAAAACCATGAGGGTACTTGTAATTGGTTTTCACTGCCTTCAGCCTCAACCTTAAATACTCTACCTTTAAATTTCGTCGTTGGCCCCAAAGCACGTGCATACTCGCCGTTGGGGTCTAGGATGATAAATCTGGCATTTGGTTTTATTTGTGATTCCAATGCAGATTCGAGTGACCACTGGATTAATCCAGATACAGAGCAAGACTTACCGCTACCAGTATTTCCGAGCACTGCTATATGACGACCAAATAATCTATCAGGATCTACAGCTACATTTGCATTGTTCGCAAGTGGACTTTGTCCAATGATCACTCGCCTATTATTTCCAGATTCGACTATTGATCTAAGTTGTAAATCTGTCGGTAGTAAAATAGCAGCCCCAATAGAAGGAAACGATTCAGAACCTCGTTGAAATCTGAAATAATCAGTACCATCTTTGGACAAACGTTTAAGCATTCCCACCGGATTCAAACTTATTTTTTTTCGGGGGAATGGTAGATTTACTAAACCAAATTCTTGAACATCTCTTTGTTTTGGATAAGGCGAATGTTCTACAGCAAGCCACTCTATTTGCCCAACTAAGTAACCATTATCACATGATATTAATACATAACTGTTTACTCTTGGAAAGTTTCTAGGCGTTCCTGCATTCAAAGCAACAGTATCAGGTGAGTCAATCTCTAATATTGCTCTAATTTCATTAGGTGAAACAAAATCTACAGTGCCGACCCTGAGTTGCTCACCTTGTTCAATCGGAAATGAGTTCATTCAGCATCCTCGCTATTATTTGAAATTGTTGTACGATATAAACCCCTTGATTTCAATAGTTCTGCCATACGAATTGATGATCTGTCTATCGCTGCTTTAGGAAGATAAAAATCCACTAAATTCTTGATATCTCCAAAGTGGTCACCAAGTAATAAAGATATTTGAGCTTTTCTTCCACTTTCGTTTACAAAGCGCATAATTCTACCGAGTGGATCGCCGTAGGCAATTATTACTATATGCGTTGAGGGTATTGTCAGCATGTCAATAATAACACGGTTTATATGTTCATCTCCAAAACTATAACCATATGTTACCAAAGTACTATTAGGACGACATGTTGCAGATGCTAAGTCTCTGAATAGTTCAACATAAGGGTATTCTGATGTTTCTCGGTCTTTAACCGAGTTTGGATAAATCATTAATTGATGATAGTTCGCTGCTCCAGCAGCCTCCACTTGTAAAAAGGGTTCCACCGAACTCGCACCAAAAGGTAATCCAAATCGCCTTATGGCTCCTTCGGTAGTATACCAGTCCAATGAGCCATGTAATTTAGTAAAGCGCGCCACACCTTCCAAATATCTTGGTTCACCACGAATACCCGGTGGATTATAATGATAGTCGACTTCTAGTCGCGAAGATCTGAAAATAGGCGCTATAGTACCAACAAATCTGTCAATTAGTCGAATACCTGCTATTTCAGCTCCTGCTTCAATTATCCTGTCGTAATTCGTCGTGAAAATATGTAATCGATCCCTTGTCGCTGTTCGACTTGAAAAACTCATCAAAAAACTTACTAAATAATTAAACGTTTGTGTTTTTAAATCGTTTTTTGCATCGCGAATTAACTTTTCCCCATTACTAACTGAATCTGAGAATAATTTCAAACATCTTGTTAGCTCATTATTTAACTCAACTAACTCACTTTTTAAATTTCGATATGGGAGAGCACCAGGAGGCGGTTCTGGAAGTGGGAGATTTTGCGCAGTTAAAATCTCTAATCCTTTAATTAACTCATTAATTGAACGGATTTGGTCTTCAATATTACCTCTTCCTCTTCCTGAGGCTTCAGCTGTTTTAGCTACATAACTATCTATTTCAGCCTTGCAAACTTTGAGATCATTAATCCATCCCATGCCTTGAGGTTTCGTGCCTGTCGCTGACTCTTGGATTGCTGAACTAAGTCCCGCGCCAATAAGTATATTTAGGTGTTCAGACTGAAAAAGAGCAGTTAACCAAGGTTCTATTCTTAAACGCAAAAAATCAGGAGTGATTTTATCTCCTGGTTTTGCCCATGAGCAGTGTCCAACAACTTTAAATGCACCAACTTCGCTGTGTGGATCCAACTGAACCGGAGACTGGTCATCTCCAAGCTTTAAGTATTGACTCACTTTGAATTCATCCTTCGTTAGAGTTAATAGCTGTTTTTCTTTTCAGCCTAAAATAGGTCGCCCTTGATATACCCGTTTTTTCCATTACTTCCTTAACTTGTACGTCCTTATTAATCAATTCATTAGCTAATTCAGCCTTCTTGTGAGGCTTTCTTCCGAATTTGACCCCCTTAATCATAGCGGTCTTCCGCCCATCGTTAGTTCGCTCCAAGATCCTTTCTCGTTCCGCCTCGGCAACAGCTGCTAGTATCTGGATAACCATTTTTCCCATTGTGCCTTCAGTACTAAGACCATTCTCTAGAAATCGGATAGCGATGCCTTTTTTATAGCAAGTATCCACAATACGAATCATATCAGCGGTATTACGTCCTAGACGATCCATTTTAGTACAGAGGATGATGTCATCTTTCTCCGCTCTGGCAAGGAGTCTCTGTAGCCCTGCACGCTCATCAGTTGCTCCTGACATCATGTCAGTAAATACACGATCATCCCTCACTCCCGCTGTTTTGAGTTCAGTAATCTGGCTCGTCAGTTTCTGATGGCTGGTTGATACTCTTGCATATCCTAATAATGCCATTTTGGTCTCATAAATCGATATTGATACTGCGTAGTATCATAAGGTATAAATCGCGATTTTTGATACTAATGTATGATGCCGTTTTGAGCAGTCTCACAATTTATAATATTTGAGACGGTTAAAAAAAGGACAGAACTCCCGTTTACGAAAGGATGCGCAATGAGTGATGACTTTCTTACCAGCGAACAGACAGAAAACTACGGTCGCTATGTGGCAGACCCAAATGAGGTTCAGCTGGCTCGGTATTTTCATCTGGATGAGCGTGACCTTGCTTTTATTAATCAGCGACGGGGAAAACATAACCGGCTGGGGATTGCACTTCAGCTGACTACGGCGCGCTTTCTGGGAACGTTTCTTCCTGATCCCCTTCAAATTCCCTCATTCATCCGTTTTTACATTGCGGCACAGTTGAACATCAGCCGACCAGAGATCCTTTCCCGGTATGCTGAAAGAGAAAATACCCGCTGGGAGCATCAGGGGCTTATCAAGCTCTATTATGATTATCATGATTTTGGTGATTTCCCCTGGACATTCAGACTGAAGCGTTTGCTCTATACTCGCGCCTGGCTCAGCAATGAGCGTCCAGGTCTGCTGTTTGATTTTGCTACCGCATGGTTGCTGCAAAATAAGATCCTGCTACCCGCAGCCTCGACTCTGACAAGGCTGATTGGCGAAGTACGCGAACGGGCAAGTCGACGATTATGGCGAAGGCTGGCTTTGTTGCCTGACAGCTGGCAGAAAACACAACTGGACGGTTTACTTGAAATACCTGAAGGGCAGCGTATATCGGTGCTGGAGGAGATGCGAAAAGGTCCTGTCACTATCAGTGGGCCGTCATTTACAGACGCCCTGGAGCGATATACCCGACTGCGTAGCATGGAGTTTTCCCGGTTGAATTTCTCCGGTCTGCCTGCCATCCAGCTGCGGAATTTGGCCCGTTATGCCGGAATGGCTTCGGTGAAATACATTTCAAGAATGCCTGACGAACGGCGACTGGCCGTGCTTACTGCGTTTGTGAAAGCACAGGAAATTTCGGCGCTTGACGAGGCCGTGGATGTGCTGGATATGCTTATTCTGGATATCACGCGTTCTGCAAAAAATATCGGGCAGAAAAAGCGGCTCAGGACCCTGAAAGATCTTGATCGTGCCGCGCTATTACTGGCACGGGCATGCACGTTATTACTTGATGAGAACACCGATGAAGCAGCTCTGCGGCAGGCTATTTTTCGCCGCATACCAAAGGACAAACTGGCTGAATCCGTCGGCAAGGTAAATGAGCTGGCGCGCCCGCAAGATACTCAGTTTCAGGATGAAATGGTGGAACAATATGGACGGGTGAAGCGTTTCCTGTCCGCGATGTTGCGTGACTTACACTTTCAGGCCGCCCCGGCCGGGGAGCTCACGTTGTCAGCAATCCATTATCTGGCCGAACTGAGTGGCTCAAAAAAGCGAATTCTCGACGATGCACCAGAGCAAATCATTTCCGGCCCATGGAAACGTCTGGTCTACGACAGAGATGGTAGGATTCTACGAGCGGGTTACTCGCTGTGTCTTCTCGAGCGCCTTCAAGATTCTTTGCGCCGTCGTGATCTCTGGCTGGAGAACAGTGATCGGTGGGGGGACCCGCGTCAAAAATTGCTTCAGGGAGCTGAATGGCAGGCACAACGCATCCCGGTATGTCGGGCGCTGGGTCATCCATCAGACGGAACTAAAGCAGCAGAACAACTGGCTACGCGGCTTGATGACACATGGAAATCAGTGGCTTCACGTTTTGCCTGCAACGCAGCGGTCAGCATAAGCAATGAAGGTAAGCATCCCTCACTGACGATTAGCAGTCTGGATAAACTGGATGAGCCACCGGCACTGATACAATTGAATCGTCGGGTAAGAGAATTGATCCCTCCGGTTGATCTGACGGAGCTGTTGCTTGAAATAGATGCCCGAACCGGTTTTACCCGCGAATTCAGCCACGTCAGTGAATCAGGTGCTCGGGCGCAGGATCTCCAGGTCAGTCTGTGCGCAACACTGCTGGCAGAAGCCTGCAATATAGGGCATGAACCCCTGATAAAGCATAATATTCCCGCGCTTACTCGCCATCGTCTGAGCTGGGTTAAACAAAATTATCTCAGGGCAGAAACGCTGGTCACCGCTAATGCACGGCTGGTTGATTTTCAGTCCACGCTGCCGCTCGCGGGGTACTGGGGAGGTGGTGAGGTTGCCTCCGCAGATGGTATGCGTTTTGTCACACCGGTTAAAACGGTTAATTCCGGACCAAATCGTAAATACTTTGGTTCAGGACGCGGTATCACCTGGTACAACTTCGTCTCCGATCAATACTCCGGTTTCCATGGCATTGTAGTTCCCGGGACGCTTCGTGATTCCATCTTTGTACTGGAAGGGCTTCTGGAGCAGCAGACCGGGCTGAATCCGGTAGAAATTATGACGGACACGGCAGGATCCAGCGATATCATTTTTGGCCTGTTCTGGTTACTGGGCTACCAGTTTTCCCCTCGTCTGGCCGATGCAGGCGGGGCGATATTCTGGCGGGCAGATAAAACGGCACATTATGGTGCCCTGAATGAGCTGGCCCGGGGATGTGTTGAACTGTCAAAAATAGAATCCCAATGGGATGAAATGATGCGAATGGCGGGCTCACTGAAGCTTGGGACCATCCATGCATCAGAGCTTATTCGTTCACTGTTGAGAAGTAGCCGACCATCTGGTCTGGCTCAGGCGATTATGGAAGTGGGCCGGGTCAACAAGACGTTGTATCTTCTCAACTATATCGATGATGAGGATTACCGGCGTCGGATCCTCACTCAGCTCAACCGGGGAGAAGGACGCCATGCAGTGGCTCGAGCCATTTGCTACGGACAACGTGGTGAGATTAGAAAACGCTACCGTGAAGGGCAGGAAGATCAACTCGGTGCTCTGGGTCTGGTGACCAATGCGGTTGTGCTGTGGAATACACTTTACATGCAGGAGGCGTTGTCACATCTTCGCAAATCGGGGGAAACACCTGAAGAGGAGCATCTGGCAAGATTATCGCCGCTGATACATGGCCATATAAATATGCTGGGACATTATACGTTTTCGTTACCGGAAGATATTCTGAAGGGCGAGTTAAGACCATTAAATTTGAATACAAACAATGAATTAACCTCTTAGCGTGGTTTTTTACATCATTGGACCTCGAACCCCGTATACGTTGCTATTCGAATCGTTCGTTCTCTCATGGCTGAAAATCAGCACCGTTGATGCTGTCAGGAAGCAACTTAAGCTCAGTTGGAATGCGGTTGACGGCATTATGACCCGGGCAGTTAAGCGAGGTCTTGCCCGGATAAAAAAGCCATTATCCGCCCGTCATATGAATGTGGATGAGGTCGCCTTTAAAAAAGGACATCGTTACATAACGGTGATCTCCGATCGCGATGGTCGGGCGCTGGCCTTAACGGATGATCGCGGCACAGAGAGTCTTGCCGGCTATCTTCGCACGCTCACTGATGGGCAGTTGCTGGCTATCAAAACGCTCTCAATGGACATGAACGCGGGCTATATAAGAGCAGCGCGTATCCACTTACCCAGTGCGGTTGAGAAAATCGCCTTTGACCGCTTCCATGTGGCGAAGCAACTGGGCGAGGTAGTTGATAAAACCCGTCAGAATGAACATCCGCACCTCCCTGTTGAAAGCCGACACCAGGCAAAAGGAACCCGCTTCCTGTGGCAGTACAGCGATAAGTGGATGACCGAATCCCGGCAGGAAAAGCTGATGTGGCTGCGTGCACAGATGAAGCTGACGAGCCAGTGCTGGGCGCTGAAAGAGCTGGCAAAGGATATCTGGAACAGGCCATGGAGCGAGGAAAGACGGAGTGACTGGCAGAGATGGTTGGCGCTGGCGGCTAACAGTGACGTTCCCATGATGAAAAATGCCGCGAAAACGATAGGAAAAAGGCTGTACGGGATCCTGAATGCGATGCGACACAGTGTCTCAAACGGAAATGCGGAGGCACTTAACAGCAAGATCAGGCTGCTGAGGATAAAAGCCAGGGGATACCGAAACCGGGAGCGCTTTAAACTGGGGGTGATGTTCCACTACGGAAAGCTGAATATGGCGTTCTGAGCCTTCCCACCATGATCGGGGAAGACCCATGCATATACAGTATAAAGAATCAGTTTTATTCTTCAACACACTGTTTATTATGTTGTAACTACTCCCTACCTTCAGGTTCATGGTTCATTTTGTTAACGGTCTGTTGCTTCACAGCTTTGCTGATAGTCGCCCGGCTACAACCCAGCACTTTTTGAATCTGGCTCCAGGAGCTGCCGCTCGCAATCAGCCTGTTTATGGCGTCATAGCGAGACTGATTAACCTGGCGGCCTTTATACTTCCCTTCCCTTTTCGCCCTGGCGATCCCCTGCTGCTGCCGTTCCCGGCGCTGTTCATAGTCTCGCCTGGCGACGGCGGCCAGCATATCCAGCAACATATCGTTTATGGCCGAAAACATTCGGCTGTCAAAATCATTGTGACCCGATGCGAGCCAGGTTGTCGGAACGTTGACGGCCACAACCCGGATATCTTTCTGCCGGATCATTTTCTTCAGTGTGTTCCAGTCCTCCCCTACCAGGCGTGAAAGCCTGTCCACATCCTCTACCAGCAAGATATCGTTTTGCTGACAATCTTTCAGGAGCCGGAACAACTCAGGGCGTTCAAGCTTAGAACCTGATTCATTTTCAATGTAGTAGTTACAGATGCTCAGGCCGCGCTCGATGGCGAAGGTATTTATCGTGTCCAGGGCGCGTGTTGCATCCTGTTCAGTCGTGGATGCGCGTAAGTAAGCTCTGACAAAGCCTTTCGGTACTGTTTGAGTCATTATAGGGAACCAGTTCATTTTGAGTTAACCAGACACACCCATACAGTACCCATTTCAGTTGGTTCAGGGAAGGCACACTCAAAAAGAACCAGCAAACAGACCCCAGCCCTATAGTGACAACGTCACACTAAAAATTTACAACATAAAGATGATGTAAAGACACACCAAGATTTACACCATAAAGCGCACATAAAGACACAGCAACATTTACCATGTAAAGACACCATAAAGATAAATATATCTTTATTTGTGCTTTACATGGTAAAGCCATTGCATTATAAAGACACTGTAAAGACAAAAGTATCTTTACGAAAAACACACCATGTAAAGACATTCATATCTTTACATGAGCTTTACAACATAAAGAGAGGGATTCTGAAATGGGTAAAATCTTGCTTGTCGTATCAGATAAAGGTGGGGTAGGCAAAAGCACCTACGTGGCTAACACAGGCTCAATGCTGGTCAACAAAGGTAAGTCGGTAATTATCCTGAAGACAGATAAAAACCACGATCTGTTGAGCTGGAACGAAAAGCGGACAGATAACGGCTTACTCACTATCCCGGTTCACGCAGCTTACGGAAACGTCAGCAACGAAATTAAGCGCCTTAGTAAGCTGTGTGAAGTTCTCATTGTCGATTGCCCCGGCCACGACAGCCAGGAGTTCCGTAGCGCCCTGACAGTATCAGATATCGTGGTGACACTGGTTAAGCCGTCCTCTGATTTCGAAAGCGAAACACTGACCAGTGTTACAGAGAAAATCCGCACCGCTCAGAAAGCTAACGCAGCTCTGGAACCGTGGGTGCTGTTCACCAGAATCAACTCAGCGAAACCCCGCCACAGAAAAGCGGCCATTGATCTGGATAAATTACTGCGTTCGGACAACATCTGGATTCAACCTCTGAAAACCCGGATATCCGAGCTGGATGTGTATGAAAGCGCCTGTAATGAAGGGGCAGGGGTACATGACGTTAGCCGGGCATCGAGCCTTTCAACAGCGAAAGCACAGATTGAACTTGTGGCACAGGAAATTGGCATTTTATAGAAATATCAACAATATTCATCGAAATCTTTACATTGTAAATACACCATAAAGATACTATGATATTTACAATTAATGCATACCGTACAAGGGGAAATTTTCATGGCTTTAAAACTAAACCGCCCGAACATCGATGAATCTCAGCAACCAGCAACAAACGCAGAAACCGCGCGTTTTATCTCCGGCGCTACCAGAGCGCCTGTAGCGGGTAAACCAAAGTTGATGAACTTCAGACTGCCAGCGTACTTTGAGGAGATCCTGGAAGCGGAGGCGCAGAGAACAGGCCAGAGCAAGACAACCGTTCTAAAGGCAGCGCTGGCCGCATTCGATAACCTGGACGAGAACCTGAAAAACCACTGGCTGCTTGAATCTGCAAAATTAGGGTAGCGTTATGGCTAAGAAAAAGAGATATGTTGTGATGGTTAGAGATAAACCAAATACAGCGGCAATCAGCGATTATTAGCCTGGTTAGTATGGTTCGCTAACAGGCATAATAAGGCCGTTGCCTATGACTGCGGAGAATGGATTGTCGAACCATCACATTGGTTAAGAATTGGAAATCCAAAATAGAAAGAAACCTAAGGAAAGAAAAATGTTCATATTCAGATATATTAAAACTCTTATTAATATCTACTTGTTATACATCCAACCGATATTGGGGATGTTCCTTATAGGTATAGGCTTATGGGGGTTCTATGCACCTGATGAGGGAACTTGTACTAATCTCAATATTGAGTTATGCGCTGTATCAGCTATTGATGTTCTGAAGCCTGCTATTTTTGTATTTTTAGGCATTATTACCGTTGCCGGATGGTACTTTACCGAACTTCAGCCGAAGCTAAGGGGGGAGGGCAAGTATATGAAGGTAAAAACAGGTGTAAAACCGGAAGATTTCGTTAAGTAAAAACCGAGCCTAAAGACGTTAACCGTGGGGGATTTATGAATAAATCATGGCTTGAACAACAGGTGCAAAATGAAAAATTAAAAAAAGTACAGGAAGAGAAAAAAGATGGCACTATCCAAAAAGGATTGTACAGGGTTCGTATAAAAGACAAATACAGGTGGGATTTGTGGGAAAATGATTTCAGAGTTGTTATTGCTTATTCGAAAGATGATGCAGAGCTAAAATTTACAGAAATGACAGGTTTTAATGAGCATTACTATATAGAAAGCATTGAAAAAATAGTGCTTTCAGATATAGAAAAAATCTTACTGGAAAACTGAAAAGATAGTTATCCAGAGGTTTAGTTAAATAATGGCGTCAGTTTTTCAACCAGTAGCAGATCGCTTAAACCGTCTAAAGAAACAACTTCTATACCAGAATCAACAAGTGAATCAACTCCACATACTTCACCGAAGCCGATAACCATAATCGGCTTTCGGTCTATCAAATCAAAAATCACCAAAGGCAATATTACACTGTTAATCGCTTCAAACTCCTGAAAAAACATTTCAGAGCCGTATTCGCTGGCAGGAAAAAGAATCTCACTTAATCTCAAACCATAAAAAATATGGTAGTGTTCTTTAAGGTTATCCTTTAAAATATTAACAGCCTTAGAATATTTTTCGTTAATAAACTCTTTAACCTGATATTTCATAACTCTCTCCAACAAGAACCGACTGTAGGTCACCGGGCAAACGTTGCGGAATGGCGTCAGAGACGTCATTTTGCGGCGTTTGCCCTATCCTGCATCGCAGTGAAAAGAACTCGCCTCGTGCGCTATGATTAACCGATGATAAAAGGCTGAAAGAAGCACTGCAAGCCGACTGGATAACATTGTTGCTTCACGGCTGATCATCATTGGTTGCCTCAGTGCTAGTGTGCTTTGCATCAGGAACCAGAAGACGATACCACGGCATTTTTTTGTTAAGCAGCTCCATCAGGGGAGTGGCAAACAAACTCAATCCCCACAGCGTTACGATTACTGGAATCGTGAAATTTTGCGGCGTCCAGAACTGGCGCTCAAGGTGGAACCATGTAACAACACAGAGCATTCCACCAATCCAGAAAATAGCTTTACTGAAAGCCCCCAGGACTGCCAGAGAAATAACAGAGACTAAATGCAGTGCGCCAGCCGTAGCAAGACGTAGATAAAACCAGAACCATTTAGCGTGCCGGATAACCGGGTTACCGTTCGTTTCTCGCAATCGTTTTTTACGTTCCCGGATGATTTCTTTTTTCAGCTTACTTCGTTCGGCTCCCTGCGGAAACTCATATATTTTAGCCATGTTTTGCCTCACTTATTCTTTTTTGGTGGAACGACTTTGTCAAACTCCTCTAAAAATGCCATATCATCTTCCGAAAAGGATGAGGATTTTTCATTTATACTAAACTCAAATCTAAGCATGTGAGCCATTCTCCCTTTTTTCCCAACAACAGAGAAAGATAACTGATTTATTTCCGTTTTCTCAATTATCTCATTAATGCTTTTATTGATAACATCACGAACAAAAAATGAGTATTTAGGATACTTATATTTCTTCTCCCCTTCCTCAATAGTATAAAGTCCCATTTCCTCTTTTAAATCATCCACGGATATATCAAAAGATTTTTTTGAACTATTCTGACTGTAATATTTCCTAATGACTTGATAAAGGTTTGTTGAGTTTACACTGTTCAACAACACAACTGATTTCAATACCTGAGTGGTATATCTATTTTCAGAACCAATCAACTTAGAAAAATATCGCTTAGCTGTATTTGTGAATTTTATCCGTACAGTTGCAAGATGATCGTAATAGGCACAGAATTCTGTTAAGTTTAAATCCAAGCGATCAGGTATTTTATTCTTAGATGATAGTATCCCAAGTTCATCAGCCAAATTTTTTAAATCATCTCTGTTTAAAACTAACGTAGTTGAAGAAAGAACTTTAGCTCCCTCTTTCAGAGCTGCATAAGAGGCATATTTATCTAAAGAAGTAGCTTTTGAAAAAAAGTCAGCATCAACCTCCAAAATATCATCATCTAACATTTCCTTTGTATCAATCTGGCAAAGAGCCAGAAAAAGCACTCTTTTTGCTGAAAGGGAAAGGGATGCAAGAGTTACCCCAACTTCATTTCTATGTCTAACTTTCGTTAATCCCGTTACTGTCTTCACGATAAGCCTCATATAACCTTTCCTATGTAGGCAAATCATAACCCCACAAAGGTTGTAATTCAAGACAACAATACAACCTTTAATTAAAAAACCTCTCACCTTTAGATATGAAGATCTGAGGATCTTCATATCTAAAGATAGCAACAACCGCATGTTTCACTTGATGTTCAGTCAAACTGTGGAAACCGTTAAAAATCTTCTCACCTTACGTGAAAAATCCTCTCATCTTTAGTGAAAAATCTAACTACCTTAACTTAAAAATCTTCTCACCTTACGTGAAAAATCCTCTCACCTTACGTGAAAAATCCTCTCACCTTTAGCAATTTTTTTCCATAATTTTCAGGTAATTGAAGCGAGCTAAGTTTTTAAGTTTTTAAGATCAAGAAGAAAATATAAGGCTTTTAATGCACAGCGTCTGTGGATAACTCAGCATAAATCCAGAGGATAGATCCGTCTGGCCTCCCTGAGCACTGCACCACCAAAAATTGAGCAAATATTAACCTTAGCGCGTAAGTGCTCTATTGAAACCCCGTGGAAATTCCGCTTCCTCGCTCACTCGCGGGCTTCGCCCTGTCGTTCGGCTGCGGCGAGCGGTGTAATCTCTCTAAAAGATCCAGACGGGATCCTTTTCCGATCCAATTCTTAAATGCTCTCAAAAGCCCTCAGAGGCGTTTTAACCGCTTTAACCCGGTCATGGTTCAACGGAGCGGGTAAAATGCGCTTAGAACGTCATACAGCTCGTTTTTAACCTGATCCCTAATCAGGGGGTATAACAGAGGCGGCCAAAAAATCCGGCCTTGCTCGTCAGAGTATCTACCGCGCATTATCCCCGAACGGAAACCCGACCATCACAACACTTGCACAGCTTGCAGCAGTAGCCGGGTTACAGTTCACTCTCAGTAAGCCCAACCACTAACCTTTCAGACAAGCCCCTCATACCGGGGGGATTATTTCTTATGCCAGCAAAATTTCACGACCGGCGAGGATGGCCAAGTGTTTTTTGCTGGCAATTTTCGTGCAGCAGCTGGCGCCCGGATTCATTTTTTGCTGTCAGGCATCAATCGGTTTCAGCAACCCGCCCCGTAATTCGCTGCTAACGCATCTCATAACGCGCAGATACAGCGCCCCGCGCCAGTGTTTCACACTGACCCGGCGTACCGTTCGCAAGCTCACGCGCTAACTGCGACAGGCTAAACATCGTCTGATAGTCAGAAATTGGCCTGGCAGGGGTGAGGGGGGTTATCGCTCTCATTCGGGCTTGTTGGTTCGCCAGTCCTGGCGAACGTCTCCGGCGCGATGTTACGACAGCGCATTATGTAACTACAGTTCGCGCCTCTTTCGGAAATCCCTTCATGCGCGGTAAAGCAATATACATCTTTATGTAATCTTTACAATGTAAAGCATTAAAAATGATTCCATAACCATCATTTGATGGTATAATGAATTTGTTGGTTGGGAATGGTTCCCTGCCAGATTCCAGAAGCCCACACGGGCGGGAGCGAAAAATGAATATTCAGGAAGCATTAAACGTTTTTGGTTTATCCGGTGATCTGACTGAAAAGGACATCAAGGCGGCATACAAAAAAGCGGCTTTAAAATATCATCCAGACCGCAATCCATTGGGTGCCGAGCTGATGAAAGCAGTAAATGCTGCGTTTGATTTTCTCATGGCTAACATTGATAAAATCAATCAGTTTCAAAGCACTGATGAAAACGCACGTTACAACTACGGTGAAGATCTGGAAAAAGTTCTGAATACGCTTTCCGGCCTTACAGGGATTGTCTATGAAGTTATTGGTAATTGGGTCTGGATTAGCGGAGAAACTAAAGAACACAAAGACATTTTAAAGGAAATGGGCTGTAAGTGGGCATCTAAGAAAAAACAATGGTTTTACCGTCCTGAAGAACACAAAAGCCGCTGGAACCGTAAAGAACACAGCATTGAAGAAATTCGTGAAATGTATGGTACAGCGGGTAAACGTAAGGCGTCAGGCTGGACACGTGTAGAAGCAAGCGCATAACCGGAATGGGGGCGAAAGCCCCCTAGAACATGGCAAAGATTGATTCGGAGACACGTTGATGAAAAACAAGACCATAACGGAAGCGGAGCTGATAAACATTTTTGAAAGTTACGGAGCCTACATTTGCCCGGATGAGATCGAAGTTACAGCCAAAGAATGCAATGAAAATGGTTCAGTCTTGCACCGTGGCTTAAACGCAGAAGGATGGGCGCATCTTTTTGCGAAGGAAGAAGCATATCAGCAGGAATGCGAAGCCCAGGAAGCTGCAAGTGATGATGGACACTTTGATGAATAGTCTTAAAACTGCCGTAATTCGATTTACGGCTTTTTTATTGAGTTCAAAAGGCTGAATCGATGAAAGAACAGAAAAATTTCTTTGAACGGTATAAACCGGTGTTTGAAATCGTTTGTCGAATCCTGGGGAACGGCTGGCGTGTAAATCTGCTCGATGATTGCCAGTACAGGATTAAGCTAACCTCACCTGATTTTAAAAATTACTCTATACATATTCGAATGGAGAAAGGAAGGTTAGTTATCATTGGAAGCGTAGATAGTCGCAGCTGGAGAAGTCCTTACCATACTTGCACAGTATCGCCAGAGCGTAACCCTGTAGAAATCGCCGCCGATATTGAAAAGAAAATCCTGTCGGATGCTTTAGATAATGTAGATATGGCGCGAGAGTATGAACAACAGTTACAGCAAAAACGCGAGAAAAAACTGATCCTGAAAGGAATGCTATCTCGTTTAGTGCATCTTGAAAGCTGGCATGGGACATTGACCGGGTTTAAAGTTGAGAATGGGTTAGATGGTAACGTATCAGAACGGGGCGACGGATATGAAATGGTAATTCGTGGCCTGAGTGTAGATCAGCTCATAAAGGTAGCGGGGTTTATTAAACAGCTATGAGGCAAAAAATGAATGAAGTCCTGAGCGACAGGAAAAACAAAGGTAATGTAACATACAGGATTGTTGTGTCTGAAGATGCAACACGTTTGTTTATTGAACTTGAAAAACTGATGAAGGTACGCTCTAAAGAAGCGGATAAAAAAACAACTAAAAAGATTGTTTTCCAAAAATCATTTTATTACGAAGAATTCTCGAACGTTAAAGATGAAATTGATGATCCAATTTTATTGAAATTCTATACAGATACTATTGTGAAGGTACAAAATCATGAGTTTTAAGCCAACACCTGAAGAGGTGAAACAAGCACGTATTAAAGCTGGCTTTACGCAGCAGGAAGCCGCTGAACGGTTTGGTTTTACGTTATCAGCCTGGCAAGCCAAAGAAACATCCGGTAAAACGTCTCGTGGTTTAGCCGCTGGTACGTATGAATTACTTTTGCTCCTGGCTGATGAACATCCAGATTACCAGCTCGTTAAGAGAGAAAAAAATCAGGATAAAGTGACTAAATAAATTGCATTACCATCATATGATGGTATAATTTATTTGTAGGTCGGGAATAGTTCCTTACCATGATCCAGTAGCCCAAACGGGCGGGAGACTAAAATGAACACGTATGTTATCACTTTCCAGGCTTTAAACACTAAGAAAGAAAAAATCACCTGCTCTGCTTTTGTCCATTCAGAAACTCTCTTCCTTGCCGTTCATTCTTTCGAAGATAAAAATCGCGGTCGTGGTTATGTTATCACGTCTGTTAGTGAATTGTTGTCCGAGGAACTGACGGCGAAAAATTCCCTCAAGAAAAATATTAACTTTTGGTTTAATGAGTGTGGTTTAAGTAAATCTGAGGTTATAAACGAAGTAATTAACTGGAAGAATTTCGCATATACCCTTAAAGAACTGGAGGAAGCCAAAAATGAAGCGATAAGAGAACTGCGGAGTTAATCAATTAGGGGTGGTATCAGGTTGTGGAGGCAACCTGATACCGTGACACTCAATTCCCTCGCGAGGAATATAAAATGTCGGAACGCATGTTATCAGCAATACAGACTGTTGAAAAGGGTGGGCGTCCGGTTTTTCCCTTGATGCCATTCTCTGCTTTTCCTGAGTACATGGCATTACTCAGAAAAGCCCTGGAAAAGAAAGAAACAAAAGCACTGATAGAAAAACAGGAGGTGCTATGAAAAAACAGGAGTTTTTAGATTTTATCAGTGCAGAACAGAGGCGGGGAGCTGTCCGGTTTTCGCTGGGATTTAACAGCAAAGGGGAAATTGTATTGCACTGGACTAACGAGGCCGGGTTAAGAGTCTGGAGTATACTAAGCGGTAACAGGGGAAAAAGTCCCAGCCGGGCAAACCGGGAAAGAATGAGTAACCTCCGCCGCTGGCTCCATGATGCCCGGCAGGGCATGGAAGGCGACACACCAGAGGCAGAATAAAATTCCCGTTCCTGAATCGCCGAAGCCCTCCCGTTTACGGGAGGTGCTTTTTTTGTATATTCCGTAAAACAGCGCTCGCGCCCCCTGCCAGGCCATTCGCGTAGCGAATTTATTTCCGCCCAAGTTAGCCGCGAATCCGTTGTCTCCGGTCGCAGACGCACCAGATCACAGCCACGATAGCCTTTCATTTTTTGCATTTCGATGGACGCTGAAGCACAATTTATGTGTGGAGGTAGTTCACTGCGATGCAGGATAGGGCAAACGCCGCAAAATGACGTCTCTGACGCCATTCCGCAACGTTTGCCCGGTGACCTACAGTCGGTTCTTGTTGGAGAGTTTTATGAAAAAAGTTCAATTCAGGATTGAAGAAAGCCAACATGATGATCTACTTGATTGTCTTAAAACACTTTATCCAGATGAACCGGGTTTAACCGTGGCAAAAGGAATGAAGCTGCTTGCCAATGCTTTACTGAAAAGCAAGGTTAAAAATGAAGATGTTAATGTGTCAAAAGACAATGATGATTTTATCAAAACCACAATGTATTTGACAGGGAAACAAAAAACTTTAATAGAGAAAGCGGCTCATCGTCATGGCTGGAATTTATCCAGAGAATGTCGTTATCGAATCCAGACGACACTTGAAAATGAACTTGATTTTTTCGATCAGGAACTTCTGGTGATGAATCGTTGCCGTAATGCAATAGATAAAATAGGGCGAAACTTTCATTATATTATCGTTAATGATAATGCCAGAGTACTTGATAAAGATGGGTTCTATCAGGACGCTGAGCGGTTGAGTTCAGAGATAATGAGTCTCAAAAGTGAGTTTGAAAACTACATTATGTTATGCAAAGGGCGAACTGTTTCTAACAAGGTTGAGGTGTAATCATGGGCGTTTATGTTGACAAGGAATTCAGGGTTAAGCGTAAGTCCTCTGAAGCTGGCCGCAAGTCTGCTTTCGCCCATAAAGTTAAAAATGGTGGTAAAAACTATCAACGCAACGTTCAGGAACGTATCAACCGCAAGGGTGCCAGTAAGGAGGTTGTTGTCAAAATCTCAGGAGGTGCGATTACCCGGCAGGGAGTTCGAAACAGTATTGACTATATGAGCCGGGAGTCAGAGCTGCCAGTGATGAGTGAAAGCGGTCAGGTATGGAAAGGTGATGAGATTCAGGAGGCTAAAGAGCACATGATAGATCGTGCTAATGACCCTCAAAATGTTTTCGATGATAAAGGTAAGGAAAATAAAAAAGTAACCCAAAATATTGTGTTTTCACCGCCTGTATCAGCAAAGGTAAAACCTGAAGATCTGCTTGAGTCTGTCAGGAAAACGATGAACAAGAAGTACCCAAATCATCGT
Source organism: Enterobacter cloacae complex sp. ECL414 (assembly GCF_021869685.1). NCBI lineage: Bacteria > Pseudomonadati > Pseudomonadota > Gammaproteobacteria > Enterobacterales > Enterobacteriaceae > Enterobacter > Enterobacter cloacae complex sp. ECL414. The sequence goes on from NZ_CP091483.1 coordinate 30,498, forward strand.
TTTGTGCTTGGCTATCATAACGACAAAAAAGAACATCCACACGTGCATGTCGTTTTTCGTATTCGTGATAATGACGGTAAACGAGCTGATATCAGGAAAAAAGATTTACGGGAAATTCGTACAGGTTTTTGTGAAGAGCTGAAGATGAAGGGCTATGACGTTAAAGCCACTCATAAGCAGCAGCATGGACTTAACCAGTCTATTAAAGATGCGCACAAAACAGCGCCAAAACGACAGAAGGGCGTTTATGAGGTTGTTGATGTTGGCTACGACCATTATCAGAACGATAAAACCAAACCAAAGCAGCATTTCATAAAGCTTAAGACACTGAACAAGGGCGTGGAGAAAACATATTGGGGGGCTGATTTTGGTGAGTTAACCACTCGCGAGAACGTTAAGAAAGGTGATCTTGTTAAGCTGAAGAAGTTAGGACAAAAGGAGGTGAAAATCCCTGCACTTGATAAGAACGGTGTACAGCATGGCTGGAAGACTGCACACAGGAATGAGTGGCAGCTAGAGAACCTGGGGGTTAAGGGCATAGACAGAATCTCTTCATCCAGTAAAGAGCTGGTGCTGAACAGCGCGGAGATGATTAAGAAACAGCAACTCCAGATGAGAAATTTCTCGCAAATAAAACAGTCGATGATTCAAAGCGAACAGAAAGTGAAAATCGGAATTCGTTTAGGATAATTCATACTCTCCGGTAACTTATTGATTAAGATCGATTTATTTATCTTGTTAGCAGAGTTTTTGTAAAAAGTAACTAGCGGTAAAAAATTTAGTTAACTTGACTATAAAATAAGCGCATGGTGATCAATCGATCTGCTTTTTTGTTATCAAATAGCATATGTATCTAGATATAAATAAAATACAAGCACAAACAAAATGAAATGTGTCGTAAATGCGATCTAAAGATCTGCTTGTGTGGTTGAACGCAGCACATGTAGCTGATAAAGTTTTTATGAGATGTAAATTTGTCCTTTTGTTTTTTTTCTCTGATTCGGGGTCATCCGAGTCGAGAGAGCGCCTGAAAGGAAAAACTATGGAATGGTATGTTTTGCAATTCACCACTACGAGATTTGCAGCAGTTTTTGCTCATCTCGAACGCCTGAACTTCTCTTACTTCTGTCCTATGGAGACTGAAAGGTATCGTCGCCCGGATAAGATAATTTCATATCGAGAAAGACGTTTGCCGCTTTTTCCCGGTTATCTTTTTATCCAGGCAGATTTTGAAGAGGTTCATTCCACTACAATAACTGCTATCCCTTACGTACAACGCTTTATCTCATTTGGCGGTGAGCCTTTACCTGTACCAGAAGATGTGATGGCGGAGCTTTTGTACAGACAATCACATACAACAGCTCAGGCAAATCTTTTAAGGAAATCAATTCCACACGATTTTGCTGAAATTCTACTCATGGATAATCCGCAGCAAAGAAGTATGGCTTTCATCCACTACATCACAGAGAGAAGCTTAACCCACAAAATGAAACGGAAGAAAAATGACTGCTACCCGAAAAAAAACCGCAACGAGACGCAAGCCCCAACGTAATACACTCTACCTGCCCTCAGCTTCTCGTGAGGAACTGGATAAAATTGCTCTGGAGATTGGCTATCGCAGGGGGCGACGTATTTCAAGCTCTGGTGTTGTCCAGTACCTCATAAAAAAATATTCCAGCCAGGCTATTGAGGAGCTGATAAACGAAGACGATGAAGACGATGACGACTTCGATGACTAACCATTCAGTCTAAACTTTCCGCGCTGTTCTGGCCGGGAGAAAATCATGTTATCTACTACTGCTTTTGCGGCGCTTGCTTTGCAATGCGCGGCCAGCGTTCATCCCGATACTGCGCATGAAGTTGCAAGGGTTGAATCTGGTTTTAACCCATATGCTATTGCCGAGATAATACCGAAGGTTGAACGTAAACCCGGTGACAAAGGCGTAGTGTCCTACTTTCCCAAAACTAAGGAGGCTGCACTCCAGATCGTAAATCAAATTGAATCACGAAATCATCGTTACTCAGTCGGTCTTATGCAAATAACGAGTACGAATTTTGCAAACTTCAATACAACCGCTGAGAAAATGTTTGACCCCTGCGAAAATCTCAAGGTTTCAGAGCAAATTTTGGTGGATTGTTATAAACGTGGTGGCGATATTTTACGTGGCCTGAGTTGCTATTATTCCGGCAATCCAGAAACAGGAACTAAACCTGAATCAGATTTTAATAACACCAGTTATATACAGCGCATAGGGTTTAATCCGCCTGATAACAAAAAAAACTGGGTGGTTCCTTCAGTTAAAGATGCAATCAGAAAGGAGAATGTAACACAGAGTATCAAACCTAAAGAAGTTACCGTATATCCCCAATATGCCATGCGTGGCACTGTTTTAGATGAAAAGGAAACAAACGATGTTAAAACTCAATAAACGTTATTTAACTCTTTCTGTATTTATGGCTGCATTGATGCTTTGTGTAGCAGAACCCGCCTTTGCTGATGATGTATCCACTAAAACAACTGGCTTCTTGCAGAAGATTATCGATTTTCTGACGGATATCCGTAAGCCAGCAATCACCATCATTGCGCTGGTAATTGGTTATATCGCTATCTTCTCACGCCAGCATGCAGCGTGGATTACGCCTTTAATTATCGGGATTATCATCTTTATTGTTGCGCCATATCTGCCTGACTGGTTAGCGTAATATGTAATAAAAGGGGGCGTAAAAATGAGTACCGTTTTTAAAGGGCTGACACGCCCCGCTTTGATTAGGGGGCTGGGCGTTCCGCTCTACCCCTTTCTTGGAATGTGCGTTATCTGCGTTTTGCTTGGTGTCTGGATTCATGAGGCTATGTATGCCCTCATCCTCCCTGGCTGGTATGCCATCAAGCGAGTTACGAAGATAGATGAACGCTTTTTTGACCTGCTTTATCTGCGAATGCAAATCAAAGGTAATCCTCTGGCAAACAAGCGCTTCAATGCCGTCCATTATGCGGGGAGTTCGTACGACGCAGTCGATATATCGAAAGTGGACAATTTTATGAAGCTTAAAGACCAGTCTTCTCTTGAAGAGTTAATCCCGTATTCATCACACATCACTGATAACCTCATTGTTACCAGAAACCATGATCTACTGGCGACCTGGCAGATTGACGGAGCTTATTTTGAATGTGTAGATGAAGCGGATCTAGCCTTGCTTACTGACCAGCTCAATACGCTGATACGTAGTTTTGATGGGAAACCCGTTACCTTTTATACGCATCGTATTCGGGTTAGAAAAGAAGTGCGACCTGTATTTGACAGCAAGATCCCATTCGTCAACAGAGTGATGAACGATTATTACGAATCGCTTTCGGCGGCTGAGTATTTTGAAAACAAATTATACTTAACCGTATGCTATAAACCGTTCAGCGCTGAAGATAAAGTGACGCATTTTCTTTCAAGGAAAAAGGGTAATAAAAATATCTTCGAAGAACCCATTAATGATATGAATGAAATATGTGGCAGATTGAGCACCTATCTCTCCCGGTTTCATTCCCGTCGTCTTGGGTTATATGAAGAAAATAATATAGTTTATTCAGAACAGCTTACGCTGTTCCAGAAACTGCTATCCGGGCGCTGGCAGAAAGTCAGAGTCACCAATAGTCCGTTTTATACATACCTGGGTGGTAAAGACCTGTTCTTTGGTAACGATGCTGGACAAATCACTGCCTCTGACCATGCCCGGTACTTTCGTTGCATCGAGATCAAGGACTACTTTCAGGAAACGGATGCCGGAATTTTTGATGCACTGATGTATCTCCCGGTTGAGTATGTACAGACTTCCTCTTTAACTCCGATAGACAAGCAGTCTGCAATCAAGGCGCTGGATGATCAGATCGACAAACTCGAAATGACCGATGATGCCGCTAAATCCTTGCTCGCTGATTTGAAAGTTGGTCTCGATATGGTCTCCAGCGGCTATATTTCTTTCGGGAAAAGTCACCAGACACTGATTGTTTACGCAGATTCGCCGGAGCGTCTGGTGAAGGACACCAATATTGTAACGACGACCCTGGAGGATTTAGGGCTGATCGTAACCTATTCAACCTTGAGTCTTGGCGCAGCGTATTTTGCTCAGTTACCTGGTAACTACACGTTACGGCCACGCCTGAGTTCTATCAGCAGTCTGAACTTTGCCGAAATGGAAAGCTTCCATAATTTCTTTACGGGCAAGGAGAAAGGAAATACCTGGGGTAACAACCTTATCACCCTGGGCGGCTCAGGAAATGATATTTATAACCTGAACTATCACATGACTACCGAGCATCAAAATTACTTCGGTAAAAACCCCACGCTGGGGCATACCGAAATTCTTGGTACGTCAAACGTGGGTAAAACGGTAGTGATGATGACTAAGGCTTTCGCCGCCCAGCAGTTCGGAACGCCGGAGTCTTTTCCACCTGAGAGGAAATTAAAGAAGTTAACTACAGTATTTTTCGACAAAGATCGGGCAGCGGAACCCGGTATACGTTCAATGGGAGGTGCTTACTTTCGGGTGAAAGAAGGAGAGCCGACTGGCTGGAACCCTGCGGCTTTGCCACCAACCAAACGAAATATTTCCTTTATGAAAGACCTGGTGAGGCTACTTTGTACGCTTAACAGTGAGCCGCTTGATGATTACCAGAACCGCCTGATTTCTGATGCCGTTGAGCGCCTGATGCAGAGGTCAAACCGCTCTTATCCGATCAGTAAGTTGCGACCACTCATTCTGGAGCCTGATGATACTGAAACCCGGCGGCATGGGCTTAAAGCACGCCTGAATGCCTGGGTGCAGGGAGGGGAATTTGGCTGGGTGTTTGATAACCCGGACGATACGTTTGATGTGGACAACCTGGACGTTTTCGGTATAGACGGAACGGAGTTTCTGGATAACAAAGTACTTTCCAGCGCCGCTTCATTCTATCTCATCTACCGTGTCACCATGCTGGCTGATGGCCGCCGACTCCTTATCTACATGGATGAGTTCTGGCAATGGATTAACAACGAAGCGTTCAGAGATTTTGTTTATAACAAACTCAAAACCGCGCGTAAGCTGGATATGGTGCTTGTCGTAGCGACACAATCGCCGGATGAACTAATTAAATCACCTATCGCGGCTGCCGTTCGTGAGCAGTGCGCAACACATATTTATCTGGCGAACCCCAAAGCGAAACGTAGTGAGTACGTAGACGAGTTGGAAGTGAGAGAACTTTATTTTGACAAAATTAAAGCCATTGACCCGTTATCTCGTCAGTTCCTGGTCGTCAAAAACCCACAGAGGAAGGGGGAAAGTGATGATTTTGCGGCTTTCGCAAGACTGGATTTGGGAAAAGCGGCGTATTACCTACCGGTTCTCAGCGCATCGAAACCCCAGCTTGAACTGTTCGATGAAATCTGGAAAGAGGGTATGAAGCCGGAAGAGTGGCTTGATACCTATCTGGAACGTGCAAACCTGATTTAAGGAATCCCTATGAAAAAGCATATCGTTGCGGCACTTATCGCCTCTGTTACGGTTATTTCTGGTGCTCAGGCTGGTGTTCCCGTTGCCATTGATGCAAACCCTGAATGGGCTGTCGAAGCGCAGCGCTGGACAGAACGCCTCAAACAGTGGCAGGACACCGTGAACCACTACCAGAAACAGATTAATGCCTATAAGCAGGAGCTGCTGACCAAAACGGGCATTCGTGATGTTCAGGGACTGGTGCAGTCTGCGCAATCTGTCAGTAAGGAGCTGGAGAATATTTACGACCAGGGGAACTCCTTCATTGATGATTACATTAAGAACCCGGAAGCCACCCTGTCTGAGCAAGCCAGATCACTACTGGCCGATTATAAGGTGACAAACACCTGTAAGGGGCTGGGATATACGGGCGACCTGGTGCGGGGCTGTGAAGCCTCGTTCCTGTCCCAACTGGCGGGGATCGAGTACGGCAATAAGCTGGAAAGTAAACTGCGTGAAGATAATCAGGAAATGGCCGACCTTATCGACCAGGTGAAGAACGCCCAGGACACGAAAGCCACGCAGGACGCGACAAACGCTGTATCTCTGGCAAGCCTGAAATTTAACAAGCTCAAATTTCAGTATGAAATGTATCGCGATAAGCAGCGCGATCTTGCAGAATACAAGGAGAAAATGTTACAGGCTGCTTTCCAGGAGAAACAATTAGGGGCTGTTAATAAAGAAACTCCAGTTGTTGATTATAAGGCAGCATTTGAGCAGCAGAGTTATGAAATGAACTGAGGGGGCATTTTGAAAAAATATGGATTAGTTGCGGCGTTGGGGCTTACATTCTTTCTTACCGGGTGTGAAGAGGTTAAATCTGTAGACTGGTGGCAGTCTCACGTAGACGATGCAACGAAAAAAGTAGCTGAATGCAAAAAGTCTGGGAGTGATAGCGAAAATTGTAAAAACGCTAAGGAAGGTTTGTTTAGGTATAAGCAATTACATCCTAAGCATGTTGACTATAAAGATGCATTCAAAAATGTATTGGGTAAAGATGGAAGTTAAAAGGAGCCACTATGGCAACTTCTAGGTATTTCCAGGCCGCTCATGACGTTATTGTTAAAACTCTTGACCAGTCTTTGACTGGTCAGTTAGATAACTTTTCTTCAATAGCGTCTCAGTTGGGTAAGTATGGTATTTCCATTTATATATTGTGGTATGCTTATACCACAATAGTTGGGAAGCAAAAAACCGCAGTGCAGGATTTTTTATGGAATCTATGTCGATTCTGGTTAATTCTTGTTTTTGTCAAAAATATGGGGGGGTGGTTAGATAGTGCAACTCAGGCCATTGATGGGCTGAAGGAAACATTTGCAGGAGGTGATCCTTGGAAATGGGTTGACGAGCTTTGGGAGAAAGTTCAGCAGGTAGCTGCATATCTTATGTCCAAAGATACTTCGAAGTATGTGAAAACAGATGGGGCAATCGCATCTTTATTAACATATGCTGGAGGGATAATTGCATTATTGCTAACTTCAATAGTTTATCTCGCCGCCGAAGTTACTATTAAGATACTTACTATTACCGCGCCGTTGTTTATTATTTGTCTTTCATTTGGTTTTTTAAGGCAGATGTTTAATAGCTGGCTTCAGTTAATATTTAGCTCATGCTTCATATTCTTGTTTTGTGGACTGGCAATTAAAGCGGGAATGACGTTCCTTAATGGCATTCTGACAATCTCGATAGCTAACGCAGATGAATTAAATCTGATATCAACAGGTGCTCAGGCCGGGGTTGCAGGTGCATTTATGGCCTGGATTATCTGGCAAGCCAAAACCTATGCTTCCCAGCTCGCAGGGGTAGGTGTTGAAGGCGCGATGCAAGGGGCAGCCGCAATGGGGATTGGTGCTGGCGTGTTCGGCGCTTCCCGTATGGGGCGTAATCTGCTTGGTATGGGTAAAAATGCAGGGATTGGCGCATGGAAAGGCGTTCGCCGTCAGGATGGAGGGTTCAACCAGTCTCCTGGTGTATCCGGTAAGTTGGGGAATCTGACCGGGCAGGGCGTTAATATTGGCGCTAAGAGGCTTCGCCAGGCTGCGATAGATGCGGCGAAAAAGAAATATGGAGGTTAACCGATTTATTATTTAAATCTGTCAACTCTGAGTATTCCGCAGTAAATATTCACTCCTCTATTTAGGTTCTCACATTATGAAACTACTTATCACGGCTATCGTGACGCTTTGCCTTGTCGGATGCCAGGCGTCACATAAACAACCTCCGGTATCCGGAAAAAGCGAACCTGTTAATTCAGCAGAGGTAATGCGCAATGGGGTTTAAACTCTCAGGATTAAAACTTCCCGGTTTTAACAAGAAAAAAGAAGTAACAGACTCTTCAACTACTTTTGAAGAGAAAAATGTATTGATGCAGGAGAAAATGAACCGCATTTATAAATTCGGTGGTATTGCAGGAATTGCCGTAGGTGTGTTGTCTCTGCTGGCACTGAATGGAGCGCTACCGTTAAAGAGTACGGTTGTCGAAGCTTATCTTATTAATGGTGTCACTGGCGTTGCTGAAAGACTGACTTCTGTTAAAAAAGAAAACCTCTCTGAAAATGAAGCGCTGGCGAAATACTTCATTACTCAGTATGTGAAGCGTCGTGAAGGGTATAACTATTTCAGTCTCCAGCATGATTATGATTATGTTCTGTTATACAGCGCTGAGAATGTGGCGACGGATTACAACGCTTTAATCAACGGCAACCAGTCACCAAAGGTTATTTATAATAAAGCGGAAAAAACCGCATCTGTTCAGGATAATCCGTCCGTGATTATCAGTCCGTCATCCCGGCGCGATGATAAGGATATGGGAGCATATATCCGGTTTAAATTAACCATTCGAAATGTCGCGACAGGCCAGGATGATTATGAATACTGGAACGTCCGGTTGACCTACCGTATTGAACCACAGGTCGAAATGGCATCGGGTGACCGAAACAATAACCCGCTTAAATTCGTTGTAACGAGCTATGTACGCGATAAAGAAGTGAAAGGGTGAAAACTATGAAAATGAATAAAGGAGCGCTAATTGTGGCGCTTCTGTTGGTGTCGCACGTCTGCCATGCAGCCGTTACGCCAGCAGCCAGCCGTTTTGATCCCCGTAATCAGATTGTCAGTTATAACCCGCAAAACACGACAGTCATAAACAGTGCGGTTGGCTATACAACCACACTGGTATTTGACGAGGATGAAACGGTCATCAGTGCCAGAACCGGCTTTCCCCAGGGCTGGGAAGTGAACAAAGAAGATAACCTGGTGTATCTCGAAGTGAAGCCCGTCAAACAGACCGTACAGAAGAACAGTACCGATGACAATGGCAACCAGTCTTCAGAGGTGGTCAGTGTAGCCCTTGATCCTGAAAACGACCTGGAACGCTGGCGAACAAACCTGTTTGTTCGCACAACAAAACGTAATTACAGCATGGAGCTGAACGCCCGAACGTTCCGGCAGCCGGATAAGATCGCGTTTGTTGTTAATTACCAGTACCCGCAGGAACGCCGGAAGGAGCAAGCCGAAATCGAGAAGAAACGGATTGAGGCTCTTAACAAGCGGCAGGAGGAGCAGGCAATCAACCGTTCTCTTGAAAATGCGAAGTCGCCCAAGAACTGGGATTACTGGAAGCGGGTAGCTGACGGCAGCCAGTCAATCAGCCCGGATTATGCGTATGACGATGGCCGCTATACCTGGTTTGGCTTCAGCCCCCTGAAGAAAATCCCCAGCGTCTTTGTTATGAGCGGCGAACAGGAAACGCTGACTAACCCGGTAGTCAAAAACAGCGGTAGTTTCACCGTTGTTGGTGTTCCTGTAGACCAGCGCTTTGTTTTGCGTATGGGAAATCAGGTTGTTGGGGTTGAAAACCGGGGCTTTGGCAAAGTCCGTCTTCCGGCAGGAGATACCGTTTCCCCGAACGTTGAGAAAGAGGTGATCCAGTGAGCGAACAGGAAAATAAAATCCCGACCGCTGTAGAAATTGAACAGGCACTACGGGAACGGCATCAGAAAGAAATTGAGCAAAACGATAAAACGGATAAGGGAGATGAAGATGACGGTAAATCAGTAAAACGCCTGGGTATCGAGAAGCTTAAAAAATCGCGTAAGGGGCTGGTGATTATTGTGGCCGCTTTCCTTCTGCTGGCCGCCGGGGTGTCTGTCTACTATATCCCGTCGATTATTCGTGCAATGTCCAGCGGTGATGATAAGCCTGCCAGTAATGCGGTATCTACTGGTTCAGTAAAACGCGCGACAGGACTCAGCGATGATGTTGATCCATTCAACACCAGGGAAGAACCGGCTAAGACGGAAGAACGGAAGGAAAGCAGCGGCAAAGCGGAAACGCCACCGGAAAAAGTACAACAAAACTTCAGTCGTGCGCTGGATGTGGCCTATGGGGGGAGCAGCTCTGCTTCCTCAAATTCCGGTGGTAGCTCATCAACGGCCAGCAATACCAGGAACGAGGGGGACGGCAGTGACAAACAGGCAGAGGTTCAGCCTGTTAATGCAGGGCAACCCGCGCAGCTTTCTAAAATTACGCGCGTTCCTTATGACCCTAACCTTTTCATTCCTGAAAATACCGCGATTAAGTGCTCGCTGGACAGACGATTTATTTCTGATCTGGCTGGCAAGCTGGTCTGTACGATTAATGAGGACGTATACAGTGCAAACAGGAATGTAAAGCTAATTGAAAAGGGAACAGCCGCATATCTGATGTATAAAACGGGCACGTTCAATCATGGTCAGGGAGCCGTGTTTATCGCTGCTACGAAGCTTAGAACACGTAAGGAACCTTTCATTGATATTCCGCTGATTGATACACAGGCGGCGGGAGCGCTGGGTGAGGCCGGGGCTTCAGGCTGGATTGACACACATTTTGCAGATCGCTTTATGGGCGCGATGATGGTTGGCATGATCCCCGATGTGGCACAGGCCGCAAGTGGAGCGGCTAAAAGTAATAAAGACAATCAGACCGACTATACAGCTAACAGTCGCCAGGCTTTTGCTGATATAGCACGCGAAGCGTTTGCAAACAGCGTAAATATCCCTCCAACGCTTTATAAAAACCAGGGGGAAATCATTACTCTGATCGTTGGTCAGGATTTGGATTTCTCCAGCATCTACAAATTAAAAATGGTGGGTACCCGGAGGTAATTTGATAACGCTGGATATCAAAGAGTTTTCAATGCTGTTAGGAATAAGGGAAAGCGAAATATACCATCATATTCGTAAGGGCATACCAATAAATGGCGTTCCTTTCCCCAAACCACTGAAACAAATCAAAACGCATCGATTTAATTACGAAGAAGTCATGCGTTTTATTGAAGATCTTAAAGGAAAAGGTGAATTATGAAGGATGCAGAGAACAGACATATTGTTTATGAAATAATAGATGAATACTTCCACCACTGGCTTAATGAAGTCGATGGTTTAACTGAAATCGCGGTAAATCGGCCTGATGAACTGTTTGTTAAAGTGAGTGGGAAATGGCAGCAGCATGAATTAAAAATGGATTTTAAAGATTGTATGTCATTTGCAGGGGCAATTTCTGATTATCATGATGGTGGGTCGGTTACGCCAGAATATCCCTTACGTTCTGTTACGCTCCCCGGAGGGGAGCGTGTACAAATAGTTATTCCCCCGGCAACGGAACGGGAAACGGTGTCTATTACAATCCGTAAGCCGTCCAGTGTGTTTATCGACCATGATACCTTTGTTAAACAAGGGTTTTACTCAAGGCTAAATCAAGGGGGGAAATTCAGGGATAAAGAAGATGAATTATCTTCAATGTTTAAAGATAATTGTTTTGAACAATTTGTCCCTGAATGCCTGGTTAAGGGTAAAACGATGGTATTTTGTGCCGGAACGGGGGCGGGTAAAACCACCTTTGCAAATGCCTGTCTTCAGTACATACCCCATCATTTACGATGTATTTCAATTGAAGATACAGATGAAGCAAAGTTCAGGTTCCACAAAAATCATGTGAAATTGTATTACCCGTCAGAAGGGGAAAGTAGCACTGTCAGTTCCGCTTCTCTTTTACGTTCTGGTTTTCGTATGAACCCGGACAGAATCCTCATGACTGAGGTTCGCGGCGCGGAAGCCTGGGATTTTCTCAAAGGCTCAAGTTCCGGCCATGCAGGGAACCTTACAACCGTCCATGAGAGCACCCCTGAAGATGCTGTGCTTGGACTGGTTCAACGGTGCTATATGAACCCTGAATGTCAGAATTTGCCTTATAACATTATATTGCGGAGGGTGTTAAGCAACGTCGATGTGATTATGAGTATTAAGTACATCGATGAGGAAGATAACCGATTTGCATCGGGTATTTACTATCGTGATATTCATTTTCAGGAATACTTTGAAAAGCTGAAGGAGTGATTATGTCTCTGAAACTACCCGATAAAGGCCAGTGGGCTTTTATCGGTCTGGTTATGTGTCTTGTGACGTATTATACTGGCTCAGTTGCTGTTTACTTCCTGAACGGAAAAACGCCGCTTTATATATGGAAGAATTTTGATTCCATGCTGCTGTGGCGGATAATAACAGAGAGTAATATACGGACAGATATCAGGTTAACCGCAATCCCCTCTCTTTTATCAGGTATGGTTTCGTCTCTCATTGTGCCTGTTTTTATTATCTGGCAACTGAATAAAACGGATGTTGCTCTTTATGGTGACGCGAAGTTTGCCAGTGATAATGATTTAAGAAAATCGAAACTTCTGAAATGGGAGAAAGAAAACGATACTGATATTCTTGTAGGTGCATATAAAGGTAAATACCTGTGGTATACCGCACCAGATTTTGTATCACTTGGCGCAGGAACCCGCGCAGGTAAAGGGGCTGCAATAGGTATTCCAAACCTGCTGGTCAGGAAACATTCCCTGATTGCATTAGATCCAAAACAGGAACTGTGGAAAATCACCAGTAAGGTACGTGAAAAACTGCTGGGTAATAAGGTCTATCTTCTTGACCCTTTCAACAGTAAAACGCATCAGTTTAACCCGCTTTTCTATATTGATTTAAAAGAAGAGAGCGGGGCTAAAGACCTGCTGAAGCTGATTGAGATCCTGTTCCCGTCTTACGGTCTGACCGGAGCGGAAGCACACTTTAATAACCTCGCGGGGCAGTACTGGACGGGGCTGGCAAAATTGCTTCATTTCTTTATTAACTACGACCCCTCCTGGCTTGGTGAGTTCGGGCTTAAACCTGTTTTCTCAATTGGTTCTGTAGTCGATTTGTACAGCAACATCGACCGGGAGCTGATACTCAGTAAGCGAGAAGACCTGGAGGGAACAAAAGGACTTGATGAAAACGCGCTGTATCATCTGCGCGATGCCCTGACCAAAATCAGGGAGTATCACGAAACCGAAGACGAACAACGTTCGAGTATTGATGGTTCGTTTCGTAAGAAAATGAGTCTGTTTTATCTTCCGACTGTTCGCAAATGTACAGACGGCAATGATTTCGACCTTCGCCAGTTGCGCCGGGAAGATATCACTGTTTATGTTGGCGTTAATGCTGAAGATATGTCCCTGGCCTATGACTTCCTCAACCTGTTCTTTAACTTCGTTGTGGAAGTCACGTTACGAGAAAACCCTGACTTTGACCCGACACTGAAACATGACTGTCTGATGTTCCTGGATGAGTTTCCGTCTATTGGTTACATGCCAATCATTAAAAAAGGTTCGGGTTATATTGCCGGGTTTAAACTCAAACTTCTGACGATTTACCAGAATATCAGTCAGCTTAATGAAATCTATGGTGTTGAAGGTGCCAAAACGCTGATGAGTGCGCATCCCTGCCGGATTATCTACGCTGTCAGTGAAGAAGATGACGCTAAAAAGATTTCGGAAAAGCTGGGCTATATCACCACCAAATCGACAGGTTCAAGCAAGACAAGCGGACGCTCAACGTCGAAAAGCAGTTCAGAAAGTGAGGCGCAGCGCGCCCTTGTGCTCCCGCAGGAGCTGGGAACGCTGGATTTTAAAGAAGAATTTATCATTCTTAAAGGTGAAAACCCGGTTAAAGCTGAGAAAGCCCTCTACTTCCTCGACCCGTATTTTATGGACAGGCTGATGATGGTAAGCCCCAAACTTACCGAGTTAACCGCCTCTCTGAATAAGACTAAAAAAGTATTGGGTGTTAAAGGGCTTAAATATCCTTCTAAAGAAAAAATGCTCTCCGTCGGTGAGCTGGAGTCAGAGGTTTTACTATGAAAAAAATGTTAATGGTCAGTGTCCTTTTTCTCTCTGCCTGTTCCTCTCCGCCTGAACCACCACAGGTTGACTGGGAACAGAATCCTGAAACGGTGAATACACAATTAATGGACTGGCAACCGACATACTCAGTTATTAAATCAGACAAGGTTAATTCATCGTGGGTTAAGGTTATCCATAATTTCAGGCCTGAAAACCGCCTTTACGATGATGCTGTTTTTTATTCTGTTGCACATTCTGATTCAGTGATTGTTGAAACCAGTAACGGAACAGACTTTTTCACAGCTAAAAACTGGTTGAGGGCGAACGGTGCAAACGGTGTCATACAGTATCGTTATAAAATGAACTGTTTTTCTTGCCGGACTACCAGTGTTTATTTATCACGATAACGCCGGATTAATAAAATTCTTGTAATTTTATTGAGCCGGGGTTGAACAACCGCAGGGCGTTAGTTGCCCGTTATCCATGAGGTGTATATGAAAAAGACCGTAACCACGGCAGTGCTGCTTTGTGCGTTCGCTGCCGGAACTGCTCATGCTGAGGAAAAGGCCGACCCGAACGATCCATGTGCAATGGTGTTATGCCTTGCCGGAAAACTTGACGGAAGTAGTCCGGCAGAATGTGACCCGATGTATAAAAGTTTTATGTCAATCAGGAAAAAGAATAAACATGGTTTTTTACCCGATCACACGGCAGATGCCAGAAAGAAAAAACTAAATGAATGTCCTGCGGCTGATGCAGGTACAGTAAGTAAAATTATTTCAAGCTTTGGCCGATTGAAAAACTTTTAATTCTGTTTGATTTAATTCTGATGTGAATACGCAAGTTTCAGGTTTGAGACTGGAACTTGCGAACATTTTTTACAGGGGTGGGAGGATGAAAATTATTAACGTACCTGATGCAAGAAGTGTGAGAATTGCCGGAATTGAAATTATCGATAGTGTCAAATCGGTCGCTTCTGTTTTTACTGAAATTTTGTTGTTTATGGTCTGGTTTCCGGCAATTGTCTATGGGCTTTATCGTTTTGTTATCGTTTTGTGGGATGCTTCCTTAAAGCCGCAATCGCTCATTGAGTTTATTAATTTCATGGTTGAGTTATACAGCTATGTACTTCCTTCGTTGGCTGTTATCGCAGTGGCTTTAGTCGTCGTTTTATCCATTTTTAAAAGACTCTCAGCAATATGGGAGGGAAGAAAGCAATGAGACATTTTTTTAATGTTCTTTCCTTTGCTGTTGCCCTGTTGCCAGCTACATTGTGTGCTGCTCAGATTCAGGGGAAAGTTATTCGCGTTCTCGATGGAGATACCATCGAAGTTAAAACACTACCCGCGAAAATTGTTGTGTATGAAGTTCCGATTCGAGTCCGATTGATAAATATCGATGCACCGGAAAAAAAACAACCCTTTGGTCGCTGGTCAACCAATCAACTTAAAGCCCTGCTGGCAGGGCAATCAGTTACCGTCTCTTATACGCAAACAGATCGCTACGGGCGAGTCCTGGGACGAGTGGTGACAGCGAACGGCACTGAGGCTAACCGCCAGCAAGTGCTAAAAGGGGCTGCATGGGTTTATGACAGGTACAACACCGATAACTCATTACCGGCTCTGCAACGGGAAGCTCAGACACAGAAGCGCGGCCTGTGGGCTGACAGTAATCCCGTTCCTCCGTGGGAGTGGCGTCATAAACAAAACTGACGCGCTTCGCTTGTCCAACCCCTCCTCTGCCTGAAGAAAATCTTCAGGCAACGTCACGGTTTTTAATATACATGGTGCGCATATGGGTAAATTAACTCTGGTAGAGCAGGCTTTACGGCTCCATAAAGAATATTACGGTGAAGATAATTTTGGTACTGTCGTAAAGGATTGTGATTACTATCCTAAAGTGGCAGAGATTTTTATAAACAGAAAGAATCGTAAAATTTATTCGAATCTTGATATCGAACCCGTTGCTTCAACCGTCGTTCATACGGGAAGTAGCCCTGTTATGGCTAAAGCCGGGAGGATTAAAAAGCTTATGTTTAAAGATGGTTCGGGAGCATACCGGATTCATCTTGGTCAAAATGAAGTGGTTCATATTATTCGCTTCATTCTTAACTCTAAAGTCAGAATGGAGTACGCAGTTGGCACAACCAAAAGTATGTCGATGCTTCATAATCTTTGCGAAGCTGGACGCGCTAAATTAAACCGCTCTTTACCCCGTAAAGGTATCTGGAAAATCGGGTGTTACGACGGCGTTTATTATCACGGTAAGGCAAGGAAGGAAGAAATAGAAAACGCTTTACGTTTTTCTGTTCATCCAAAGTTTAATGAGCTGGAGAATGACTTTAATCAGTTCTTTTCGGATATTGATTTCTACACCCGTTATGGTCAGTCAGGAATGCGAAAAGTGCTTTTTACTGGTCCTCCGGGCACAGGGAAAACGACTATCGCAAAAGCTTTGGGGGCAAAATATCAGGATAAATATGTATTTGTTTATGCTGATGATTACTTTAAAGATGTTTGCTATGCCGCAGCTCAAAAGAAAATACCCGTTATCATAATAGCTGAAGAGGTTGATGAACTTTATCGGGCTGATGCCGGAACGTTAAGTTTTCTTGATGGGGCTGATACACCGCGAAATCTTGCCGGGACATATGTTATTTTTTCAACGAACTATCCTAACCGGATTGATCCGCGCATCAGAAAACGCCCTGGCAGAATTGACAGAATCATATCTGTAGGTGCTTTTCGGACTAAAGCCGCTGCCGCTTGTGCCAAAATGTACTTACCAGACGATATAAATATTGACCTTAAAGAACTTGGCGCGGTGCTGGACAGAACGACTCCTGCTGAAATAAAGGAGATAATAAATATTGCTATTGGCATGATTCGCGGAACAAAAAACGAATTAACAGTAGATGTAATCAAGAATGCGCGTGCCTTTTTGAAAGGAACCCTTGACCTTAGTGTGCAGGAGGCAGAAGAAGACATAGAGGAAAGGGAAGAAATCTTTAAAAAGAATGGTGCGCAGCCTGACTATTCAAGTTACCTTGAGGATTGATTAATGAGACTTTTTATTGCAGAAAAACCGTCTTTAGCAAAGGCTATTTTTGAAGGACTGGGCGGAAATCCCAATACAGAAAAGAAAAACGGCTATTTTGAACACGGTTCTGATGTCGTTACCTGGTGTTATGGTCATATGCTGGAGCTTTACGACCCACAGGATTATGACGACAAATATTCCAACTGGCGTTATAGTGATTTACCCATTAAAGCGGTTTATCCGCCAAAATATAAAATCAAGCCTGAATCAGAAGCACAGACCCGCATTATTTTGTCTCTTATCGATAAAGCCGACAGCATCGTTCATTCAGGCGACCCCGATGATGAAGGATGTTTGCTGGTTGATGAGATTCTGGGTTATGCCGGAAACAAGAAACCCGTCCAGCGACTGCTTGTTGCCGACCTCAACCTTGCGCCAGTGCAAAAATCACTGTCGAATTTACAACCTAACGATAAATTTCGCGGTATGACGTTAAGCGCCCTGGCGCGTTCCCTGTGCGATCAGGGTTTTGGCTATAACATGACGCGGGGATGTACATTAAAAGGCCGTGAGAAGGGCTATGACGGCGTTCTGAACGTTGGCCGGGTACAAAGTGCCGTTCTTGGTCTGGTGAACATGCGCACGCTGGCGAACCAGAATCACACAGAAAGCTTTTATTACGATGTATTCGCCAGTCTGTCGATGAACGGGCATCAGATTAAGGCGAAATATCAGACAACAGACGACGATCAGATAGACGAGAAAAAACGCCTGATCTCCGAAGCTCAGGCCGCGCATATTGCCGGACGTGTTACGGGTAAGGATGCTATTGTTACTATCGCGACGACAAAGCCGGAAAATAGCAAGCCTCCGCTTCCGCTTAACCTTTCCACGCTTCAGCAGCTCTGCGCAAAGCGATTTGGTTATTCTGCAAAAGATACGCTCGATGTGATGCAGGGGCTGTATGAAACTCACAAGCTTCTGACCTATCCACGTTCTGACAATCGCTATCTTTCAGATGAGCATTATTACCAGGCCGGAGATATTGCCACTGCTATAGCGGCCACCGTACCCGAACTGGCGTCTGCGATCGTAGATATGGATAAAGGCCAGAAACACAAAGCCTTTAATGCCAGTAAGATTGAGGCGCACCACGCCATCATCCCGACGACAAAAAGCGGAGCCGGTATTCAGCTTAATGAAAAAGAGCGGAACGTTTATAACCTGGTGTCCGTCTACTTTATCGGGCTGTTCTACCCGGATGCGATCCGCAACAAGACGAAAATCCACTTTGATATTAAGGGGGATACCTTTACGGCCACACAGAGCGTTCTGGTACAAAAGGGCTGGGAAGCGCTGGGTAAGGATAGTGATGACGAGGACGAAACCGAAGATGCCGGAACGGACGGTTTTGACCTTTCATTGCTGAAATTTAATGACAGCGGCCTGTGTGAATCGGCAGACGTGGACAAGAAAAAGACTACACCACCTCGCTATTTCACAGAGTCAACGTTACTGGCCGCCATGACGAGTGCGGCAAAATTCATTGATGATCCGGCTCTCAGAAAGGCGCTGGAAGCGAAAGACGAGGGCAGCAGTGATCGTGGCAGTATCGGAACGGAAGCCACCCGCGCGGGTATTCTTGAGAAACTGGCGGCAAATACCGGGCTTATCTCCATCGAAAAAGAAAAGGGGTATTCGGAGCTGGTATGGAAAACCACAAAACAAGGCCAGGAGTTTTGCGCTGCACTGCCTCCTGAAATCACTAAACCGGATATCTCCGCTCTGTGGGCTGAAAAGCAGTCTCAGATCAAAGCCGGAGAGCTGACAGTTGAGGAGTTTATTAAGGAAAATGATGAGTACGTCCAGGGGTTAATCGACGAGCTGGACAGGAACGGAATTTCGATTTCTTCAAATGCCACGCCCTGCCCGGTTTGTAACAACGGTTTCCTGCGTAAGCGTAAGGGGCAAAATGGCTTTTTCTGGGGATGCTCCTGCTACCCTGAATGCAAGACAACATTCCCGGACAAAGACGGCAAACCGGATATGGAAGCAAAATCCAGATCAGAAGGTTCCATGTCCCGGCTCGAAGCCCCCTGCCCTTCATGCAGTAAAGAAATTATTATCCGGCCTAAAGGCTTTTTCTGTTCCGGGTGCGAGTTTAAAATCTGGTCTGAAGTGTCAGGAAAAAAACTGACACAAAATCAGGTTGAGACATTAATCAAAAAAGGTAAAACCGGAGAGATTAAAGGCTTTACCAGTAATAAAACCGGGAAAAAGTTTGACGCTGCAATTGTTTTGCAGGATAAAACTACGGGTAAACTTGGGTTTCAGTTCAGTAAAAAATAAGGATTAACTCGATGAGTGAAAATGAAACGTTTGACGCAACAAAAAAGCTACTCCTGAATATTCGCTCTGTTCGTGTTTTTGCGCGAGAAACCAGCTTTGAACAACTGCTGGAAATGCAGGAAAAGCTTAACGCCGTGATCGAAGAACGTCGTGAAGAAGCAGAGCGTGAGGCAGCAGAACGCGCAGAGCGCGAAAGAAAGCGCCAGGAACTGCTCCAGTTGATTGCCGGAGAAGGTTTTTCACCGGAAGAACTGCTTGGCCTGTCCGAAGATGCGCAAAAAACACGCAAAAAGACGTTGCCAAAAGCGCCGCCTAAATATCAGTTTGATGAAAACGGCGAAACGAAATACTGGTCTGGTCGTGGCCGGACACCAAAACCAATCGACGAAGCGTTAAAAGCTGGCCGTTCTCTTGATGAGTTTCTCATCAAAAAAGATGCTTCCAGCACTGCTGGTGACGAACAGTAATCTAACAAGCCTCTGACACTGCGTCAGAGGCTTTTTTTTAGCAAAAAGGGCGCGGGGGGTTATGGTGAAGAAATCTTTGGATATCTTCGCGGGGATAAGGGAAGTAGTCTCTGATATCTTTGGTTTCTAACTTACCAGTGCAGTGATACGTCTGAAAATAGATCCACTCTGCTATTGTTTTGTAGATGTGATTTCCCATGTTCGCGCTTTGAGAACCATACTGCATGACTTGTGCATCCAGGTCATTACACATCTCCGGCGGAGTGAGTACATGATATGTCCTGCATAACAGCGGGCGGTAATTGTAGATTGAGCATGTTCCCTTCTCAGACAAAAACGGACATTTTGACTCATGCCCGGTCGTAAGCGGGTTGTCTCTGGCAGTAAGTTTACTTGCTTGTGCAATATGTGTTGCCTCAAGCGCGGTTAAATGAACATCCATTTTACAGCACGAAGAGCACCCCTTTTGACAGGAGGTAAACGTGCTCACAAATTCTTTGTTAAAACGATCCAAAAAGGCGTACATCTGTTTTAACTTGAGGTAAATATTACCGGATTGAGTATTGAGTTTATTTATGAGTGCCTTTAACTCATCGAAATACTTATCAGGTACGGGTTTCAGATTGGTATAGCCGGGTAATGTTTCGCCTGGCTCCAGGTGGATCACTGAGTTAGGTTTGATATCCATTGCTTTTGCTTCCTATATTCTTCTCGCGCTGGTTGTTCATTTGACACTAAAACAAGCGTCATACAATGGCAAGGTGTCAAGCCCAGCAGTAAATCACGCTTGCCAGCAAACCAGTTTCCTGCAGCCGGTTTGGCCGTTGATTTTTGCCAGCAATATTACCCGCTCGATGCCCGCCCTGGGCGTGAAATTGCCAGCAAAAAAGATTGCCGCTATCAAAGGTGTGGTTTATATTATCTGTATCGTACGATACAGATAATGGAGAAGCTTAATAGATGACTGAAAAAATCACTGACGAGGAACTGGCAGATTTGTTGGAGGCGCTCAAAAGAGCACATGGTATGGGCGTTTGTTCAAAGGCGGTTAAGCTGGCACAGCGTTGCGCTGATGTGTTCCCTGCTATTGTTGCAGAGTTACAGGAATATCGGAACGCCGCTAAGCGAACTTCAGCATGACAAGAGCCACGGAACGCGCTTACAGCGAGCTACAACAGGCGTTTGATTTCTATAACCAGCGCCTTTTTGACGGCGAACTCCCTGACTGTCTGATTACGTTCCAGCGCGGCAAGAACACAATGGGCTATTTCAGTTACAGGCGCTTTGTTGCTGCTGACGGCAGCGGCAGGATGATTGATGAAATCGCCCTCAATCCTGAATACTTCCCGGTGTACCCGCTTATTGAAGTCATGCAAACGCTGGTTCATGAGCAGTGCCATATGTGGCAGTACCACTACGGCAACCCGTCGCGTAAGACGTACCACAATGCGCAGTGGGCGGCAAAAATGGAAAGTATCGGACTTATGCCCTCCTCCACCGGGAGACCTGGTGGTGCGAAAGTCGGCCAGAAGATTAATGACTATCCGATCCCTGGTGGCCGCTTCCAGCGCGTCACACTGGAACTGTTCCAGGGGCAATTTGCTTTGAGCTGGTTTGATCGCTTCCCTGTCCAGGTCGAACAACAAAAAGATATGACCGCCGTAATAGAGCAATGGCGCGAAACGCTTGCTCTGGCGCATCAAAATGCTGAGGCCGGGATTGATATAGAAGCGGTGCTTTCTATGGCTCTGCTGCCGTCAGTGTCACCGCAGAACGGGAGCCATTCAGATGATATGGCCGGGAGCAATGACAATGATTTGTCAGTTGCAGCATTTGAGGACAAGCCAAAACGAAATAAAGTTAAATATCAGTGTCGCGGGTGTGGCGCTGCCGTGTGGGGCAAAGCCGGACTGAATATTGAATGCGGCGATTGCGAGCTGGCTTTCATCGAAAATTAATTGCCAGCAAATTTTCCCGGTCACATCTGTTGGCCAGTGTTTTTTGCCAGCAAAGTTTCTTCCCGGGTTCGCGCCGGCAGCGCAAAAATGACAGCAAAAGAGGGGTATCATGGGGCATTACACAATCAGAACGAATGACGACGAAGATCAGGCCATTAAAAAGGCGCAGGAAGCGACCGGACAGGCATCAGCCAGCAAAACCTTTATGACGGCTATCCTTGAGCTTCAGCGTAACAGAGACGAGATGGCGCAGCTACGGCGTGAACTGGCGCAGGAAAAAGCGCGGAGTCAGGAGCTGGTATCATCGGTAAAACAATTCCGTTCCAGCCTGAACAATCTGTTTGATCTGGCTGACAACCCTTAAATAACAAGGAGCGAAACGTGCATACCACAAATGCGATTATCCTGTGCCTGGTGTCATATCCCTGCATCGTTGCATGGGTTATCTATAAAAACAGATTTGTCGATTACTTGTTTTTAACTCTGCTTGCTTGTTTGGGGAGCATTTTTTCAGTCGTATTGTATAAACAGCCCGACTACTCATTGACCATATATCAGGCCGTTGCTGTCGGCTATGCTGCCGTGATCATGCCAACGGTGTTAGTTTTGAGTGTCGTTAATATCTTCATGGGAAAAGCAGAGAGAACGTGCAAATGAATACACTGGCTGCACTGGAAAATACGTTTCGTGATATGAGAAAGCATGGCTGCCAAACAGTCATGGTCACGCAGTCTTTAGCTGATTTTGGCCGCTACAGCTATAAACCGCGCCCTGCATTTCAGGACTGGATCGAACGGCTGAAGACTGGCGAACGTCTGCCGCGAGGCCGTTACTTTGTTGGCAAGAAGCCTGGTGGCCGCCTGGTGCTCATTGATGAATTGGGGGGAACATGGACAGAAAAAGTAACAGTGATTCATACCAACGCTGGATGATAGAGAAGGCTGACAAAAGGGAAAGGACGCAAATCAGTATGTCGTTCGTAAAGATGAAGGACGTACTTTTTAACGTGCTGGCTATCGGTACTGTTTTAGCAGCCCTGGTGGTGATCTTTTATGAAGTGCAAAGCAGCTTATAAATTGATGGCCGTTGACAATGAATGTCATACTACCTGACCGGGCAATGCCGGAAGATTTCTTTCACGGGTGATGGTTTGTGATCCCGGCATTGTTCCGGCGCTCTCTCGTAAATTCTCGCGCCCAATCCCCCTCGCAAAACCTCAGAATTCACGTAACGCACCGCGATTTCGGCAACCATCAACCCTAACGTCCTTATGTTGTTGGGTTTGCCGCAGAACAATTTATTCATTTAAAATAGATTTAAACGAAGCGGGAAACCGCAGACGTAAAAAAACCGACTGGTGAGGTCGGCTTTTTTACGGTTCCGGTGCGAGCTGGTAACTCAGCCCGGAAGGGAAACTCTCTACAACTGACAATAGTATGATAATCCGTGAAGCCTGATTATGCAATATGACGGGCAGTGACTGTGCGTTAACGGTTTGCCTGAACGTTAGATAAACGTATAATCAGAGGGTTAGCTCTGTGGTGAGTCTCTCCCTGCATTCCGCTAAATGCGGCATGAACAGGTTCAAAGTCCTGACAGGTAATACAGGTGGTGCTGGTTATCTGTGCTCTGGCAGGAGTGAGACTCTCTACAACTGACAAGACGAAGAGAAGCCGTGGTGACAGGCAGTGTAAGAGCAAGCCACGGTGTCTTTACTCCATTTATGGAGAAAACGGATGATTAACCTGTTAATCATCGTTCTGAGGGCGGTAGCGGCGCTTGCAAACGCGCTGATTGCCATTCTGGAACTGATCCGCCAGTTCATCGACTAATGAACACGGAAACGTAATTAAGGCCGGAGGAACACCACCTCCGGCCTTTAATAAAAATATAGTTTAGTTACAACATTCACTAGTCTGTACTAACCACCACACACCTGACCTTCTGCGCACAAGTTACCTTTAATCACTCCTAAACAGGCATTTCATGAAACTCCCCTGTTCTTGCATCGGTAACAGGGGTCTGACGCTCAGTGGAACGAAAACTCACGTTAAGCAACGTTTTCTGCCTCTGACGCCTCTTTTAATGGTCTCAGATGTCCTTTGGTCACCAGTTCTGCCAGCGTGAAGGAATAATGGCCGAGCATATTGATATGTCCGTGGCAAAGCGGGGAGAGGCGTGCGATATCTTCATCATTCAGTGTTTCACCCTGCGCCCGGAGATGATCCAGGGCTGCCTGCATATAAATAGTGTTCCATAACACGACGGCGTTAGTGACCAGCCCCAGTGTGCCCAGTTGATCTTCCTGACCGTCGGTATATCGTTTTCTTATCTCACCTTTTTGACCGTGACAGATGGCTCTGGCAACGGCATGGCGACTTTCTCCCCGATTAAGCTGGGTCAGAATGCGCCGGCGGTAATCTTCATCATCAATATAATTAAGCAGATACAGCGTTTTGTTGATGCGCCCCACTTCAATGATTGCCTGAGTCAGTCCGGAAGGACGTTCACTTTTCAGCAATGAACGGACCAGCACTGAAACCTGTACTTTGCCCAGCTTCAGGGAGCCAGCGGTCCGGATCATTTCGTCCCACTGAGGGGTTCTAGGGATTTTCCGTCCAAAAACGACAAAGTGCTCTGGAGGCCCCGCCGTCTGTGGCCTCCAGAGGGGTATTACTTTTTTCGAGATCCCTATTTGGGCTCTGTTTGAGTAAGATTTAGTCTTTTTGGGCTAAATCCATGGCATTCGAAGAACGTGTCCAAATCTTGTCCGAGGCAGAACAAGATGAGTTATATGGACCCCCCGCTTTCACCTCCGCCGACCAACGCTTCTTTTTCTCGCTGAACGATAAGGAACTGGCGATCGCTAAAAGCCTCCGTCATCGGGGCCAGCGTTACATGCTGGTGGTACTGCTGGGCTATTTCAAAGCCAAGCCGGTGGTGCTGAATCCCGGCTTTCATCAGATCAAGCAGGACCTCAAATACGTTTATCAAACCGTTCTACCAGGCCCAGGCTGTAGACCCTTTAATCTCACGCCAAAAGAGAACGAACGGATTTACCAACGTGTTTTCCAGCTCTGCAACTACCAGCGCTGAAATGTCAAAGACCATGGAGCGGCGTTGAGAGATTACTTATCCCAGCAAGCCAGAGCCTGGACAGCGCCTAGGCACCTCTTCGATGCGGCCAATGAATATTGTTCGGGGCAGAAGATCGCAATCCCTGCCTACAGCACGCTGCAAAAGATCATCAGTCAGGTGGTGGGAGACGAACAGGAACACATGGCCGCGCACCTTGAGCGTGCAATGTCACGCGGTCTTAAGCAAGCACTGGCGGAGCTCGTGAACGGCACAGGTCCACTGCCGTTCCGACAGTTGCGACAATCGGCTCGTAACTTCACCGGAACCGAGTTGGAGAAAGAACTGATTGTCTATCGCCATATCCAGCATTGGATGCCGGAAGTGGATCTGCTGTTGAGCACGCTATCACTGTCGCAGAAAAATCTGCAACACCTGGCAGAGAAAGTCGACTACTACGGTGCCAAACTGAAACGTCAAACCGTAGGCAGCCAATGGCTGTATTTATTGTGCTATCTTCAAACGCGATGGCAGCAAGCGCTGGAACGTATTGCCGATGGCTTTGTGCATCATGTCAGACAGACCAAACAGAAGGCAAAGGATTATGCGCAGGAAGCGGTGTTTAAGGATTGGCAAAAAGCAGCTAAAAATGTCAGCAAGGCAGCTGAAGTACTGCACCTGTTCATTGATGACAGCATTGATCTGCAACTACCGTTTGCAACAGTAAGACAGCAAGCACTGAGCCTGCTGACCAAAAGGGATCTGGAATCTGTATGTCTCTTCCTGAACGAGCAGCGACGATCGGTCGATGAAGCCATGTGGCAGTACTGCGACGAGAAAGAAAGTCTGCGGAAAGGTTTGCTGCGAGAGTTGTTCCTATGTCTGCGCTTCGAAGGCTGCGACGGCACCCAGCACTTAGCGGCCGCCTTGGCGAAAACACAAAACGAACTCAACGGCCAGGACGCTCAGTTGCAAACTGCCGACACCAGACTCCTTTCCAAAAAATCACGTGAATTCCTGCTGGATGGTGAAGGGAATATCCTGATCGATCGTTATGAGTGGTTCCTCTATCAACAGATTCCTGATCGCCTGAATGGCCAGCTGACGCTGCCTGATATCACTAAATACCGGGCACTCGACGCCGACCTGATCGACGGGGAACATTGGCGAAAAAACAAATATACGCTGCTTCAACAGAGCCATTTTACAAAATTAGCGGAGGAGCCTGAAAAGCTGATCAAACAGATGGCCATGGAATTGGATACCCGTTTGTACGAAGTCGGCGAATATCTTGAACAGGAAGACAACCGGAATATCATCTTGCGTAATCCGCAGGGTAAACGCTTCTGGCGCCTGCCTTCGGCCAGCAAACATCATCTGGTCAACAATCCCTTCTTCCAGCAAATTCCCACAACGGGGATTGCGGATGTACTGCGCATGGTTGATCGTGACACCGGTTTCATTGACTGCTTCGCTCATGTGCTGGGTTCCCAATCCAGAAGCCGTTCCCATGAATATGACCTGTTGGCAATTCTGGTCGGCAATGCAACCAATCAAGGCATTTACGGCATGGCACAGATCTCTGATCGTACCTATGATCAGCTCAGCACTATCCAGGCGAACTATCTTCGCCTGGAAACATTGAATGCTGCTAACGACAACATCAATAACGCGACAGCCAAGCTACCCATCTTCCGGTACTACAACATCCAGGAAGATGTGATCCACGCCAGTGCCGATGGTCAAAAGTTCGAAGCCCGGCGCGAGACCTTCAAAACCCGTTATTCGTCGAAGTACTTTGGCACTCAAAAAGGTGTTTCTGCCATGACCTTGATCGCCAATCACGCTGCGATCAACGCCAGAGTGATCGGCGCCAACGAACATGAATCGCACTACATCTTTGATTTGTTGATGAGCAATACGTCAGACATCATTCCGGATGTGCTCTCAACCGATACCCATGGGGTGAACCATGTGAACTTCGCGTTACTGGATCTGTTCGGATACCAGTTTGCCCCACGCTATGCCCAGGTTGGCAAAGTGATCAATGACATGTTTGATGTCAAGGAAGACAAAGAACACCGAATTCAGCTGTGCTTAAAAAAGCCAATCAATACCCATCGTATTGCGCAGCACTGGGATACCATCCAACGGATTGCAGTATCACTTAAGCAGCGGAAAACAACGCAAGCCACCTTGGTGAGAAAGCTCTCGGAGTACAAGCGCAATCACCCGCTGCTGGAAGCCCTGACGGAATACAATCGCCTGGTGAAAGCGAATTATCTACTGTGCTACATCGATGATGCCAGTTTAAGAAACTATGTTCAGCGCGCGCTGAACCGGGGAGAGGCCTATCACCAACTGCGTCGGGCCGTGAGCAGCGTCAATGGGGATCAGTTCCGGGGCAGTTCAGACGAAGAAATCCAGCTATGGAATGAGTGCGCTCGCCTGGTCACCAATGCCATCGTTTACTTCAACTCCAGGATACTCAGCCAGCTGTTGACCAGCTTCGAATACCAAGGAGATACCAAGAGAATAGATATCGTCAAACAGGCATCCCCTGTGGCCTGGCACAACATTAACCTCAAGGGGACTTACCACTTCGAATTGAGCGAAAAATTGCCAGATCTGGAGGAGCTTATGCGCTCAATCGAGGGATATTTACCCGTCAGCGAAAAGTAATACCCCTCTGGAGGCCACGGACGGCGCGGCCTCCAGAGCACTTTGTCGTTTTTGGACGGAAAATCCCTAGAACCCCATTATCTAAAAATACTTAATTGTCTTTTAACGTCGCTAAATTTTAAATAAATAAGTGAAGAGTGTTAGTGGAGCCACTGATTTAAAGTTGGCAGAGTAAAACTTGAAGTGCGACATAAACCACCTAATTAATTTAAAGGGTTTATGGAGTATATAAAATTGTCATACCATCATCTTAACTTTGAAGATCGTACTGCATTAATGCTTGAGTCAAGAAAAGAAGGCTTTTCAGCCAGAAAATTTGCTGAACTCATTAAAAGACATCCTAGTACGATCTATCGTGAGCTTAAAAGAAATAGCATCAATGACGTTTATCAAGCTCGATATGCTTCTGATAACACCTTCGCTAGACGTAGACGTGGTCACAGAAAACTCAAAATCGATTCAATCCTCTGGAAATTTATTGTTGAAGCGATCCGTTGTTTATGGTCTCCTCAGCAAATAGCAAAGCGTTTAAAGACATTTCCTGATTTGGATCAAACAATGAATGTAAGCCATACAACGATTTATTCAACGATACGAGCATTACCAAAGGGTGAGTTGAAAAAAGACTTATTATCCTGTCTACGTCATGAAAATAAAAAGCGAAAAGCTAACGGTGAACCTAAAAAAGATTCTATATTACAGGATATTAAAACTATTCATGAGCGCCCAGCCGAAGTTCAAGAAAGAAAAATACCGGGTCATTGGGAAGCTGATTTAATTAAAGGTAAAGACAATAAAAGTTCGATAGCAACACTTATTGAACGAAATACACGGCTCTGTATCTTGGCAACATTACCTGATGCAAAGGCAGAATCAGTGCGCAAGGCTTTAACTGAAGCTCTGAAATATTTACCTGCAGAACTGCGTAAAACGTTGACCTATGACCGTGGACGTGAGATGTCAGAACATAAAATACTCGAAGAAGATTTAGGCATAGATGTATATTTCTGTGACCCACATTCACCCTGGCAAAAAGGCACATGCGAAAATATGAATGGTTTAATTAGGCAATATTTACCTAAGGAAGGTGCGAACAAGTCCCTGATATGAGATCATGTTTGTCATCTGGAGCCATGGAACAGGGTTCATCATGAGTCATCAACTTACCTTCGCCGACAGTGAATTCAGCAGTAAGCGCCGTCAGACCAGAAAAGAGATTTTCTTGTCCCGCATGGAGCAGATTCTGCCATGGCAAAACATGGTGGAAGTCATCGAGCCGTTTTACCCCAAGGCTGGTAATGGCCGGCGACCTTATCCGCTGGAAACCATGCTACGCATTCACTGCATGCAGCATTGGTACAACCTGAGCGATGGCGCGATGGAAGATGCTCTGTACGAAATCGCCTCCATGCGTCTGTTTGCCCGGTTATCCCTGGATAGCGCCTTGCCTGACCGCACCACCATCATGAATTTCCGCCACCTGCTGGAGCAGCATCAACTGGCCCGCCAATTGTTCAAGACCATCAATCGCTGGCTGGCCGAAGCAGGCGTCATGATGACTCAAGGCACCTTGGTCGATGCCACCATCATTGAGGCACCCAGCTCGACCAAGAACAAAGAGCAGCAACGCGATCCGGAGATGCATCAGACCAAGAAAGGCAATCAATGGCACTTTGGCATGAAGGCCCACATTGGTGTCGATGCCAAGAGTGGCCTGACCCACAGCCTAGTCACCACCGCGGCCAACGAGCATGACCTCAATCAGCTGGGTAATCTGCTGCATGGAGAGGAGCAATTTGTCTCAGCCGATGCCGGCTACCAAGGGGCGCCACAGCGCGAGGAGCTGGCCGAGGTGGATGTGGACTGGCTGATCGCCGAGCGCCCCGGCAAGGTAAGAACCTTGAAACAGCATCCACGCAAGAACAAAACGGCCATCAACATCGAATACATGAAAGCCAGCATCCGGGCCAAGGTGGAGCACCCATTTCGCATCATCAAGCGACAGTTCGGCTTCGTGAAAGCCAGATACAAGGGGTTGCTGAAAAACGATAACCAACTGGCGATGTTATTCACGCTGGCCAACCTGTTTCGGGCGGACCAAATGATACGTCAGTGGGAGAGATCTCACTAAAAACTGGGGATAACGCCTTAAATGGCGAAGAAACGGTCTAAATAGGCTGATTCAAGGCATTTACGAGAGAAAAAATCGGCTCAAACATGAAGAAATGAAATGACTGAGTCAGCCGAGAAGAATTTCCCCGCTTATTCGCACCTTCCCTAAAGGGATTGATTTAAATCAGGCAGATCAGCATTATTTAAATCAAGTTGCCATGTCACTGAATACTCGTCCTAGAAAGGCGTTAGATTGGCTTACACCATTAGAGAAATTTGCTCAGCTTGTTGATTATCATATGGCTTTTGAAACTGTCGCACCTCATGTTTGAATTCGCCCCATATTTTTGCTACAGTGAACCAAATTAAGATCATCTATTTACTAGGCCTCGCATTTGCGGGGTTTTTAATGCTGAATAAAAGGAAAACTTGATGGAATTGCCCAATATTATGCACCCGGTCGCGAAGCTGAGCACCGCATTAGCCGCTGCATTGATGCTGAGCGGGTGCATGCCCGGTGAAATCCGCCCGACGATTGGCCAGCAAATGGAAACTGGCGACCAACGGTTTGGCGATCTGGTTTTCCGCCAGCTCGCACCGAATGTCTGGCAGCACACTTCCTATCTCGACATGCCGGGTTTCGGGGCAGTCGCTTCCAACGGTTTGATCGTCAGGGATGGCGGCCGCGTGCTGGTGGTCGATACCGCCTGGACCGATGACCAGACCGCCCAGATCCTCAACTGGATCAAGCAGGAGATCAACCTGCCGGTCGCGCTGGCGGTGGTGACTCACGCGCATCAGGACAAGATGGGCGGTATGGACGCGCTGCATGCGGCGGGGATTGCGACTTATGCCAATGCGTTGTCGAACCAGCTTGCCCCGCAAGAGGGGATGGTTGCGGCGCAACACAGCCTGACTTTCGCCGCCAATGGCTGGGTCGAACCAGCAACCGCGCCCAACTTTGGCCCGCTCAAGGTATTTTACCCCGGCCCCGGCCACACCAGTGACAATATCACCGTTGGGATCGACGGCACCGACATCGCTTTTGGTGGCTGCCTGATCAAGGACAGCAAGGCCAAGTCGCTCGGCAATCTCGGTGATGCCGACACTGAGCACTACGCCGCGTCAGCGCGCGCGTTTGGTGCGGCGTTCCCCAAGGCCAGCATGATCGTGATGAGCCATTCCGCCCCCGATAGCCGCGCCGCAATCACTCATACGGCCCGCATGGCCGACAAGCTGCGCTGAGCCATGGCTGACCACGTCACCCCCAATCTGCCATCGCGCGATTTCGATGTGACAGAGGCGTTTTATGCGAAGCTGGGCTTTGCGACGAGTTGGAAGGATCGCGGCTGGATGATCCTGCAGCGCGGCGGTTTGCAGCTCGAATTCTTCCCCTATCCTGACCTCGACCCAGCTACGAGCTCGTTCGGCTGTTGCCTGCGGTTGGATGATCTCGATGCCATGGTGGCATTGGTGAACGCGGCGGGAGCCGAGGAAAAAAGCACCGGCTGGCCGCGCTTCAAAGCTCCGCAACTGGAGGCGAGCGGCCTGAGGATCGGCTACCTGATCGATCCCGAC
>NZ_CP091484.1:0-4716 GCF_021869685.1 Enterobacter cloacae complex sp. ECL414
ATCACGAACCTATTTAGCGGGAGAAATAAGAGCCCCTCTTCGTGCGGGTTGTCAGCTGCCTGGATGGTTTAAAGTGTCGGCCCGCGGTAGGTTTTCTGCGGCTGGCGCTCCAGCTCCAGTGTTTTCTGATACTCATTCTCCCTCTGCCGGAGCTCGATGGCATTCAGTTCCCGGACAAGCGGCGCAGCTGCTCGCTTAAACTCAGCACCTGCGTGCTCAAGTCCGACACGCGCTCGTTCAGCACCGCGTTCTCCCGTTGCATAAGCCCACACATGCTCCGCCATTCCGCGAAGGCGCTCTCCCATTCGTCCAGCCTTTGCGAGTAGTCCTGCTGTAGCTGCTCTAATGCGCTCAGCAACTGCTTTTCCAGCTCTGTCATTTTCCGCTACTCCTGTTTCAGGCGGATCCATGTCGTCCCGTCGTAAGGGATGGCTTCGGTTTGTATCCCCGGCGGCAGGATAAGAAACCTCCGGCCGTCGCTGCTCTCCTGATAGCGCACTCCCCACGTCCGGGCGGTCATTTTCGCCAGGGTATCTTCCTGCTGACGAAGATGCGTGTAATTGTCGGTTATCTGCTGCCCCTGCCACCACAGAATGCTCCCGCTCGTGCCGATCAGCAGCGCTGACACCATCAGGATGGTGAGCCATGTCCGCCTGGCAGTCCGCAGTACGCTCCGCCGGTTTTTCTCCATCGCCTCGCTCATACTCTGCTCGTGGGCGAGGATGGCGTCGCTGATTCTCCTCGCGCTTGCGCTCAGTTCCGCTCTGACAGACTGCTCGTGCTCGCTGAATGCGGCTTTCAGCATCTCGCCGGTACTCTGCTGCTGCGCTTTCGATTGCTGCTCTAAGTCCTTCGCCAGCGTTAAAAGACTGCTCATAGATGGCTCCCTTCAGTCGGATGTTTCGCCCCCCGTCCGGGTCGGCAATGCTGATACTGCTTTTCGTGGTGCGCACCACCTCAAAACCTGCACCTTCAAGAGTGTCAGTGACATCCTGACGGCTTTTCAGCTCCCCGGACGAAGCAAGGGTCAGCAGTCCCCGGGTGATGGCTTCTGCGGCCTCCTGCTTCGTTTTCGGCAGCCCGGACGGCGTGACCAGCGCCCGGCGGTTTTCCGGCGCGTTCGGGTCGTGCAGCCCCAGTCTGCCGTTCACGATAGTCTGCCAGGCATCGATGCGCGGCCGGTCGGCGCGGTCGTAGTAAGGCTGGAGCCGCCTGCCGGTCAGCAGCTCGGTATTGGGGATCAGAAAGTTCAGCTCCAGACGCCCCTTGTCCGCGTGCTCCACCCACAGAATGCTGTACTGATCTTTATCGAGTCCGGGCATCAGAACCCGCTCGAAGCTGGCCATCAGTTTTTCCCGCTGGCCGGGAGGCAGATCGGCCTCCGCAAACGACAGAACGCCGGAGGTGTATTTCTTAACGTAAGGCGACGCGTCAATCAGCTCCCGGACTTCTTCCGGCTTCCCCTGCAGGACGCTGGCGCCTTCACGCTGCCGGTCTTTACCCAGCAGATAGTCCACCGGCCCGGCGCCACCGCCGCGGCCGCGCGGATGAAATTTAACGATCATCGTCCGTTCCTTTCTCAAGAACGGCGTGCCGCAGCCGCTCAAGGCCGGCATCGATGGCCATCAGCGCCGCCACAATCTGTACCCTGTCATGGCCGGTGCCGCCGCCGGCGTTAACACGGCGGGCTATCTGGTTCAGGTTATTGCCCATGCCGGCAAGCTGGCGCAGCAGCGCCGGCGAGATTGAGGGAAGCTTTCCGGAACGTGCCGGCTTTTCGTCCAGGCAGGTCTGCCGCATCCACGCCGCCAGCGGCCTGCCGTCGCAGCGCTCAAGCAGCCGCCGGTGCTCGCCCTCCGTCACCCACATGGTGAGCATCTTGTTCCGTTTCTCTGACAAACCGGCCTCCTGATAACGCCGGGACGGGCGGGAAAGCCTTTCCCGGTCGGCGCGGGGTTGGACAAGCCGCAGGCGCGTCAGTGGCTTTTGGCGGGTTTCGGGGCGCAGCCCTGAACCAGTCACGTAGCGCTAGCGGAGTGTATACTGGCTTAATATGTTGGCACGGATACGGAAATCAGTGAAGTGCTTCATGTGGCAGGAGAAAAAAGGCGGCAACGGCGCGTCAGCAGAATATGCGATACAGGATATATTCCGCTTCCTCGCTCACTGACTCGCTGCGCTCGGTCGTTCGGCTGCGGCGAGCGGTGCGGGCTTACGAAGGGGGCGGAAATTTCCTGGTAGATGCCAGGAAGAAACTTAACAGGGAAATGATAAGGCCGCGGCGAAGCCGTTTTTCCATAGGCTCCGCCCCCCTGACAAGCATCACGAAATCTGACGCTCAAATCAGTGGTGGCGAAACCCGACAGGACTATAAAGATCCCAGGCGTTTCCCCCTGGTAGCTCCCTCGTGCGCTCTCCTGTTCCTGCCTTTCGGTTTACCGGTGTCATTCCGCTGTTATGGCCGCGTTTGTCTCATTCCACGCCTGACACTCGGTTCCGGGAAGGCAGTTCGCTCCAAGCTGGACTGTATGCACGAACCCCCCGTTCAGTCCGACTGCTGCGCCTTATCCGGTAACTATCGACTTGAGTCCAAGCCGGAAAGACACGACAAAGCGCCACTGGCAGCAGCCATTGGTAACTGGTCAAGGTGGATTTAGATATTGAGAGTCTTGAAGTGTTGGTCTGACTACGGCTACACTGAAAGGACATTATTTGGTATCTGAGCTCCACCAAGCCAGTTACCCGGTTAAGCAGTTCCCCAACTGACCTAACCTTCGAAAAACCGCCTCCCCAGGCGGTTTTTTCGTTTAACCCCGGTAAGATACGCCTTAGACTTCTAACTCGTCAAGCAGGCCAAAAGCCAATGGATGCAGGAACAATATATGAGCAAGTATCTGATTACCTTTGACCTTGATACGACAAAGTTAAAGGTTTTGTATCACGGCAATAACTATACGAATGCTTATTACGATATAAGAAGCACACTAAGTCGACGTGGTTTTGAAAACATACAAGGAAGCGTCTATCTAGGGGAAGAGGGAGTAAGTGAAGCCCACGGCACATTAGCAATTCAAGAGCTAACGGCAAAGTACTCATGGTTTTATGATTGCGTTTCTAACATCCGATTTTATCGAATTGAATCTGATTTAAATGCTCAGTTCATCGCTGACGGGGTTAACGAGGCAAAAAATCGATTCTATGCCCAACTGGAAGACATGAAGAAATCCCTCATTTCCGTTGGACTGTCAGTTGAACAAGCTAACGACGTTATAGGGCAACAACAATTCAAACTTGAAAACATGATGCCCGCAAAAAAATAGCAGATACAACAATTGATCTGGGAGAGGCTGTTGGTTATCAACACCTCTTCCATCTTTCCATGAGCCATTCCCTCCTCCTCACTACACACTTCAACACATTTACTATGAGTTCATTTATTGACCACTAAAAATGCACATGTGGAAGCCATCGAACAATAAAATTAGTTATCTCATTTACTATTAAAAAAAGCCATTTACCAACAATAAAAAATTGATTTTAAACGATTTTTTATAAATTTAGGATTATCGCTTAATCTAGATATATATATTAACCCCGTGCTAAAAATTTCAGTCTTGACGTTTTTCTTAGGAGACTGCTGTTTATGGAAACTCTAAACAACGTAATTTCCACATTAGCTTCAGCGCCACCAGAAGCTCTGGTTGCTATCGTTTCCCTTGGTGCAATGTTCTTTATGTTTATGATAATAAAGTTATTTTTCTCATTTCTTGAACGTAAGTGGCACTCTAATGAATAACAAACGCTTTGCGAGACTTCCAAACTGGTGGCTACGTTCAGAAGACCCTGAAGATTTACTGCTGGTTAGATTGAAATCAGGAAATACAGGTACTGGCATTGCAGCAATGAAGTGTCTTCTAGCCTTGTCCGTTTTGATTGACTTTCACTCTAGGGTTGCGGAGGTATCTTTAACTGGTTTGGAGACGTTAACCGGGCTTAGTCGCCCCATGGTTATACGAGGATTATCAAAACTAGAGGACTTAGGTGTAGTTAACTCAGACAAGAGCTTCAGAACGAATAGATACGAACTAACGATCAAAAAAGATGATACGTACTGGGCAAAGGTGCCAGTTGAGATTGTAAGAAAAAAGCTAAAAACAATATCAAACAGAGGGATAGCACCTTTCACGGCGCTAAAGCTGTATATAACAATATTAGGCTTGAGGTATAAGGAGAAAACAACAGTTCAAGTAATGCATGATACCCTCAGAGATTACACTGGCATTCAGACAACCCAAGTTAGGTATGGACTAGATGTCTTATACAGCAGTGGACTTATTCACTTGATGCCTAGAGAAGATCGGTCAACAAATGAATATCAAGTAATAGGTTTATGATTTTTATTTACCATAACATCCGTTGGGCGCACCGCTGAAACGGGGTTGGCTGCGTTTCCGGTGCCAGACGCGAGAAAGTGGCGACAGACATAACGAAAAAACACCAGAAACGCAGCCGCTGAATATTACACTGGTGCATAGTCATGCAGCCAGATGCATGGATGTTAAAGTCACACTAAAATCCGCGCCAATGCCTTAAAAACCGACAAATGCTTCTCCAGCCAGTCCCACAGCTCCGCCGCCAGATACAGGCAGTTAAGCAATGATTCAATGAGATTTAACAGCTTCATTTCCCGCTCCTGAATAAGTCGTGACCTTTTTG
>NZ_CP091485.1:0-2495 GCF_021869685.1 Enterobacter cloacae complex sp. ECL414
TCACTCGTCCATAACAGCATCATGGAACGACGACCACCGTCCGTGACGGCCGCCTCGTTTAAGTATGGACAGAAATACAGAAAATGCTCAGGACGAAATGTAATGAATGCGAACGGATTCAAGAAATTCGAGCATGACAGTCCTTACGGCCGGTTCGGTTTCAGACAAAATCTGCCGGTATGCATCCAGCATCATGGCTCCGGCATCCCCTCCGGCACGCCGTAGCCAGACCGAAACAACGGACACAAGCAGGTGTCGCTCATCATCACTAAGAGTCATCAGGGCTCCGGAAGAAAAACCAAACATGGCTTACCTACTGTTAACGGCAACGCAGAAGAAAGGTTTACAGGGTAGCGGGCAGGGATGAAAAAAAAAAAATTGCAGTCAGGCCGGAACGGCTGCTGAACCGGTACAGGCGGGTTCCGGGCGCAGCGCCGGACCAGTCACGGAGCACTAGCGGAGTGTATACTGGCTTAAGATGTAGCATGGCAGTAACACATAGCATTAATGCCACATAAGACAGGCGCAGAAAGTGAAAGAAAACGCGTCAGGAGAAAATGTGATACAGAATATATTCCGCTTCCTCGCTCACTGACTCGCTCCGCTCGGTCGTTCGGCTGCGGCGAGCGGGACGGGCTTACGGATGGATCAGAAATTTCCTGGGGGATGCCAGGAAGATACTTAACGAAGAAAGCATAAGGCCGCGCCAAAGCCGTTTTTCCATAGGCTCCGCCCCCCTGACAAGCATCACAGAATCTGACGCTCAAATCAGTGGTGGCGAAACCCGATGCGGCTTAAAGATACCAGGCGTTTCCCCCTGGTGGCTCCCTCGTGCTCCCCCGCATTCCTGCCTTTCGGTTTACCGGTGTCACTCCGCTGTTATGGCCGCGGTTTCTCATTCCACGCCTGACACTCAGTTCCGGGAAGGCAGTTCGCTCCAGGATGGACTGTATGCACGAACCCCCCGTTCAGTCCGACCGCTGCGCCTTATCCGGTAACTATCAACTTGAGTCCAACCCGGAAAGACACGACTAATCGCCATTGGCAACGGCCATTGGCAAACAGGATGTGCGAGAGATGTCTCAAGAGTTCTTGAAGTGGCGGCCTTAGTGAGGCTACACTGAAAGGACAAATTTGGTGACATGTCTCGCACAAGACTGTTACCACGGTTAGGGGATCTGCCAGGATTACCTAACCTTCGAAAAACCACCTGCCAGGGTGGTTTTTTCGTTTACAGGGCAAGAGATTACGCGCGGAAAAAAAGGATCTCAAGAAGATCCTTTATAAATTAGACATCCAACCTCACAAAGAGGAATACTTAAATCATCTTGGTATATGTATCGGCCGGATTACATCTCATATAAGCCTCCTCCCCGCCTGACACCACACTTTGACCATAGCACCTCGCGCCTAACTCGATATACAGCCCACCATCAAGCCTCTTTTCACATAAAAAATGACCTATAGTTAGATGGTTAGTGACCAAAACTGATATGGATAAAAGGAGCTGGCTTTGAAAAAGATTTTTGTTTCAGTGTTCGCAGCGGCAGTTGCGCTTTCAGCCCTCACCGGCTGCACGCGCACAAGCTATGCCATACACACCAATGACGGTCGCACTATTGTCAGCGACGGCAAACCTAAAGAATCAGACTCAGGCCTGCTTGGCTATACAGACGCGAATGGTGTCAAACAGCAGATCAATAAAACC
This sequence comes from Enterobacter cloacae complex sp. ECL414, assembly GCF_021869685.1. Classification (NCBI taxonomy): domain Bacteria; kingdom Pseudomonadati; phylum Pseudomonadota; class Gammaproteobacteria; order Enterobacterales; family Enterobacteriaceae; genus Enterobacter; species Enterobacter cloacae complex sp. ECL414. Next base: position 1,709 of record NZ_CP091485.1, read on the forward strand.
GACGTTAAAGAAGTCTCCGAAATTCCGCACTGAGCATCTTCTCCGAAAAAGGCCGCTAATGTGGCCTTTTTCTTTACCTGTGGTTCTCCGCCAAAATCCCAGCAAATTGCATCACCAAAGCTAAAAGCTTTCAGGGTTGTCTAAAAAGCACAAGACATAAGAGGAAGTGCGGTATTTTATAATCAAGCCCCCAAGAATTTACCATAACATCCGTTGCCCGCACCGCCTGAGACGCGTTCAGCGCGTTCCTGACGAAACCATGACAAAAACCACAACAAACCACCCCGGAACCCGTCAGAAACGCGCCTGTTAAATTTTAACGGCATGCATGACTATGCACCAGAATGACGCCATGCTCTTTTCACGCAAAAATCATCACCAGACGGGGAAAATCACCAGTGACCAGACAGGAATCCGCCGCCCTCAATATGGCCAAATTTATCCGCGCACAGACACTTCTCCTCCTTGAGCGGCTCGAGCAGATGGATCTGGATGAGGCTGCCGGCTGCTGTGAGCACCTGCACGATCAGGCCGAAGCGCTTTACGCCATGCTGAACGCACAGATAGGCGAGGAAAATGCGTGAAAATCGGTGAACGGGTGCGCAATTCAGTGCGCGGCCGTGAGGCGATGGCGGGGTGTCGGGGCGCAGCCCTGACCAGGGTATTTGTGATGCCGGCGCGTGCGCGGTATTACAAATGCACATCCTGTCCCGGAACGGACACCGGGAAACAGCAAAAAAAACCGGGCGGCACGCCCGGAACTCAATCAAGTTAGATTAGATTACTC